>NZ_JAMZGH010000034.1:0-41913 GCF_024158805.1 Chromobacterium sp. S0633 | reverse complement strand
ACGGGTTTGGGTCATGAACACTCCTTGGTGGAGATTATCCACCTTAAGTTAGTGTCCACTGAGCCCGGGACAGACCACAATCTCGAAGTGCCGTATGACTGAGGCGTAGCTACGATGTGTGTTTTACCTAATAGGTGCATGAAGATAACTAGCAACTACCGAGGATTTATCGAAAGCAGGGATGCCTACAGAAGCCGGAGCAGTCCACAGCAGAATTAGACTTGTCGGTGGCAAGACTTCTTTGGCATATATTGCAAGCAGTACTCGTCACCCCCATTTCCCAAATGCCCTTTGTCGCATGGCGTGAGCTTTCCAAATCACCTTGTCGCGCAAATTGCAACCTGGCGTAATAACATCCGCACTCTATTGCCAGCGCTCGCAGAGCCGCTCCACTGCCCATCACCTGTAACATGGGGATGGGTTGACATGACATAGAAATGGCCCCAATGATCTCACTTACATACCCTTTCAGGAGAAAATTAAATATTATTATCTATTGTAGTAAGGTGTGGATGCATAATTTTCAAACTTGAGTATGGCTTCTTTCAGGCGCAAACAACATGGATTGGCTGAGCTGACTGGTATGTGAGGCTTTGATTTTAACTTTCTAAACATTAAATTAATGCATTGGTATGATTTTTAATCAAGCTGGCGTTTGTTATGATAGAAGCTAGTCAAGGTAAGGTTGGAGTAAGTTTTCTGCCCAGTTGATAAAAGCATTTAATCGTGGTGAATGTTGATGTTTCTTTGGATAAACAAACGAAATATTCATGGGTTGTGCTCTCGCATGTGGCATGACTTCAACAAGCTCACCTGTTCGCAATAGATCCTGAACATCAAATTTGGGTATTTGAATAAGGCCAAGACCAGATAAACAACATGCGATGTAGCTTTCCACATTGTTAACAGTTACTTTGCTTGGCATGATAAGAGTATGAGTTTGATCTGATGAAACATATTCCCATGGTAGTTCAACTCCCGTGGAGGGTGATGCATATCCAACCGCAAGGTGATTTTGATGTAATATGTCAGTTGATTTGGGTGTCCCGTATTTATTTAAATACTCGGGACTGCAACAATTAATTAGAAGTAAATGTCCAATTGGTTTGATCTCCAAGTTGCTGTCACATGAGTTCCCGACGCGAATTGCGCAATCAACCCCATCTTGAAGCAGATTAATAAATCGATCGGAAGACCCTAATGAAATGCTCAAATTGGGGTACTGTTCAAATAAAATTGGAAGCGCTGGCGCGATTAATCTTCTGGCTATCCTGCTGGGGGCTTCAATATTAAGGCGCCCAGAGACCTGCTGCTGATTGGTGCGGAATAAGATATTAATTGTCTCTGCATTTTCTAGCAGTGTGCATACATGCTCAAGGAGCATGGCACCATCTGTAGTTATGCTAACTCTTCTTGTGGTGCGATAAAATAGTTTAGTGCCAATGTTTGACTCAAGGCTTTGAATGGCAATAGAAATTGTAGCTCTAGGCATGTTCAATATGTGAGCAGCTTTTGTGAAGCTACTCACCTCTGCAACTTTTGCGAATATTCGGAACTGGTCAAGAGTGTCCATGTGATTTTGGGCGTGATTTAATGTGTTAGTTCGTTAAATGTTTTTATTTAAGAAAGAACTGTCGAATGCAATATGACAACAGTCTGTTGTCTGTATATTCAGACATGGGTTTGATTTTGTCAACAATGAGGTCTTCCCCCATCAGCGATACAAGCAATGAGGAGAGAGGTCCTAAGTTTGCATGGTGGTGGAAAATACCTGAACGAGCATGTCTTTAGACTCTGTGGTGGAGGCCAAGCAGATCATCGCGGCACAGGGATACGATTGCAATCTGGTCCACCCCTAGGCCGAATACCTCCAGCGGAGTTTGCTGCGCGCTATCGATAGAAACAAGCAGTAGCCCATTCATCATGGAACCTGGCATTGAAGCTTTCGACGTAGCCATTCTGCATCGGCCGGCCCGTTTGAATCAAAATGTAACAGATACCAAGGGCTTGCGCTCACCCGGCTGGTGAACTCTGGCCCATAGTCAGTTCTGATTGCTGCAGGATAGTCGCGAAGTTGTGCTGCCTGGTCTAGCATCCCTGCAACGTATTCGAAATCTACCGCTTCTGCACTGCTTCGTGGCTAAAACCATCCGCTACCGTTAGAACCTGTTCAAAGTCTTTTGAGTAAGAGCCCCAAGAAGGCCAGATGGATAAACTGTAAGCTGGTATTGAGTTTCCGCTCGCAGTTCTTCCACAGCCTTCTGCTCTTTTCCAACCAAGCGAAGCTGCGCTCATCAACCCAGCGTTTGGGCATCACCTTGAAGGTATGCAGTTCGCTCCGTTTGGCAATCTGCACCGTCACGTCCGCACCTAAAATCTCGCTCACGCCTTGAGCAAACGGTTTGCCAACATAGCCACTATCCGCCAGCAGGCTCTGAACCCCAATCAATCTGGACTCACATTGCCGTAATGACCTGCCCCCCCGGATTAGGGCCAAGGCCTACTTAGTAAAGTCGGTTAAAAATTCCTGCTTTTGCTCCAGCTCCGCTTGCTCCCCCGTGCGGAAGCCCGCCGTAAATGCGGCTGGCGTTTGATAGTTCAGCGAGCTGTGTGGTCGTGCTTCGTTGTAATCCTTCCGCCACACGGCAAGCTCGGCCCGAACATGCGAGAGACTCATGAACCAGTGCTCATTCAGGCATTCATCGCGTAAGCGCCCGTTGAAACTTTCGATATACGCATTCTGTGTGGGTTTGCCCGGCGGGGTCAGCTTCAGCGTGATTCCTCTGACACTGGCCCATTGATCCAGCGCGTTGCCGGTGAATTCCGGTCCCTGGTCGGTACGGATTGCCGCTGGATAGCCCCGAAATCGAGCGGCCTGTTCCAATACCCGCACGACGTAATGTCCGGAGATTCCGTAATCAGCAACCAGGTCGATACATTCCTTGCTGAAATCATCCGCGATGGTGAGCACTTTGATGCGACGCCCGTTGGCTAGCGCATCGGAGACAAAGTCCATCGACCATACCGCATTCGGTTTCCCAGGGCGCTCCAGCGGCTCTCGCTCAACGGCTACACCATGGCGCCGCCTCCTGTGTTTCACCATCAAACCGGCTTCACGATATAGCCTGTAGACCCGCTTGTGGTTAACTCTGACACCATCTCGGCGCAGGAGAATGTGCAGGCGGCGATACCCAAAGCGGCGTCTCTCGTGGGCCAACTCAATCAGCCGGTCCTTCAAGAGCGTAATGTGGTCCGACGTCTTTGCCTGATAGGCATGGACGCTGCGTGACACCCCCACCAGCCGGCAGGCCCGTCGCTCCGAGATAGAGGTCATCTCGCGCATTCGCTGCACCGCCTCACGCTTCTGTTGCGGGGTTAACGCTTTACGCCGAGGCCCACTTTGAGTGCTTCGGCATCAAGAATCGCCTCGGCCAGTAAGCGCTTCAGTCTGGCGTTCTCAGTCTCGAGCTCCTTCAACCGCTTGGCGTCAGAGACATCCATGCCACCGAACTTGGCTCGCCAGTTGTAGAACGAAGCATCACTAAAGCCATGCTGGCGGCACAATTCCTTCACCGGACCGCCTGCCTCGGCTTGCTTCAAAAATCCAATGATTTGCTCTTCCGTGAAATGCTTCTTCAAGTTCGTTCTCCCTGTGTAAAGCGAACTTTACTAAGTTTCGGGTGGCCCTGTTTAGGGGGAGCAGGTCACACCTATTTGTCGCGCCATTTGTAGAAGGTGGCCTCGGAGAAGCCGCCTTGGCGGCAGACCTCCTTGATGGCTATGTCAAGTTCGACTTACTTGAGGGCGTCGATGATCTGTTTTTCGGTGAGTCTGCGCTGCTTCATATTCATCACTCTTCTTCAGTGATGGACTTTTCTCAAATGTTGATTGGCATGTGCTAAGGGGGTAGATAAGTAATATTCGCCAATTATTAATACAGAATACTACTACTGAAGTTATTTTATTTCAATGCTGATATTTTACCCCGTAGAGTATTGCGTGATTAAGTATATTTACAATTGTTTAGAAAGTGCAAACAAACAATTATTGTATTGATAGACAATAATCATCTTGCAACCGCATCGAACATAATCTAACAATAAATACGCGCCAACTTTGTCATTGATGGTTGTGTTGCATCCGTTTTTGTTAATTCATTAGCGCTACTCTAAGTAGGGTTAAAAAGATCACTCAGAAAATCTGTGCCAAAGTGCGTTGCTGCAGGCAATGCAAACTGTACATTAAGAGCCGCTAAAAAAACCCGCGCAGCGTACCTGAGCCAAGGTGCGCCAACGCAGGCAGTACAAGTCGTACGACAAGGAGGCGCAACGCAAGATCAGGGGTTTTGTTAGCGGCTCTAAGGAGATGCATGCTGGGACAGGAGTGTTTGTTTGCGGGGTCCATACAGTCCACTACCAACAATACCCGCATGCCTCCCCCTGAGTGTTTTTAAAATTGACGTGCCTTGGTTGGTCATTGGCGCGAAGGAGAGTTGTTGTGGAACTAAAATTTAAACTTGAATTTTATGATGATAAGGTTGCAGATTGGTACCATAAGGCCGAACTCACCGAATTTAAAACCGAGTCTGGCGATGGCGCTGATATTACGAAAAAGCTAGTGGTGAGATTTTTAGCGCCTGGAAAAATTGAGATTGGAGATGTTACTGTTTCATTCACTCCCACTTGGCATGATTATTTGGTAAATATCCATTCGGATGATATTGGTGATGGTGTTTTTGATTACAAAATTACGGTGACACCGAAGAGTGCTGGCGATTCATTCGAACACTCCCTTAGCAAAGTCCATATCGGTGTGAATAAATCCTCCGAGAAAGCACCTGTATGGTCTGCGTTCCGCGAATCATTCGTGGCCGCTGCGGATTCAGAACCTTCAGTCGAGGGGCTGCTAGATGTCAAGTGTGATGACGCCCCTGCGGGACTAGAAACAGCCGAACTAGAATTGCGTTGGGTTCGCGGCAGCAAATCTGAGCCTCTGTCGCTGGAGTTTGGCAAGTCGAAGTCATTTTCTCTCCCAGCTGGGACCTATCAAATATATGCTGCAAGTGAACTGAAAACAAAAGATGGTACGCTACGCGCTCCAGCAATATTAAGCTCGAAGGAAATAATTATAACGAAAGGGCAGTCCACTGAGTTTCATATTAAATTTGGCTCGCTCGAGCACAGCTCTACGATCGACGTCCTCTTGGATCTTAGCGATTATCCTGAATTGCATGGCGAAGAAGTCATGATTTCCTTCAAGCTCAAGGGCGATGCGGGGAGTCAAAAATATTTCACCTTACTTTCTGGGAAGAAGTTGCATTTCGAAAAACTTCCAGTTGAAGGCGAATTTATTATTCATGCGGTTGATATTCGGCTGAATAATAAATACTACAAGTTCAAGGATGAAGCGGTAAGGCTAGATGGTCGCTATCACCAAGTTACGTTCAACAAGGATTTCATTCAGGTGGAGGATGATTCGAAGGCAGACGCCTTGCTCCACATCAATGTTCGGGCCGAGAAATCGGTTAGCAAAACTTTTTCCTTACTCCTTGTTGATAATCATAATGTAGAAGCGCCGCGACAATATCGATTTGGCGACATACTTGCGAAAAGCGGCAGCTATGAGCAGTCTGTTCATCTCGCTGCTGGTAGTTATCAGGTGGAATTTGGCGCATTTGTCCATGAGGGTATTGTTTATCACCTTGATGTCAACCCTAATCCCTTGCGAGTGGGGAGCAGTGAGTCGGTAACGCTGGACATCGCTCTTGTCGAAGGAGCCAATCTATACGTGAAAGGTTTCCCCAAGTTTCTCAGCTTTGGTGGTTGCGCCGATATGGTGCCAAGCGACCTGGACGATTTCGTCGAAGCTCGTGTTTCTTCACTGTTCAAGTATGCCGGTAATGATGGCGCAGGAGATGAGAATGTTTTCTTGGAGCCAGAAAAAGAACCAACATCCAAAGCTATCAAGTTGGCGCGTGAGGTATCTGCGAAACTGAAGGATTCAACACCTGTTCTTCCCGTCATGGTGTCGTATACGTGCAACTTTTCTGGAGGTGATGCCGTAGGTAAGCTAGGAAACGAGAGTGCACATAAATTCAGTTTTGCAAACTTTATTCAGGCATTGAGTATGGCGGAAGACGCGTATCACGAAAAAGACCATCCCGTTCCTGCCGGATTTATTGTTAATCCTGACTTTCTTGGTGAGTGTCAGAAACATGGCTTTTTACCAGAGCAAGAGGTGAAGGTAAGAAAACCACTCGAAGAAGCACTTGCCTATCACAAGAGCCATTCAACGCACAAGGTCAGTAATGCAGACATAGAGGTGCCTGATGACATTACCGATACTCTCAAAGGCTATATCAAGGCTGTAAACTGGTTGGTACGTATTATCGCTCCCCATGTAGTCATCGGTTGGCAAGTCAATTTATGGGGGGTGGCAAGCTCAAGCTGGATTTACGGAGATGCTGAGTACGCAGAAGTCTATGATCCACGGGATGGTGGACTTAAAAAGCACAAGATGACCATTAACCCTCAGTTGGCGGGTGAGTTGATCGCTAAATATGCGCTGTACCTAGGTGTTTTTGAGGATATCAAATTCACACGCAAAAACGGTTTACATGAAGTAGTCAAAGGCGCGGACTTTATGGCCGTAGATCGCTACGAAGCAGACGATTTCACAGATCGAGGCTATGGCAATGGTTACTGCTATTCACCTTACGAGTGGGGTCGACTGTTCGAGTTTTGTGCCAGCCTAAGCCGCCACTTGCGTAAACCAGTCATGCCCTGGCAGATTCCAGCAAGCCACCTCGCAACGAAGCTGGATAACGTTGCCCGTTTCAGCAATGTGCCTAGTGAACCATTTGAAAAACAACATTGGGGAAGTGGGGGTAGTTATCTGATGGGGCATCCGGAGATCGGTGCAGATGCCAATAAGATACATGATACGCTGCTTGCTGTGAAATTCACTGCGCACCCCGAAATGGGAGAAGATGCGAAGGCCTTGTTCTCACGTCATAAGTGGGATCTGTCTAAGCCAAAATATTTGGATTTTCCCACATACGGTATTTTCCACGTGCAATTAGGGGGGGGGATGACCACTGGAGTCGTTAGCACTATTGGTGATCCTAGCGATTGGATGCGCAAACGTCTCCATGACTATCGCGATAAGCCGGTGATGTTCGAACCTGAGAAGCGAGCATAACGAAATTCTTAAGCTTTCTTCAGTAACAAGCTAACAGTGTGGTTTTACGATTATTAGAAAAGTGGTAACAATATGAAGCTGAACTTAGCCGCTGAGTACGAAAAGGGAGTAAATCGCCAGTTGATGTAGTGGCAACGGTTTGAATTGATTGGTAGTAAATTTTTCTCCTCGACACGATGCGGGCACACTGGGTTGCTGCCGGTGCGCCCACATCATGCTTGTTTTCGAGCGTCGTCGGAGCGGAATATGACAAACCGCCTGTTGACTACGCCGAGGGCTGAGGAATTCTAAGCGAACGATATTGGTTATGCGCAGCTAATGCTCCGTTTTACAAAGCTTGTGTTGTTTTGAGAGTGAAGCAGACTGAGGTGAGTCTGCCTAAAATACTTAGAGTGCTTTTTGCCGTAGGAGACGAAATGATTGACAAACCGAATCAATTTTTGCCGAGTTGATGGCATCTCTGAAGTATATTTTGCTATGGAGAGATGTATGAATATGCAAATGCTTCGATGGATTTTTTGGTTATTGATCGCAATTGCTTTTTCCATTCCAAGTTATTCATTTGCTTTCAATGATGGTTCGGAGCTTTACCTTAGCTCTCGCTCTGAATTGGCTTTTAATAATTGTCGGACCGCTCAATCTTTATGCCAG
The DNA here is from genome assembly GCF_024158805.1 of Chromobacterium sp. S0633. Taxonomy (NCBI): domain Bacteria; kingdom Pseudomonadati; phylum Pseudomonadota; class Betaproteobacteria; order Neisseriales; family Chromobacteriaceae; genus Chromobacterium; species Chromobacterium sp. S0633. Next base: position 34,062 of record NZ_JAMZGH010000034.1, on the reverse strand, counting down.
TTCGAAGCTGGGCAGAAAATACGGTTAGAGCTCGAATATCGCCCGGATTGCCAAGGGAGCCAACCTGGAAGCATGAATTTATACTTGGATCGTGGAAGTGGGTATGAGGAGGTGTCTCGGCTTTGGGGTGGTTTGGTGCCTAGTAATTTTGGTTTTCTTGCAGGGTATGTGACTACTTTGCTTAAAGCTGCAGTAAAGCCTGAAGCAATTGATTATTTTAAAACATTGCACCCATTCTCTATCTCAAAAGAGGGTGATGATTCTGTCAGAATTAAATTTATCGAGCCAGGGAAGTATATGGTAGAGCTTATAACAAATCGAGAAGAAGGCTTTCCAGGTTGGACGTGTCCGTCTTTTGTGAATAAGTACTATTTCGAGATTAAAAAACCATCTCATTCGGCTCTTAGATTGATTGTCGCGCAACCTAATGCAGTATTTCCACTGACTAGTGAGAAAGTAAAGGTGGATTATGGCAACAGAGAATGGGTCACGATTACTGTTGATGCGTATGAAAATGATAAGGAATTAAATGCGAGAAATATTGATAGTTGCGAAATAGATGCAAAGACCAACTCTGAAAAAACTAATAAAGAAAAGAAGGGTGAGTATTTTGTGCACTTGTCTGGCAGCAAGACGGCAACCATTCATCCAGAATTCCTCGAGAGGGGGAGGTCTGTCACCTTGAGTGGCACATGCACATACCAGGCTTCAAATGGGTATCGTGAAACGGTCCCTATTGAAAGTCGTACTTTGGAAAGAAAGCAGCCGGATTACGGCTCGCCACGCATGCAATGGGGCGATGACAGTAATGCATCGAAGCAATTTGATTGGGCCGGTGGGGCTGGCGGCGCGGCAAAGAGCCTCAGAATAAAGGTGGTGTCAACACAACCCAATCAAAAAAATTTAAGCTGGGACTATTGCCAGATTACTGGGACAGGAAGCCAGTCGTACTCCTTTTCAGAAAGGATTACCACCGAGACTAAAAATTCTCTTGGCGTGGAGAGATTAGGAAAAGGGCAAACAGCTCCGGGTGGAGCTGGCAAGGAGGGAAATGCCACGTTTTCGGGAACTTGCTACGAGGATGAGGCGCATTGGGATTATTATTCCCAGCCTCTTAATTCGATTACGCTGCAGCGGCTGGCGCCTCGAATCATCACACAAAATTCGGTCAATCAAGGGGACGTGAATGGCGCACTCGCAAACAGCCCTCGTGAAGTTCATCCAGACGGGGTCTTCTCTGTCGACGCAAGGGCCTCGCTTACCAATTTTTATCCTGGTATCAAATTTGTAGTGGCTTTGTCAGACAATTCCCTAGCTGCGATTACAGACTGCGGAAAAATTAGCATGAAAAGTAATAATATTTGCCTTCTGGGAATGCCTGAAGATAAGGTTACCGTACAGGCCGCCTCGAAAGACAAGATCAAAGTAAAAAAACAACTGACGGTTAAGATGAACGTGGAAAGCCAGGATCTTAACGATGTCAGCGATGTCTTCACGTTTGCTTCGACGCAAATCGAAATCGTGCCGCAAATCACCGTTCGAGGTCGCTCCACTGTCCTTGATGTCAAGATGGGAGATCATTCGGTAAATGCCCAAAATATTGTGTTGCACCAGGGGCGTGAGTTGGAGGTTACGCTGTCGAATTACCGATTGATTGGCGACATGCCGGGGGGGGGAGAAAACGGGCAGACGAGCGGTGAACTGAAGGCGTTGACGCTGGCTTTGCCCCCAGAACTGGATAAAACCGCCAGACCAAAATGGGCGATTGCAGCCACGGCATTAACTGACGCTGATGCCGCGTGGACAGGGCACGATACGGCAACGAAGCTGAATTCGCAGGCAGCGAAGTATAGTGAGGATCAGCCCCTCAAGGTGACCGTTCCTATCAAGGTGATTGGAGATGCTGCGAAAAAGGTGAAATTGAAAATTTCGGGCCAATATGGCACGCCCCAGGCGGAGGTACTGAACCCGCTAGGCTCCAATGAAACGATGGTGACGATTGATATTGGCGATAAGTTACTGCCGGCAGATAAGGTATTTTCGATGAACGTCAACCAAACGGAGGCGTTACAGCTTAGTCATAACCCGCCAAATAATCTTAACTATGTCGAAGTTCACTTCAAGGCGGCGAAAGATGTTTCTGGCGTCGATTTACGGGTGGATTTGCCAGAGGGACTCCAGCGCGGTGTCCACGGCGAGTTGCAGCTTCTGAAAAACAATGTGATCTTTAAGAGCGAGAATTGTCCTAATTCTTGCTTGGTCAATGAGTGGAGAAAATCGGGGGCGGTGGTCGGTAGTTTGTCCATGAGCAAGGATGACGCATTTAACCTGAAAATCCCAGTTGAGTTAGCGGCCAGTGCGCCTGATACGCTGCATCCGATAGCCATCACAATTGAGCAGAATGACGAGAGAGTGGATCAGGATACGAAAGAGCGTGTGGTGGAGTGGAAAACGGCTAACTCGATGCTTGAGATGCGCAAGCCAGTGATCGTGAAGTCGCGGGAGCAGGTTGATGTGCATGAGATGGATCCTGCATTACAAGTCGCCGATGAGAATGGGAAAACCTTTAGAGCCGTGGTGGACGTGATGAACGCGGATGCGACGGACAAGGTAATACTGAAAGGTGGAAACCGGGAGTGGGAGATGAACGCGGTAGCTGTCGATCATGCTTCTTCTAATCAGAAGCGCTATGAAGCAACAGATGTACCGATGTTGAAGAAACTTTCGGATACGCTGACGGTCGTCGTGAAGCCGGGCAACGGCGATCCAGTGTTAAAGCGGGTGGTTACGGAAGCGGATGTGAATCGTGCGTTAACGTGCAGGACTGCGGAGAGTGATTGTACGTTGATATGGCGAGGTGCAAGGGTGCCTTATTTTCACTCGGCTAAAGATAATGCGCTGGAATTTAATCTATCCAACCTAGGAAAAGAAACATGGTTTGACAAACTGTATCAGCTCTCTGTAAGGGCTGATCCATGGGCTCCCGTGTCTTTGTTCTTACCCAAAAAATATACGCTACCGTTGCTGGATGAGGATTCTGGGAAAAAAACGCAGAGTTTTATGTTGGATGGGACGCTTCCACAGGAAGGTGATTTCCACTTTGATTATGTGCATGAATAATGTGAGTTAGGACGTGTCGGAATCTGTTGCAAGGAAAGATTGGTATGGACAATTTGGTGAGTAGTTGCCGCGGCGACTTCTCGGCGTGATTGTCTAGAGACAGTATTTGAAGAGGGCCGAGGTGAGGATCTCTCTCCCCCGGATTTCGATTGGGTATTGAGTTAGGAGACTGACGATGGGCGCCGCTTTCGATATGGATACATTACTCCCCTTTCCTGCCGATGTTGCTGCAGTATTGCGGAGCCTGGGTTTCGAGTCGGTATATGACATCAATATGATGGAAGCCGACCGCTTCCGGCTGGATTTTGATGTGCGCCTGAATGGCTGCGCGGCGGCTATTTATACTTATGCCCAAAGACAGGTTGCATTGTTGGACAACCAGTTCCGCCAGAATCTGATTCCGTTGATGGGTTCGAGCGCTAACGATGTGCTTTCTTATTCCTCCGGGCAGGTCGAGCAACTGCAGCAGAATGCGGTACCGCGAGTGGCGCGTTATCACGAACCGCTCTACCAGCAATTGTTTGATGACAAGGAAGAACGCTGCGTGGAACCTGGAGCGTTGCAGTCGCTCGATTCGCCGGTGTGCTACCTCGTGTATCTGGTGACATTATTGCGGGGGGTAAGCGGCGGGGAAGCATTACGGCGGTTGGTAGCGCAACGGCCCGATCTGACGCAATTGTTGTTGGACGAGAGTGCGTTCAAAAGCACGCTGGCCAGTAGCGAACTGACGGGCGAAATTCTGATTGATACCCTGGACGCTATTCTCGCGGCATTGCCTCAATCTCGATATCACAGGGCGGGAGGGCACGTAGGGGCTGGCGAAGCGGTATACCGCTATCTGGCAACGCAGGCACGTTATCCGCTGACGATGCCATTTGACGAGGCGATGCGCCGTATCGAGCTGGTGCTTGCGCCCTCCGGGCATGTACTGGGCGATGTGATCAGTCAACTGGGGGTGGGTTATCGGCAAGCAAACCCAGTCGAGCTTTCGCTGGACGCCCGGCGCAGGGCCGAGGAGGTTTACAGTGGGCTGAGTCCCGAGCAGATTTCCATTATTACGGGGCCAGCGCCAGATAGTGCTGTGCCCTTTAACGTGGTGATCGATGAAAACGGCCGGTTCGAGGAAAGCATTACGCCGTCGTTGATTCTAGACGGGCTGTGGCCAACCTTACGCGTTAATAGCGTGAGTCTCGAGGCTCAGGTAAGCCAACCATTTGTATGTGCATCGAAAGACGGCTCTACAACGACGGTGACACTTAGATGGTCGAGCAATCAGGCGGACGGTGTTCGCCTTGACAAGCCTGAATTTGCTCAGACGGTCGATAACCGCAAAGTGTATTGGGGAACCAGCACGTGGTATGCACGGCACGATGGACTCACAGCTGACCAGGTCGCTATTACGATTGGCGTACTGGTGATAGGCAGTCAGGCTGAAGCGAGCGTTCGCAACGGTGCACTCTCATCCAGTCGAATGGCACTGGAGGCCGATTTTGGCGTCGATGTGAGTCAAGCCACGGCGGTGCCGATGCGCGTGCCGGTGCCGATGCTATGCCAGGCAGCGCAAATATCGCGGGAGGAGCTGGAGGCGTTTTACGCCATCGGTAACGACAGGCCATCGGTATCCGTCCACGTTCCTTGGAAACTCCCTGATCGAGAGGCCCTGCCAGGACTCTACGGCGCCAGCTTTTTGTGGGGCGGCCAGGCAATTTATGACCGTGCATACCGTCCCGGCACTATCGATGCCGATCAATTAATTTGTACTCCATTTCAACTGGATAACCTGCAACGTCTGATCAGGCTTAAGAATCACCTGAACCTGCCGGCGGGACAACTGGATATGCTGCTGAACGCGGCGTTGCATGCCGAACATGTCAAGGATGTCGGAACGTTGCCGGTGTGGTCACTGAGTTCAAGCACGTTGCGTGCGTTGGGCATGTTCTTGCGCTGGCGAGACGCCTATGGCCTGGACGCCGAGGGTGGCGCCGCGCTGCTATTTGAAATTTCTCCTTATGCGCGTGTCGGGCAGGCGTCATTGCTCGACAGGCTGTTACGGGAGGACGAGGCCTGGGAGTTAAACGACAAGGTGTTGAGCGATGGTGACAAGGCGATGCTGGCCCGCGCATTCCGGATACCGGGCAATAAGCTTGAGGACCTGGTCAAGCTGCTGAAGGCCGCAAAAAATGGGGCAGAGGTGATCCGCTCGCTGTCCATGTTGTCCGCGCTCTATCGGCCGGTCCTTGTCGCGCAATTACTAGGGATCACGGTGGACGATTTGCTGGCGTTGTTGCAACTGCTCGGCGGGGAGGCAGTGACATCGACCAGTCATACTCTGTTGGCGCTGCTGTTTACGCCAAGTATTCAGAAGGAACACTACGATACCCTGGATCTGCTGCTAACCCTGGATCAATGTGTGCAGTGGTGCCAACAGAGCCACTGTGCGTTGAGCGAGTGGGTGGCGGTGGCCCGTCCGGCCGATCAGGGTGTTGACCGCGATAAGAAGTTGCGTGAGGCGTTGAAGGGGGCAGTGGAGCCATATGACATCAAACAGGTGCTATTGCGGGCAGGTCAGGAGGGTGACGGGAGTGGCAATAATCTCGGCGAATCGGACAGGAATAATGACCAGCTTCTCGATGGGATTATTACGACGTTTAAGCTGGAGTCATTGGTTCCGGCAAAGCATGCCAGTCCCCGCGCGGATAACAAGATATCGGAATTTTTGGATTTGAATCCTGCGGTGGCTTCGCATCTTCAAGTCCGCTTCCAGGCGGCCGCTTCGGCGGTGGCGAGCCAGACTGGATTGTCGCAGGGAGCGGCCGCAATCCTGACCAGTCATCACGCCGATTTGCTGGACCAGGCGCTGAAGGACGACACAATATCGTTGACCCCGTTGTTTATCAGTGCAGCTGTCGTTGGTCGCAATACTCTGGATGAGATGCAGTTGCTGCCGCTGACTGTCGGGGTTGAGGGACTGGGTTTCGAGGCGGGCCATGCCCTGGCGGACTGGCAGCGGTTACTTGTGTTGTGCGATTACGCACAACTCGCGCAGGCGGATCCAAGGCTTTCGCCGCTAGCCTTGTGGACCTCTGGGAAGTATGTCACCGCTGATGTGTGCGAGCGGGTCGGTGCGGTGATTGGCGATACTTCCCTGGCCCGGGCACTGATTGTGAGCGGGTCGGAATCGGTCATTACCAAGGTTGCCCGCGTGCAACGTATGTTGGGTGTGAGCGAGTGGACCGGCTGGTCGGTGGCTGATCTGAATGCGTGGCTGTCGGGACAAGCGTTGCAATGGGACCGGCGGTGGCAATTGAGTCTGAATTGCGGCCCGCAGTCCGGGCCGGCGGCGGCGGAGCTGGATGCCCGCTTCAGCGAAATCAGGGCCGCTGCGTTGCTGGCGTTTTACAAGGCGATTTGTCGCCGCTTCACGATCCAGTACCGGCAACTGGGGTGGAGCCTGGCCTATCGGGAAAAACAGCCGGAAACGGTCGATGTGGCCAGTACCCTGTTGATCGATCCGGAGATGACGGCGAAAGTGCCGACCACGAGAGTGGCGGAAGCGATCGCAAGTTTTCAGACGTTCATCCAGCGGATTGCAGAGGGTGCCGAAACGGGATTGGCATTGACGCCTGCGGAGCTTGAGCGCTGGCAGACCAACGATAGCCGTTATGCGATCTGGGCGGCCAATGTCCAGTTGCGCTGGCACCCGGAGCAGTATGTGAATCCCGCCGCGCGGATGAACAAAACGGACTTGTTCCGGCAGTTCGAGACACGTCTCGCGCAATCGCATTTGGACCGGGACGCGGTTGAGGGGGCGCTGAGAGAATATCTGAATGGCTTCGAAAAGATCGTCAATTTGGATGTGATCGGCGGTTACCAGGATGGCCTGGATCAAGCCAGCAGCACGATGTATTTCCTGGGACGCAGCAAAAACGCACCTTATGAGTATTACAGTCGAAGTTGGGGAATCGACGGGGCGGGCATGCGCGTCTGGAGCGAGTGGAGCCGAATCGATTTGCCCAGTCTGACCAATGCTACTCCTGATGCCGACAGCGGGGCCGGGGGGGCGGAGGCAGCCTGGACGAAGCGGTTTGGCGATCTGCCCGCATGGCAAGCTGTCGGTGACGGGAAGCTGTGGTTACCCGTGCAAGCGCGGCTGGTGGTTACGAGCGGTCGCCTGTATTTCGTTTGGATCGAGTCGAGAGAGGTGAATGGCCATTCGCAGACCAGTATGTCGGAGAATATGAAGGCGACGACTTCGGTCAAGGCGTATCAGTATGTGGTGAGCGTGATGTATCGGCGCCTGGGAGGGGGCTGGAGTGCACCGGTCGAAGTATATAAAAGCATTCCGACCTTGAAACCGGATGCCTCTCCCCCTCATCTGGCGGCGTTTTCTATTCTCGAAAATGCGGCGGTGTTTCCGGAAGAAGTATTGAACCACCCAGCACCGACGGGGGACCTGCTGTTCATCGGGTTGCTCGGCGAACCATTTTCGTTGCCGCGCACGGAAGATTCTAAACCAGATCCGCAGGTAGTGGCGTGGCAGGAGGCCGGATATAACATCAGCTTTCCAGCAGGCAAGCCGGCGAGTGTCCCGGAGCCGGTCGCCGAGAAAGTTAGTGGTGCGACCTACTTGTTGCTGGATTCCTTCCTGAGTGAGGTGACCCGGAATACGCTGTGGGGCGAGGCGGACTCCGCGAACCGACCAGGGGTGGCGAAATGGGGGGGCGATCACGTTCTCGGGCGCACGATCCAGGGGTTGATCCTCAATTCATATCGCTGGATTGTGCGAGGCAAAACAGAGGATCCGGCGAATCCCGATGAATACTTCTATTCGACCGGGGTGGCGACGCCCTGCGTGCCCAAATCGTGGCTGCTGGAGCGGCGTTACATGCAAAACCTTGGATCGTTGGTATTCGGTCCAGAGATGACGGTAACGCTAGACGTTGACGGTGCGGGCCAAACCGGCCGGGGTTCCTATGAAGTGATTTCGAAGGTGGCAGTATCGGCAACAATGTTGGCCAAGGTCCCATCGGACCGGAAGCTGGTTCATTTTCTGGAAATCAATGGCAATAGCCGCTATGCGGCAGTGAGTTCCGGCGACGATCGCCTGTCCATGTTCCTGGCCTTCGACAACGGCCTGTCGCCTTGCGTCTCGAGTATCAAGCATGGTTTGGTGCTGGTTGCTAAGGCGGCTAGCAACGTGGTGCTCACAGATGGCGTGGACGATGCATTGATCGAAACCGGTGTGTTGACGGTCGCGCGTGGCGAACTCCAGACAATGACGGCCGATATTCGCGAAAACCGGTTGGGCGTGCAATTTCTACTGACCCGAAAACCCGGTGCCCAGCACGTAGAGCCGTTGGAGTCCGATACCCCGGCGTCCGTGATTGGGATCAATGTCGCGCCGCAGGGCGTGGAAACTCGGTTGCTCACGGGGGGCAAGTTCAAGCTCCTGACAAATGTGTCGGATGCGAATTTCGGTCCGGCTCTGCAGGAAGAAAAAGACTGGATGGCGGCCACGTACTGTGACGGCATAGACGGCCAGCGGTTTTCACCGTGGGCCTATAACCTCACGCCAAAAGCAATCAAGGCGGGCGTACACCTTGCGACCAAGTGCACGAAGAAAGAGATCGCGGAGTTGAAATTGGGCGCGGGGCAAACTTTATATGCGAGCGATGCTACTACCCAAGTCCATAACGTAAAAGAAATTTCAGGCGACGCTGACACCGTCTACTTGGTTCAAGCCGTTGATCTGAGCAACTTGACGCGGGCGTCTTCGGAGCCTGAATACAAGAGTATCCCGCAGCCGACGGGAACGGGCGGGACCTTGTCGCCGATGCGCTTCGAGTTCCATGCGTTGTCGGAAGGCGAAAGCGGCCAACCATTTACCGTGCCTGGGGTCGGGCTCGCTATCTTGTCAAAATCGATGCTGAGCCGGTATCTGGCGAATTTGAAAGCGCAGACCCCTTTCGTGAAGGAGGATTGGGGCTGGCTGCCGGCGGAGTTCAGTCAGGATGTGACTCCGGCATTGCTGAATCGTAGTTTCAATCTGGCCTCCGCCGACGAAATGTACTTTGCTGTCAAGATCGATCAAGCGAAGATCAAGGGTGCACTCGACAGCAATACCAAACGATGGGTGGGTTGCAGTGTGTCGGTGTTGTCGATGTTGTCACCCGGCGATGGCTATGTACTGGGTTTGAAGTCTGGGGGGGCGGCGGAGAAGTTTTCGCTGACATCAGGCTCAGACGGATCGTCTTTGTCAACGGCCGGGTTTCATTGGGAAAATAACCGTATTTATCTGGATGCGCCAGATGATCAGGCATTGGATAAATTCCTGAAGGAATATTCTCACTTTTTCATCGTGCTGCCGTGGATTGCCAATGATTTCAAGACTGCCGCGGATACTGGCCTGTTGTTCACTCTGGCCAACGTATATACCAAGGTGGTGGTTGGCAAGATCAGTTGTAACGTCGCGCCGCTGGCCCGTAGTGTCGTGACTTCCTCATGTTCGCCGGCCGTCGTTCGGGTGGGAGAAAGCGCTCGGTTGAAGGTTACTGTGGATCTGAGCGCCGAGCCTGAGCTGAGTGACGCGGCGCATTTGACTATCGCATTGGGGAATGCATTTCAGGTTGGATCGCCGGCGGTGGTGCCGGCCGGAACCGTACTGCCGGCGGCGGGTGCCATCGGCGGTAACGTTACACTGAGCCATTTGCGCGATAAGGCCCGGGTGCTGGATTTCAACATTCCGGTTCAGGTGCGCAGTGTGCCACCTAGGAGCGCAGCCCTGCTGGCCACTGTGACGGTAGAAGATCGTCAATCGGCGCAGCGCATGACCATTGACACGCCCCAGGTATTGCCTGCGCAAGGTATGGAATGGCAGTGGCGCTTCGGGGCGAGCTTGGATCACCTCACCAACGTCGATTTCCAGCAAGCCATTAGCACTAACGATTTGCAGTCGACGTTCCTGTTGGCTGCATTCAATGTATGTCTGGGCAGCTCGGCGTACCAGCGAGGGAACAAAATCACCTTGACCCTGGTTTTACCAGACGGGTTGCTGGCCAATACGACGCAGTGGGGCGAGGTTAAGTCAAAGTTTCCGGATATCGTCAAGTTGACGAATGATTGGGACAAGTTGAATGACGGTAAGCTAGTCGTAGTCAAAGACCTGATGCTGACGGAGTCTTTTCAGACGATCCTGGTGCCATTGACGTTGACGCCCGACGCCAAAGCCGCAATTGACAACAAAAAACCGTTATTCTGGAATGCCGTTGAGGCATGGGTGAGTTCGTCGGATAGCAGTCCGACGACACTGGAGAGCGCGTTTTTTAAACAACCCAAGGTTGGCCTCAAGGCTAATTTGAGCGCTGTTTGCAATCTGCCAGACCTGAAAAACGTACCGTTAGGCCAAGCTTTTACTGATGACTTAAGGATTCTGGTGGGTGATGCCGACACGAAGATCAAAGAAGTCACATTCGAATTTCCCAAGAGCTGCCAGTCCATATTTCAATCAGCCACATTGATTGATCCAAATGGGAACACCACTGCCTTAAGCGGTCAGTTGGAGAAATACCAATTTCTGACCTTTGATTTGAGTGGAATCAATTTGCTGGCGTCCCAACTCTACACCTTGCAGGTGCCACTGCTGGCTCAGCCGCTCGAGGCCAGTGCCAGTGTTCAACGGAAAAACAAGGATAACAGAACTCAGTTTTCCGTAACGTTCAGTGGCGAGTCTGCGCCCGTTATCGTCAAGCTGGACAGCATTCTCGAGGTTCAGCCCATTGTAGAAACGAGCATCGTTGTACAAAACGCCGATGGCACCCCGCTTGACGGAAGACAGCTCTCAGTCGGTTCAACGTACCGTTACCGGATCGACGTCCGTATGAGCGAGGAGGATCTGCGAAAACAGGTGGGACAAAGCGTGGACCTTACCCTTGTTCCGCTGGCAGGGTTGGTGATGACAATTAGCGTGTCGCCGACGCTGAAGATAATGACAACCCCAAAGCCAATCACTACCACTTTGCCGACTTTGACGCAAAGCGCATTCGACGCGATCAAAGCAAGATATCCGTCCGTCAAGGGGTACCCGCCGTTTGGAACAATGGCAAGCAAGGGTTTCTATGTGAACGACGTCGGGCAGCAATGCATCATCTTTACCTTGGTGCAAGCTGGCGGCCTCAATGGGACGGTGGAGCTGCCGTTCGACGTTGTGGCAGAGGGGGATTGCTGGGCGGCGGTGTCGGTAAAACCTCCAGCGCCTGGTCTGACAAGCGACGTAGCGAGTTATCACTGGCTGAGCCTGGCGCCGGCGACCCGATATTCGGCGCCCCTGCTATCCTTCGACAGCGCGAGACTGCCGTTTAGCGATCTACGTTTCTCGCACAACGAACTAGGCAACGCGTTTTCGGATCCGCTGCCGCTGCCGCGGCCGATTCCGATGGGGGACGGCAAGCCTGCCCGCCGGCCATTGGACACTCTGATTCGGCTCAACACCCAGTTTGGGAAGGACTTGGCGCGCATCGCGCAACGCGATGGCGAAGCGGTGTTTGAATCGGCCACGCAGGAACACCGTCAAGCGCCACTCGAAAGCAACGGCGAGCCTGAGCTGCTTGAAAAGGACAGCGCAAACCTGTTGTACTTTTGGGAGCTGTTTTTCCATGCCCCCTTCCTGATCGCCTATCGCCTGAATCTGGAAGGGCGTTATGAAGAAGCGCAGAACTGGCTGCGGCGGTTGTTCGAGCCTTTCCCGGTGAGCCGCGGTGTCACGAAGCCAACCGATTATTGGCGTTGCCGGCTGCTAACGGCGCAATTCCGTTTCGTACCGCTTGCCGAGACATCCGGTCCGGTGGACCCCGATGCGGTCGCTAGCTATCAACCGGTGTATTACCGCAAAGCATTGTTCTTTGCCTATGTGAAAAACCTGATCGACAAGGGCGACAGCTATTTCAGGGAGCTCACGCGAGATGGTGTGAACGAAGCCAGGCAATGCTACCTGCTGGCGATGAGCCTGATGGGCGAACCTCAACTGGTGAGCGACGCACGGATGTGGCAGCCCTGCACGCTGGACGAGGCAAGTAAAAGGTACGGGCGAGGCACTGCCGACCAGCCGTGGCAACTGTTTTACATTCCGCGCAGCCATCTATCTCAGCAGCTTTGGGAAAAATTGACGACGCGTCTGTACAACTTGCGTAACGGCTTGACGTTGGATGGCAAGCCGCTGTCCTTGCCGCTGTACGACCAGCCGTTGAATCCGTCGGAGTTGCTGGCCGCGCGTAGCGCAACGGCAGGAGGCGGCGCTGCGGCGTTGCGAGGCAAGGTCAACGTGCCGCCGTTCCGCTATGGAGTGATGTATGCGCATGCCTCAAGCGCTGTCGACACGCTGGTGCAGTTCGGCACGACACTGCTGACGGTGATCGATAGGCAGCAGGATCTCCAGTTACAGAGCTTACTGTTGCGCCAGCAGCAGGAAATCACCCAGTTTCTGGTCGATATTCAGGCCGATACCGTGCGCTTGAGTGCGGCGAACCGTAAAGCGATGCAGGCTGCGCATGATGCCGCAGAGACGCGTGCGGAGAAGTTGAAAGCGTTAATCGAAACGGATGTGTCCAGTGATGAAATGCATGCGTTGCAGTTGCGCAGCAATGCCCAAATCGTCAGTGCGACGAGCAGTTCTTTACGGGCCGTGGCGTCGGGGCTGGACGTGGTTCCGAGAATTTTCGGGTTTTCCAATGGCGGAGGGAGGATAGGGGCCATTCCCGATGCGCTAGCGCAGGGATTGCTGGTAGCTGGCGACATTCTATTGTCTGACGCCGCGAATGCCGAGATAAGAGAGCAGTATCGCCGACGCAAACAAGAGTGGGAGCTGGCCAAGCAACAGGTTGATGGCGAAATCGATCAGTTGAAATTGCAGCTCGATGCCGACGCGATCCAGGCGCGGATCTATGAAAAACAACTGGCTCAAACGAAGGTGCAATTGCGCCAGTTTAGCGAGCAGGCTGCGTTCATGCGGGCGCGCTTTACGAGTGAAGCGCTTTTTCAATGGATGATCGGGCAGGTTTCAGCACTCTATTATCAGGCTTATGACACGGTGTCGTCTCTTTGCCTGTTGGCACAGGAGGCTTGGCGCTACGAGATGGGCGAGTATGATGGGAGCAGGAATTTCTTCCAGACCGGTGGCTGGAATGATGTGCGCCGTGGCTTGCTTGCGGGCGAGACATTGCGGTTAGGGTTGTTGAGAATGCAGCGCGAGTATCTCAGCCGGGCCGAGCGGCAATTGGAGTTGACGCATACCTTTTCGGTGAAAAATGCGTATGACGGATCGAAAGGGCGCCAGGATGGGGATTGGCGCAAAGAACGCCTTGAGGCGCCATTGAAGGGGTATAAGAAAAGAAAACCAAAAGAAAATCAGGGAGGCATCGAGGTTCAGTGGAATGGTGACGATTTCAAGAATGCGCTGGCTTTGACCATCCCATTCGCGGTCACGGAAGAGGACCTGGCGAAGCGTTACCCGGGACACTACATGCGGCAACTGGTGGCCGTGTCGGTGACTTTACCTGGCTTGGTAGGGCCTTACGAAGACGTGTGTGTAATGCTGGTGCAGAAAAAAAGTCGATTCGCGTTGAAGCCGACCGAGGCAACATTCCAGGCAATGTGTAGCGGTAGCCAAACGGCGCCAGAGATCGTTGAAAATGTGCGCCCAGGTCAGGTGGTCGCGTTGTCTTCAGGTCTGGATGACAGTGGTCTCTTTGTGCTCAATTTTGGTGATGACAGGTTATTGCCTTTTGAAGGCAATGGCGTGGTCGGCGAGTGGGAATTGAAATTTTTCAATCCCTACAACCCGTCGCAATGGCGTTTGCTGGATTCACTTTCCGATGTGATCGTCCGGTTCCATTATCGAGCCAGGGACGGCGGAGAGGCTTATGCGGCCATGGTTTCCAAATACTTGTTGACCAAGGGCGTATTCGGATTTACTGCAACAGAGACGTCGTAATGATCGTACTTCAGGAGGGGCTACCAAGGTCCACCTGCCCCCGGAACAGAGCTATATCCAGTGGAGTTAGACATGCGTAACTTTGAATCAGGCAAGGTCGCTTCGAGGCTGTCGGGAGTGTTGGGCGCGCGTCACCGGTACGGGTGGTTGCGCAGGGTGGCCGGCACGATGCTATGCGGCGTGGCGATGATAGCAGCCGTGATGCCGGTCCGGGCCAATCCGTTGGAGGGTGGCGAATATGAGATAAAAGCGCTGCCAATGCGGACGTTTACGTTTTTTCAACGTCAACAGGTGGTGTTTTTTCTAATTAAGAAATTGACTGACTTGAACGATGAAAAGGGGTTTAGACAAACCATAAAAGTGTGTGATGGCGAGCGGTATGTAGTAGGTTATAAAGAAGATAATCATTTCGCCGCTCCGGCCAAGAGCTTACTTGTCTCGATTTTTCCAAAAGGGGATGCAGATTATAATGGGCAATATGCTTCCGGTTTTTTTCGTACGATGGTTAAAGGGGATGAGGTAATAGTGCGGGTGCCCGTCAGACTGAATACACCTAACCTGGAGACGACTTCGGGAAATATATTCTCATTGGGAATCAATGATGTTCATTCGCTTGATATAAACTGCAAATATGGAAATAATCCGCCAACGATTTTGTCTCAGATCAAGTACGATACCCTATCCGATGAGGACGCCACGCCTATCGTCGTTCCGCTTGACTGGAAGGAGCAAAGGGTTGCATCTGACTCAAGCTTCATTGCCAGCGTCAGGATACTGGGCGCGCTGAAGGACGATGTCGTCAAATGGAAAGGCAGTGATGGTGCCGATGTCTCGATGACGATAGGGGATCCTATTTTGGATCGGGTCGATCACAGTAATATCGGCTATAGCTTTACGGCCACGCTAGCGATGCCGACTAGGCTGGATTACCATGCCTCAGTCGAATTGTTGCGTAAAAATAAGATAAAATCGCAAGAGCAGGTAATTAGCAGTATTAATGATGAGAGTGCCGATTCCATTGGCAAGAAGCCGATGTTGGACGTTCATGATTGTAATCCGAAACAACGCTGTACGCTGACCTGGCGTGCAACCATTCCTTACCGCGTGACGCCCGATCTCGGCGTGAGCTTGTCGTCATTCCGAAAGAATGCTGAGCTCGCACAGAAGCTGCCGGAAGACATTTTCAGTCTGGATTATCGTAGTGCGTGGCAAAATCACCATGGTTTTGACATGGCGAGCCCCGGATTGCTTCCGGCAATCAATCGCGTGTATTACCAGGGCAGTAACGATTCGTTATTGACGCATGATACGGTGATGCCACACTCGGGCGACTTTACCCTGATGTTCGAACCGGTCGGCGGCCTATGACCATGTTTGCCGACTGCATGAGAGGCGAAGGTCGGGAGTCGCTCATGAATCCCAAAACATGAGCTATCCGATTTGAACATGCTTCTGTCGGTTCATGGTAACTGAGGGAAATGCTGTTTTACCTGGTCAAGTTTGAAATTCAGAGAGGCATTATGGCCACCTCGGAAAGCATCGCTGAGCTGTGTCAACGTACTCCCATGCTGCAGGTGATTAGCAACCGGGGCCAAGTTGTACGCGTGCTGCAATACAACCGTACGCCTGGCGAAGGTGCGGAACTGGACGAGCGAGTGACACGCCAAACGGTGAATGCGCTCGGCCATATCGACAGCCAGATCGACCCACGGCTATTCAGCACCGGTAATTTGCGGCCGAACTTTCGCTATGGCTTGTCGTTGTCGGGACAGACGCTGAGCAGCGACAGCGTGGATGCCGGGATGCGTTATCAGTTGATGGATATCGAGGGCCGTCCATGCTGGAGCCAGGATAGCAGGGGTAACCAACGGCGACTCCACTACGACCGTTTGGGTCGCCCTAGCACTTTGAACGAACGAGGGAGGGGATTGCCGGAGCGGATCAGTGAGTACTGGCAATATGGCGATGAGTTAGCGGCGGCGACTCCGGGGTGCAATCTGCGCGGCCGGATGGTGGCGCATTACGACACGGCGGGTGTGCAGCGAGCAACCGCCTACAGCCTGCAAGGCCAGCCTTTGAGTACTAGTCGCCAATTGCTGTCATCGGAGAAACAGGCCAGCGATTGGTCGTTGGCAGAGGAGGCGCAGTGGTCACACCAACTGACGCCACCAGTGTACATCACCGCATGGCGCTACGACGCGCTGGGCGCGCTGATTGAGCAGCAAGACACACAGGGCAATGTGCAACAGTCACGCTATAACGTGGTCGGGCAGGCCGCGAGTTGCACACTACTACGCGCCGGCGCCAGCACGCCAATTGTGCTACAAGCGATCGATTACACCGCATCGGGACAAAAGCTGCGCGAAACCACGGGCAACCAGGTGGTGACCGACTACCAATACGAAGCGCAAACGCAACGTTTGCAGCGAGTAACGACCCATCGGCCAGCCGGAAATGGCCCGACCCTGCTGCAAGATTTGGTGTATGTCTACGACCCAGTGGGCAATATCCTGAGCGTGACCGATGAATCCAGAAGCATCCGCTATTTTGCCAATCAACAAGTGGCACCCATCAGTCGCTATGACTATGACGCCTTATATCAATTGGTGTCGGCCACCGGGCGGGAAAGTGCCGGCACTCAGGATTTGGGGGGGCGGCAGCCGGCTTGGCAACGCTTTCCGACCGATCCTAGCCAACTGGTCAATTACCGCGAGAGCTATGTGTACGACCGCGGCGGCAATCTGACTGATCTGCATCATCAAGGCGCGGCAAATTATCACCGCCAGCTGTTGATGGCCAGCGACAGCAACCAGGCGGTACTCAGCGATGCAAGCCAAGATGTGGCGGGCAACTACGATAGCAGCGGCAATCTGCAACGGTTGACGTCGAACGGGCAGCGGCTGCAATGGAACGGCCGCAACCAGCTGCGACAGGTGGTACTGGTGGAGCGCACGTACGAAGCTGTGGATCAGGAAAGCTACCAGTATGGTGGCGATGGCCTGCGGGTGTGCAAGCAGCGCCGCCGGCTGGCGAGTCAGGTGAACTGGCGGGAAGAAGTGATCTATCTACCAGGGCTGGAGTTGCGCACCCGCTATGCGAATGAAGAGGTTCAGGAACGGCTGGTGGTAATCGTGTCGGCAGGGGCGCGGGTGCTGCATTGGGAGAAGGGACGGCCCGACGCGATGCCAGACAACAGCATTCGTTACAGCCTGGACAATCACCTGAGATCCAGCGTGCTGGAACTAGACGAGCAAGCTAGGTTGATCACAGCGGAAGAATACTATCCCTATGGTGGCACAGCGTGCTGGCTGGCGCGTAATGAAATCGAGGCGAAGTACAAGACAGTGCGCTATTCGGGAAAAGAACGCGACGAGACAGGCTTGTATTACTACGGCTACCGCTATTATGCCCCATGGCTGGGGCGATGGCTAAGCCCGGATCCAGCGGGGACAGTTGATGGATTGAATTTGTATGGGATGGTGCGAAATAACCCAATAAAATATATTGATACGATGGGTTTGCTTACCGATGCGGATAAAACAGAAATCGGGATAAAGTACAATGAAAAATCAAAAAAACGCGGGTACTTTTCAAAAAAAGACAAGGTGAGAAAATTTAGCAAATGGGCATATGGAAAATATGGCGAGGGGAGGGAGGATTATTTTCGAGCGGTGGTGGAGTTGTTTGTCACAACAGGAAAGTGGAATGATATTCCAACTTCTTATCGCCCTCTAGATCCGCGAGCCAAAGCGGACGCCGAAAGGCAAGCGGCCAAGAGGCAGGCGGAAAATGATGAGGCTCGTGCCGCTGAGATTTTTTATCAGTATGCATCTCCCACTATTAATGCGGGTGCACGTGAAATTACAGGGAATTCGCGGAGGCAAGAGGAAAACAAACTTCAAGAAGCTATTCAGACAGTAGAACTTAAGTCAAATACTCAACCTGCTGGAGTGATTCGGGCGATGAAGGAAATGGCAAAAGGTGGGCCGCGACGTGTTGCCGAGAGCTTCCAAAATACGATTCTTGGATCATATTCAATGAGACAGGAAAAGGGGGTGGCTGGAAAATCGAATTCATGGTCCGGGCAAAGGTTAACGCCTGCTGCATTGGAGCAGCTAAAAAATGGAGGGGAGTATAAACTACCTAATTTTCTATCTGTCACGCCTGAGCTTTTGACAGCAACGTCCTTCATGGCTGGAGATAATCTGGAGGGGAAAGGAAAGGCGACGAATGCAACTGCATGGGTTCTGTTTGAAGTAACGGGTTTCAGTTCTATGCCATTGAATTCCTCAGAGCGAGGGACACGTGAATCGGTATATGTGTATGATGCTGCTTTTTCTGTTTCATATAAAGGGCGCGATTCTGACGGGGGGTATGAAATATTTATATTTAATGAAATTAATCCGGCTTCAGTTAGTTCTTATTTAAGATACGCCTAATAGTATTGAGGCTGGGCGTTCCATAGTCAGATCGAAGCATGACTGTTCAGCGTCGACAGCGCCCCCCCCTATGCCCGCTACGGTTTGTCTGTATCTGGACAGGGGGGGTAAACAGCGACTGTGTGTATCGATGAAATGCATGTCGATATGACAACCCTAAGGGGGAATGATTCGCACCTTGGTTCTGCCTGCCTGATGGGTGTCAAGTTATTTGGCAGAAGCGCAAGTTGAGTGCAGAGGGAATTTGCATCCTATCGTCGGGCTCGACGATGCGGACGGGCAGCAGGTTTCCAGGTTGCAATGGCTGGGAGTGCGTCGCGTTTGTTCCACGCGTTGCGGGGAGCCGGCTATCGTCAGCAAGTTGCCCATCTTCAGAGGATTAATTTGATCATGCAAAAGGACACGTCAGTTGCAGTCCAGAGCTTGGTGCTCCCCAAAGGCGGGGGCGCGATTGTCGGACTTGGCGACAGCCTGAGTCCGATCGGCCCGAGTGGTATGGCGGGGCTGACCTTGCCGTTGCCGGTATCCGCCGGCCGAGGCTATGCGCCAGCACTCTTGCTTACCTACAGCAGCGGTGCAGGAAACAGTCAGTTCGGCCTTGGCTGGCAATTGGGCCTTATGACAATCCAGCGTCGCACCAACCGTGGCGTGCCGCGCTACGACGGCGGCCCAGAAGACGAGTTTGTCGGCCCCGATGGTGAAATCCTCGTCTGCGAACACGATGCACAAGGCAAGATCGTGACGACCACTGTCACACAATACGGCGCGAAGGTTCTCGGAAAGACCTACCAGGTCACACGGTATTTCCCTCGGATCGAAAGCGCTTTTCACCGGATCGAGCGTTGGCAGGGCGCGGACGGCCCCAGCAACCCCACCGGCGATTTCTGGTTGATTCACGACGCCGACGGACAACTCCACTGCCTAGGCAAGACGGCGGCGGCTCGCATCGCCAACCCGGCGCACCCCGAGCAGGTCGCAGAATGGCTAATCGAGGAATCGGTCAATCCGGTATGTGAGCACATCTATTATCGCTATGTTGCCGAGAATGATGAAAACGTCAAGGCCACGAATGAAACGACACGCGATCACATAGCGAATCGCTATCTTGCTGAGGTGTACTACGGCAATCAGACTGCGGCGGCCGATCTATATCTGTGGGATACGCTAGATGCCCGCGGTCAGGGTTGGTTATTTAGCATGGTGCTCGACTACGGCGAGCGCGGCGTCTCGCTCAATACCGTCCCGCCCTACACGGTGCCAAGCAGCGGTACCTGGCCGCTGCGTGCCGATAGTTTCTCGCGTTACCAGTACGGCTTTGAGCTGCGTACGCACCGGTTGTGCAGGCAGGTCCTGATGTTTCATCACTTCGCCAACGAGCTGCTGCAGGACCATACATTGGTGCGGCGCCTGTTGCTGACGTATCGGGAGTTGGCTGTCGTCAGCCAGCTCACACAAGTCCGCACGCTCGCCTATGAACTCGACGGTATGGTGCAGAGCCTGCCGCCACTGGAGTTCGCTCACAGCGAATTCGATCCCCGCACGCAGACTGGCAGCCATCGGGTGTTCGACGGTGTCCCTGAACTGAACAACCTGACGCATTACCAGATGGTCGATCTGTTTGGCGAGGGTTTGCCGGGGGTGCTGTTCCGCTATGGCACGGGCTGGTGCTATCGCCCGCCGATCCGTGGCAAGACGGGGACTGATGAGGTCGCGTATGGCGAATGGCAGACGCTTCCTGTGGTGCCCACGATGCAGCCTGAGCGCCTCGCGTTGATGGACATCGACGGCGATGGCCATCTCGATTGGCTGGTGACCCAACCGGGAATCAGTGGGTGCTTCTCGCTCAAGGAGGGGAATCAGTGGTCCGGCTTTATGCCGTTCAACGCGCTGCCAGCCGAATTCTTCCATCCGCAGGCGCAACTCGCTGATTTGGTCGGCGCGGGCCTGTCTGACCTAGCGCTCATCGGACCCAAGAGCGTGAGGCTCTACGCGAATCAGCGTGACGGTTATGCAGAACCAATCGACGTTAGTTATCGAGACGACGAACCCGGGCTGCCGATTGTCGGGCGAGACTCACGTGAGCTGGTTGCGTTCAGTGACATGCTCGGCTCCGGCCAGCCCCATTTGGTCAGCATCAGGCATGATGGCATCACTTGCTGGCCCAACCTCGGTCGCGGCTGTTTCGGCAAGCCGTTCAAACTGGCACCTCTCGACTTAGATTGGACCACGTTCAATCCGGACCAAGTCTTCCTGGCCGACCTGGACGGCAGCGGCGCCGCTGATTTGATCTATATCGAGCGCGATTGCCTGATTCTCTATTTGAATCAATCAGGCAACAGCCTCGCTGCGCCTATCAGGTTGCCTCTGCCTGAAGGACTCTTTTTCGACAGGCTATGCCGCGTAAGTTTTGCAGATTTGCAGGGCTTGGGTGTTGCAAGCTTGGTGATTTCTCATCCGCATATGGTGCCGAGCCATTGGCGGCTAGATTTTACTCGAGTGAAGCCGTATCTGATGGTGTCGGTCAACAATAATATGGGAGCAAGCACGTCGTTTCAGTACCGAAGTTCGGCCCAGTATTGGCTTGATGACAAACTGGCCGACTCGCGACTCACATCGGCGTTGCCGATGCCGGTTCACACGCTTGCGCAGGTGGTGACGCTAGATGAAATCACTGGCAATTCAGAGACACAGCAGTACGGCTATCACTACGGTGTGTACGACGGCGTTGAGCGGGAGTTCCGGGGGTTCGGACTCGTCACGGCGCAGGATGCGCCAAGCGCATCGTCGGTAGCCCCATCAGCCCAATCGGATGCGCCGCCGTTACTTACCAAGGCTTGGTACCACACAGGAAGGGAAACCGACGAGTTTGTACTTCGAGGCTTGCCGTATCACGATACGAACGCGGTGATGGTCAAAGCCACCCGCCTTACGCGATACGACTCGACACAAAAGCAAGATTTGGATTTTGACCCGAAAGGTGATGCAACAATCCGTTATTGGCTTTTTCGCGCGCTCAAGGGTATGCCGCTGCGCCAGGAGGTGTACGGGCTTGATGGTAGTGACAAAGAAGCTATCCCATACTCGGTGTCGACGTCGCGTTACCAGGTTCGTCTCGTCCAAGCCGCAGCCGGTTGCGCAGGCCCGGTTGTGCTGCCGAGTGCACTCGAACAAGTGGCCTACAATTACGAGCGTATCGCGGTTGACCCGATGGTCAGCCAACAGGTTCAGCTCCAGCGTGACCAATATGGTGCCGTGACTTGGCAGGTAGGCATTAACTATCCTCGTCGTCCGAAGGGTTCCAGTAATCCGTATCCGGATTCCCTGCCATCCACCAGTTGGAGCAGCAGCTATGACGACCAGCAAACCGGTCTGATTCTAAACGAGCAGCGCAGTGCGCCGCTTCATCTCGAGAGCCCGCACGCTTGGCTATTGGGCCTGCCCTCTCTGCAGCGCGGCAATGTGCTGACCTATGAGGCCAGCCGGGTGCTGAGCGGCGGACTGAGCTTCGAGTTGCTGAGTCGGGCGGATGGGCTGCTTGGTCCGACTCAGCCTCGTGTCTATGCGGGACAGCAACGGATCGTCTATACGCATGCACCGCTAACGTGGCCGGCGCTGATCGATCATGTCGAATCTGCTGAGTTCGACGATGAAGCCCTCAAGGCGTTCGACGGTGCACTAGACGACACGGCGCGAGAGAGCTTGCTGAAGCAAGCAGGCTATCAACTGGCGGATCGCGTTCTATCGCCCGGTTCGAAGTCGGAACGCCAAGTTTGGATTGCCTCTCGCGGTTACACCGATTATCTCCCGGCTTCCGGATTCTATCGCCCGAGCAGCCAGCGTTCGAGTCAGCTGACGGGGGCCGTGAAGTACGGCTACGACGAGAACATCTGTGTACTGACGAAGACGGTGGACGCACTGGGTAACGAGACTGTCGCCCAATACGATTATCGGTTTTTGCAGCCCAGGCACATCGTGGATTTGAATGCGAACACGCAGGAGGTGCGGCTGGATGCACTTGGCCGCGCCGTGACCGGCTGGTTTTACGGCACTGAGGGAGGGCAAGAGGTAGGTTTCCTCCACGGGATGGAGTACTCACCCACAGGGCTCACTGTCGCACAGGCGATCGATAATGCTGGCAAAGCACGACAGCAGGTCGCCAGCATCCAGCTCGTAGATCCATTCAGCTGGATGGGGCAGCTTACTCAGGAGGTACTCGAGCCTGTGTCGGGCAACATGCTATCACTCTGGAGCACGTTGCAGGCACGCGGGTTCATAACGGCCGATGGCTGGATACTCTCGGCGGGCCATCGGTGGGCAACGGAGGCGGTTACACCCCCTGATGGTCTGGACAAACTTCGCGCCTTGATCCAAGAGACTGCGCGTAACCCGGTGCGATCAGCAATGCTGGTCGCTGATCGCTATCCGTCCGACTCCGAACAACAGGTACGGGTCAGTATGACATATTTCGATGGTTGGGGCCGCACGCTGCAGGCAGTCCAGAAAGTACCCCCTGGCGCATCGTGGCAACGTGATGCACATGGAGAACTCGTCGTCGATCGGGATCAAAAGCCCGTCACCGTCGATACCCCAACCCGTTGGGCCGTGTCGGGCAAGGTCGAATACAACAACAAGGGCCAGCCAGTACGCAGTTATCAGCCGTACTTCATCAACGATTGGCGTTATGTCGTCGATACAGCAATGCGCTCATGCGGGTTTGCGGACACGCACTTCTATGATGCAACCGGCCGCGAGGTCCGCGTGGTAACCGCCAAGGGCTATGTACGCCGCACCGGATTTTACCCATGGTTTACTGTCATGGAAGACGAAAACGATACCTGGCAATCAATCGCTTGAGTTGGGTCACAGGCGAGACGGCCAATCTAGCAGGCTACTGAAGTACCGGCGGCAATGTCATCGCGGAAGGCTCCTGAAGCGAAGATGGAAGGCCCCCAGGTGTCCTCTGGGGTCATGTGTGGCGCCAACACATTCGCCGAGAGATTGTTTCCCATGCGCAAGCTGGGCGACTTCGTTACGAAGTCGCATCCATTGCGTTGAATCCGCGTGATGGCGAACGAAGCGCAAGCAAAGATGGATCGGTTATTTTCCGGTCCCGGTGCTCTAAAGTTTCCGCTCGAAGCGCCAACTGATGGAGCAGGTGCAATACAACCTGCTGCTTCGCGGGTTCATCGGACGGGCCATGGATAACGAGGTCTGAGTGCCAACGGTCTTCACGAAGAACCGCGAACGTCTGATCATACATTATGCGGTGATTGAATTTTTCAACGAAGTCGTGGCGACCGCAGGGAGGATGTACTCATTGACACAGGCCCGTGCGTAGTGGCCAAAAAAGCGGCAATGAAGCCTGAAATTGGCCTTAACCGCCGAACAAGCACGGCATCGGTGCTGAAATTTCACAACGCGATAAACCTTGCGGTGAGAGCCGTGTAAGCGCAGAAAGGCTACTTCGCTCGCTTGGAAATGAATATTGCAGGGGAGGCTACAGAGTGCTTAGTGCGACAGACTTCAATGGAGAGCTATGATGAACCCTGCTTTTGGCACGCCATCACTTGTTGTACGGAGCAGCCGCGGCCTACCAGTACGGACGCTGACCTACAACCGCTCGTTGCCTGACGCAGAGCTCGACGAGCGTATCGAGCGGACCGTCCACGCTTCGCTGGGGCACGTTGCATCCCGTATCGATGCCCGTCTGTTTAGCGCTGACGTGGAACCTAACTTCACCTATACGTCGTCGCTCACCGGTCAACTATTGCTTACCACGGGCGTGGACGCCGGAGTTCAGCTGACGTTGGCCAATGTCGACGGTCGGCCTGTCTGGTCGCGCGATGCCCACGGCACTGTCTCCGCCTTCGACTACGACCCACTTGGTCGCCCGCTGGCGGTCACCGAGACCACCCACGGCGCGGCTATCGTGCGCGATGTCTGGCAATATGGCGAAACCGAACCGGATCCGGTGTCACACAACCTGCGCGGCCAGTGTGTGCGCCATTACGACTCCGCTGGCAGCCTTGCCTGGTCCGGATTTGTTCTGACCGGGCAAGCGTTAACCGAGACCCGGACGTTGCTCGCCACTTCTGACGCCGAGCCCGATTGGTCGGGCGCCGAAATTGGCTGGTCAATGGCGCTCGAATCGCAAAGCTATAGAACTGACTGGGCCCGCGACGCAATGGGCACGTGGCACACGCAGACTGATGCGAAAGGTAACGTACAGGTACGGCATTTTGATGTTGCCGGCCGGCTTGAGGCCAGTTCGCTGACGCTGGCAGGCGTTGTCAGCTGCTCGGTGCTTGTGGCGATCGACTATAGCGCTGCTGGTCAGGTGTTGAACGAAACTGGTGGCAACGGGATGTTCAGCGCGTACGCGTACGAACCCGAGACCCAGCGGTTGGTGCGATCGACCATCACACGTTCAGTCCAGGCAGGCCGCTCAACGGTGCTGCAGGATCTGCATTACGACTATGATCCGGTAGGCAACGTGATCGGCATGCGCGATGCTGCTCAACTGCCTACCTACTGGCGTAACCAGCGTGTGGAACCCGCGCGCACATATTCTTACGACGCCCTTTATCAACTGAGCAGCACGACTGGCCGCGAAATGGCCAACCGTGGTCAGCAGGGCACAACTCTGCCGCCAGTCTGCCCGATACTGCATGACGACACCGCTTACACGGGCTACACCCGTCGTTACACCTATGATCGGGGCGGCAATCTGACGTACATCCAGCATCAGGGCTCGCAAAGCTACACACAGACCATCGTGGTGTCTGACCGTAGCAACCACGCGGTACTACAGGGTGTGCACGGCAGCCTAATGCCGGCCATGGTCGACGCAGACGGTTGGTTCGACGCGGCCGGCAACCAGCAGCAATTGCTGCCGGACCGGCTGCAGCCGGTCGCGTGGAGTCGCAACCGGTTGAGCCGGGTCACGCTGGTGAGGCGCGACGGCGGCACCGATGATCGAGAGGTGTATCAGTACGGCGGCAATGGCATGCGGGTGCGCAAGCAGTTGCGCCAGCAGACATCGGGGAGCACCCGTACAAGTGAGGCGATCACGCTGCCGGGGCTGACCTTACGGGTGACGAAAAGTGACAACGGACAGGCGGTACAGGTGGTCGAGGCGCTGCAAGATATCCAGCTGGAAGCGGGCCGAACTTACGCGCGGGTGCTGCATTGGGATGTGGGCCGGCCCGGCTGGCTCGCTGATGACCAGATCCGCTACGGCACCAGCGACCTAATTGGCTCGGTGGGGCTGGAACTCGATGGGCAGGCGGAACTGATTAGCCTGGAGGAGTATTACCCGTATGGCGGTACCGCAGTGTGGGCGGCGCGCAGCGCCGTGGAAGCGGACACCAAGTACGTGCGTTACTCGGGCAAGGAGCGTGATGCTACCGGGCTGTACGACTACGGTTGGCGTAGCTACCAGCCATGGCTCGGCCGCTGGCTTAATCCAGACCCAGCCGGCACCATTGATGGGCTCAACCTCTATCGCATGGTAGGGAATAATCCGGTCAGATTGAGGGATGTGGATGGCCTTGCCCCCCGAACAAATGCAATAAGAAGAGACATTAAATCTCTATTGGCGGATGTCGATAAAATCATAATAACAGATTTGAATTTATTGAAAAATAATCACAAGGCTGTAAGTGAAACCATGAGTGTGTTGTTTGGGGACAATTCAGATGAGAAAAAAGATAGATGGGAGAAAGATCTTAAACATCTACAGCAATTGGTCTTGAGACTAGAAGTGGATAGAAACATAGGCAAAATGACAAACGATGAGCTTGAGATGTACGGCAGCAAAAAACCAATTGCCATTGCTGACCGCGATGAATATGCGCGATATAGTAGATATTGTTTCGCCATTGATAATTTAAATAAAAACAAGGACTTCATTCCGTCTGACGATTTTAAAAAACAACTCAACGAGAAAAAGAAAGATTATAGTGATGAGAGGAGTGCCAAGTTTTTTAGAGTAAATAAGGAAGAATGGGGAAGGCTAGACAAGAGCAAATGGCAAATTACCCATATAACTATTCATGAGCTATCGCATTTGACTGCCAACACAGAAGATTACGCTTATGGCAATAGCTCACTTTCAGAGGAGGCTCTATTGCCAATTTATCAACTATCAATAGGCGAGCTACCTGAGGCCAAAAAAGGAAAAGGATTTTCCAAGATACACACCTACACACCAAATATCCTCAAAGATATACCTTACGGAAATGCTGACACATTTGCTCATGCAACAATTTTACTTTCATATGCCGTATCTAAAAACAATGAAAAACTAGAAAAATATAAAACCCTTATATCAAATAAAATCTTTCAGAGAACGACTTAGACCAATAAGGGGGTTATGTGGCTTTATTTCACAAATCAGTCTGAGGGTGCGGAGCAGTGTGAGGGCATGGGTGATCTAGTCCCGAAAAAACCACGAACTAAAAAAGCCTCCAATGCTGCACTCAAGGTGAGTGGATTGTTGAGACCTGAACTGGTGCGGCACGCCAAGCGGCAAGTACAGGCAGGCCTTCAGCGACATTGACCTCCCATTGAAAAACCGTTGCAGCAAAAGAAGATAATTCGGGAAAATTTTAAGCTCATTTAGGTAGGAGATTTGTCATTAAGAAATCAAAGCTCACCAAAGAGCAGGTCTCCTCCGCACTTACATGTAGCAGAGTGCCGAGTCATGGCTTTGCAACCGCACTCATGCAAAGCAAAGCTTTATGATAACTTAGAAGCAGAGCAAAGAATTTATCTTGTCTTTGGTGTTTTCCGTACAAAAACTGTTTTAGAGTGCAGGTTAGGAGTATTAGAATATGGTAACGAAAAAACAAATACAACTATTGCAGCGATCGTGGGATGTCCTAGGGATGCAAAACCAGGAGATGATGGAGCGTGTTTATTTTAATCTATTCACAGCTCATCCGGAATACAAAAAACTCTTTATAAAATCACCCCACGACATGAGCGTATCATTGGTGCGAACTTTTAATGTGGTACTGACAAGCTTGGAAGATCTTGAGCAGCTCAGGCCTATCATATTAGGAATGGGCATATATCATCATAAATTCAAACTATCCGAATCACATTTCAAAAATCTGAGGAAGGCCATTTTGGATGCTATAGCGATTCAACTTGGTGACTTGATGACCCCTGATATCGAAGATGCATGGGGAACGGCTTTTGATGAAATTGCAAGAATTATGCTAGAGGGTATTCGTTCCGCATAAAATTGTGACCTCCTCCCGCAAAACCGTAGCAGCGAAAAGTAGAGATTTCGAGCAAATTTAAGCCCACTCGGGACGGAAGAGTAGATGGCCTTCGCATTGCGCCAAGAGGAGTCCGGCACCACCGTCGCAGAGGCCTGCCGCAAGAAGGGAAGGAAATCATTCTCATCTTCTGCCACCACGCACCATGGGATGTAATGGGGCCGACGTTGATAGTCCTGAGCCGTCCCCACTCGTATTTCCCGACTCAGCGTATCATAAAAGTGGCAATCGGAATCCCTGTTGCTGTGTAAGTAGATTTATGCTGTTTTTCTCACAAATCCCTGCAACCCTCACCATTGCTCACATTGGCATTTCAACCGGGGGCATTCAACGCCGCCAGGTCCCGCCCTGACGCATGCGGTAGACAAACTCATCTAGCGGCATCGGCCGGGCAATGTAAAAGCCCTGCAGCCAACCAATTCCTAGCCGGCTCAGATAGTCAAACTGTTCGGCTGTCTCCACGCCTTCGGCCACTGTCGTCAGGCCCAGCTTGGCTGCCAACTGTGCCACGCTGTCAACTATGTGAGCGGATAGACCATCACTGCCGATGCCGGCCACGAAGCTCTGATCTATCTTTAGCCCGCCCACCGTCAACTGCTGCAGGTAAACCAAGCTGGAATGACCAGTACCGAAATCATCCAGCGCCACTTTGACACCCAAAGCATCCAAGCGATCAAACAACGCCTCTACTTCAGGCGTGATCGCTACCATCTCGCGCTCGGTAAGCTCCAGGGCCAACACCCCACCGCAAGTGGCCAGGAGCCCCGCCCAATGCTGGCAGTCGCGGTAAAGGCCCCCCTCCTGTAAATGGGCACGGCTGATGTTGACGGCCAAATGGAAATCCGGTGGAAGCGACAATTTACCCACCTTGGCCAACACGGTGTCCATCATCTGCCGCGTCATCTCGACGATCAAGCCACTCTCCTCTGCGTGCGGGATGAAGAGATCGGGCCGAATCAGGCCCTCGCGCGGATGTCGCCAACGCATCAGTACCTCGGCGCCGCGCCAGTCCGGCAGCCCGGGTTTTACGATGGGCTGTAGATACCCTTTGAATTCATCGTTCGCCAGCCCCCGCTGCAGCTCGTCGGTAAAGGAAGCAGGCCGACCTAGCAGCCAGTAAAGTGTGGCGCCGGCAAACGCTCCCAGCAGCAGCAGAGTTACTGTCAGGGGCGCGTGTCGCGACCACAGTTGCCGGTACCAGGGTGGCAGATCGTAGCTGGAACTTACGGTGAATGGGTAACGACTAGAGTGGCGGACCTCCACCATCTGTCCGTCCACCGGAGGCGGGGCCTTGCCATCTCGATGCGGCCCCAGCCACTGTTCACCCACCTGCAGAATTACCTGAATACTGTCGCTAGCGTCCTGTAGAGCCAGCTGCAGATAACGCCCATCCACCGTTACCACCGCCGCGTCGGTGCCGCGATGCAGTCGGTAGTACAATAGCGATACATTGGGTGTGATCGCATTCCCCGGCAATAATTGCATTCTACCCTGCACAAAACCACGCTCCGGCATTGCCCAATGAACTCTACCACTCAACGATGAGCAATAGACATTATTGCCGGTCAATAGCATCGTGCTGCGGATGAAAGGCGTGATTGCCACCTGACGACGCAAGGGGTAAACGACCTTGCCGCATGGGCCGCCCGCCAGTGGTAGTAGGATGCGAGCAGCTTCGTCGGCCTGCCCGAGTATGCCCTCTACTAAGCCTAAGCCCTGCTCCACCTGATGCTGCACAAGTGTTTGCAGATCCTGCCGCTCCTGCCATAGCAGCGCTGGCGCAGTCGCCGCAAGCGGCAAGACAGTGACCAGCAGGGCGAACAAAAGATGTGATAGCCGATGGTGACGGCGTAGCTGTAGGGAATTCATCGACTCTCCCCATAATTAATTTCCATAAAAACCAGTAACGTGGTCTTTGACTGTATATTTTAAACAAAAATAAAAACTTTTAGAATTTTCACGAGACTCAGCAGGTTTATATCAAATAGTGGAAATTGCGAGTGACCACACCCCCACCTAAGCAGGTGTTGTGCTTTGCTGTGTTGTACGACCGGCACAGTTACATTGTGAGCCCTCAATTGCTCCTTTATTCCAGGTGTTATGTCCGCATATATATCGCAATATGCAGCGTGCCCATCATTTTGAATGTCAATGCTTTCTCTCCTGCGCTTCTTTGTTTTAGCCTAGGGCTAGAGCCTCCATCAAGGTACTCAGCTAGTTGGAAATAGTGAGCAACTCTTCTATAGGCACTTCCTTTCGGTTCGTAACATGATCAGATGTGCCCTCAGCAACAGACCCTTAGCATTGTCGCGTGGAGGTTAGGCCGCCGAGTGCCCGGGAGGAGGGCTTGCGGATGGTCTAGTGGCGTTCATTAAATCTTTCTAGAACAGGCCTTACAGCCGATTGATGAAGCGAAGGTTGGTCAATATGGCCTTTCTTGACGAGTAGCGAGACGCCGAGGCCGGGGTGCGGCCTAGCGATAGCCTTTGGGCTGCGCCACATGACCCCGCCAGTCGTCGTCGTTCTTGTCATGCATGATCACCACCGCCACGCTCTTACACTGCGGGCCGCCCATCAGTTGAAGCCAGAAAACCCGCGACCGTGTGATAACCGAATGAGGGACTCTCCTCGATCATCGCTTTTGATCAGCGTTACCAAGTACTGCTGGAGCTTGGGTGCACCCTTCTGCAAACGGTAATACACCATGCGACGCGGCACATCAAACCAGCGGCACAACTTGCTGATCGACACCTGAATACCACCTTCTTCCAGTCCCTGCTGGACAGACTCGATTACTTGTCATCCTCGCCCAACAGGCGATTGTAATTTTTTTCTGGCGCGGAGCTCCAGCATGGCTTCGCCGTAGGCTTCCTGCAGGTCCTTGATCTGTTTCTCGTACGGCTCACAGATCTCCATCGGCGTGGACCGCCGCGCATTTTCCATGCCATGCCTGGCCTCCTCGACCCATTCCTCGACTTCTGATGGTGTCTGATCGAAGGCTCGAGAAGCCTCGGCTACAGTGTTTGCCCTGAATAACTTCCGTCACCCGATTGGCTTTACTCTTGGCAGTCCAGCGCTTGACTTCATCTTCCATGGTCAAACTCATCACATGCCCCTGTGTGAGCCATGGCTTTAGCATGCACCTGGCGGGTCATTGCAATATCCGCCAGTTATTAATACAGAATGCCACCACTGAATCTAATTCACTTCAATGCCGATGTCTTATCCCGTGGAGTATTGCGCAGTTAAATTTGTTTGCAATTGTTTGGGGTGTGTAAACAAACTGTTATTGCATTGATGGGCAATAAGCGTCTTGCAACTGCATCAGGCATAATCTAACTATAAATACACGACAACTTTGTCATTGATGGTTGTGTGGCATCCGTTGTGTCAATTCATTAGAGCTCCTCTAAGCAGGGCTAAAAAGACCACTCAGAAAACCTGAGCCAAAGTGCGTTGATGCAGACAATGCAAACTGTGCAATAAGGAGATGCATGCAGGTCAAGTGTGTTTTTTGCGGATCCATACAATCTACTTCCAACAACACCCGTATGCCTCATCGTGATTATTTTTAAAATTGAAGCGTCTTGGTTGGTCGCCGGCGCGAAGGAGTTGTCTCGTGGATCTGAAATTTAAACTGGATTTTTTTGATGATGAAGTTAGTGCTTGGCACCACAAGGCTGAGCTCACCGAATTCAAAACCGAGTCTGGCGGTAGCGTTGATATTAAGAACAATCTTGTGATGAGATTTTTGCCGGCAGGAAAAATTGAGAAAGGGTATATTATAGCTGAATTTATTCCCACGTGGCATGAATGTCTTGCCGGTAAAGTTTCGAAGACCAAGGAGTCGTGTCGGTTGGAGCCGGTAATGCTCAGCGCCAGTGGCAAACCTCGGCGATCTACGATGATGTGCCGTTTGCTGCCGCATTTACCTCGATCGGTGGGGTTGGGGCCGGTCTCTTGGCCCCAGGGGGCTGGCAACGCTAGCCCCATCAATGCTGGCCCGGCTCCAATCAATTTGATCGTGTTGGCGCAGTTGTATCAGCAGGGCTAGGTGTAGGCGGTCCCAAATGCCTGACGATCAAATTGAAGACATACTTAACTTAAGGGGTTTGTCATGAATATCTATATTGGTGGATTACAGTGCGCATCTGGCCAAAATAAAGATTTTCCAGTCAGAAACAAGCTACAGAGTGTTGTTGAGTACACTCAAGCATGCCTGAGTAATTCATGTCAAATTGTTATGGATTCCATTTCTTTTGTCTTAAAAAATAAAGATAGATCATGCCCGCTTTTTTTTGCGCTCCCTGAGTTTTTCTGGAACATAAAGTGGTCTGATGTTTATGATATAAATGAAATTTCCCAGCTGTCTGATTTCTATCTCGATAACCTTTCCGATAGGGTTGGTTTGATATTGAGAGGAATGCCCGCAGATGTTTTTGGTAAAGTTATTTTATTGGCAGGAACTGTTGCCACTCTTATTAAAACAAAAGAAGGGCTCTATGAGCCAATCAATTATTGCCTGATTGTTGATAACTTCAGCGGTGTTGGAGGCGCTCCTTCTACGGTATCAGCATTGCCAAAAAGAAACACATCATCGATAGATTTTGGAAAGCCAGATGTTGTGGATGTTGAGTATTACATTGCGAATCTATCTGATTCACTCCACATTCCTATCTTAAACAAAAGTATGGTGGCTTCAGAGCATAACTCAGCCGAAGGCTACGGCGAGAAACTAAATAACAGACTACTTGATGGCTGCCCCTTCAGTATTGACATCTGTTTAGATTACGAGCGCTTGAATTTTGACGAGCAAAAGAAAAGCTTAATGAATGCCAACACCAAGATTGATTTCTTATTGGCCTGTGGTATGCCTATAAATGAAAATCACCGATATCCCGACTCGGTTCAGTACGCGGTGCGCAATGATGGTGCCAGCGATGGAAAAATTGAGTTTTTTTCTGTATCGAAGAATCGTATTTTTCAGAAAATCACTCCTGAGATCCTGACTCCCCCTGTCAACTTAGGGAAAAGCGCCCTTGTTATGGCGAAGCTGGATATCCGATGAATGTCAATTGGGCGGCAAGTATTCCTTCAATAAGGAGGGCATGGCCAAAAAGACAACGCAGCGCTCAAAGCGTGCGGATCGTTAATGACTTGGCACGGCACTTCGTGTGGCAAGCGTGGGCGTACCCCAGGATTTAGTGATGCTGCCATTCAATTCTGCCTGGCGATCAAATGCCTATTCAGCTTGGCGGGGTAGGTTGGCCTACGCTGGACTGCAGCACATTCAGCCAGCGACAGCAGTCCCTGCAAGTGGTGATTCCATGCCGCCCGACCACGACGGGTTTGCATCTGCGGATCGACAGCACCAGCATCAAAGTGCAGGGTGAAGGCGAGTAGAAAACAAAGAAGCTTAGTGCGTATGACAGTCAGCATTTCGATAACGTCTTCGATATCTAAAACTCGAGTAGGGATGTGTACGCTGACCGAGGCTATCCGTTCAAAGCGTAAATAGCTCTGCTCGGATTCCAGCACCAGATTCAGCTCAAGGGATAGATAAAAAACCGCTATCGAATATCAGCGGCGACATGATCAGCATATCGTGATTGAGCTGATGGGGTGCAAAATAGTCCACCTTAAGTAAATTTACGCTATTTTTGCAAGTGGTGATGAGTATGGTCTAATATTACTTATAAGCCATAGCAAGGAGCAAAGTCATGAGTTATTATCAAGCAACAATTCAATTTGGACACTTTCCTAATTTGGAAAGAATTGAAGTATTGCTTGCCAGTGGAAAACATTTCATTGGCGACTCCGCGGGCATCGGCCCACCCGATGGATGCATGTCGACCGGCGGAATTATGGTGAAAGGCCCCGACCAATCACTTCAAGCCACTATTTTTTTTCATGCACAAACATCGGCTACGTCTGTAATGGTTTATTTTTTAGATAAAAATAAAGAAATTATTGCAACATTCAATGGAGACTCAATAGCACATAAGACTGAGTTTGATGGAGTTGGCATGTGGGACTGAGGAGTCATTCTTTGATCTACCATTTGCTTGTCAACGAATTGATGTGGGCCCCTCGCGGAATTGATTCTGGCGGGTGGGTGCAAACATTTATCCTACTCACTAATCCCATCGCAACCAAATGGTCTGTCCCGGGCTCAGTGGACACTAACTTAAGGTGGATAATCTCCACCAAGGAGTGTTCATGACCCAAACCC
>NZ_JAMZGH010000033.1:0-42676 GCF_024158805.1 Chromobacterium sp. S0633 | reverse complement strand
GCACCACCACCGAGCAGCCGGCCTCGGCGGCGGCCAGCGCCGCCGACAGCCCGGTGAGGCCGGCGCCTATCACCGCCAGTTCGCAACTGACCGGCAGCGCGTCGGCCTTGGCCGCCAGCAGTCGCGGCGCGCGCGCCTGCCAGCCGCTGGCGGCGCTCAGCAGTGCCTCAAGCGCGGGCGCCGTCATGCCGCGATCCTTGTTCCAGCCGCGCCGTCAGCGATTGCACGATGGCCTGCGAGCGCAGCGCCAGCAGGCTGAAGGAGCCGGCGTCGCCCATGCCGTGCGAGGATTCGCACAGGCCGTTCAGGTAGAGCGGCGCGCCGCGGTCGGCCTCGCCCTGCAGGCGCACGCGGTAGTCCAGCGCGATGTCCACGGTGTCGCGCTCGGCGCACAGCTGCGGCGCCAGCGTTTCCAATACGCGCGGCCAGGGTTCGCGCTTGGGGCCGCGCCCCAGATCCAGGAAGCCGGTGGCCAAGATCACCAGGTCCACGGTTTCGCTGACGACTTCTCCGCCCAGGAAGTGGCGCAGCTGCAGGGTGACGCCGTCGGCGCCGGGTTCGCAGGCCTCGGTGTCCATGCAGGTGAGCAGGGCCAGGCTGTCCTTGTCCTGCAGCCGGTTGGCGTATTGCTTGACGTAGAGCTGGTTGAGCACGTCGATGTCGGCGGCCGAATAATTGGTGAACACCAGTTCCTGGCGCAGCCGGGTCTTGTGTTCCGGGCTGGCGGCGAAGAAGGCGTCGACGAAGGCGGGGAAATACACCTCGTCGGAGAAGGGGCTGGTGTCTTTCTGACGGTAGCCGAAGTTGCGGGTGACGCCGACCACCCGCGTCAGCGCCGGCTCGGCGCTGGCGTGCAGCAGGATTTCCACCGCGCTCTGGCTGCCGCCTATCACCGCCACCCGGCCGCCGCCCTTGGCCTTGAGCCGTTCCAGCGCCGGCAGGTAGTGGTTGAGGTGGACCACGCGCGGGTCCGGCGCGCGCTGGAACGGTTCCGGGATGTTGGGGGTGCGGCCCGGCGCCAGCACCACGCTGAGGGCCAGGTATTCGCGGCCGTCGGCGCAGAGCACGCGGTAATGGCTGAGCGCGCCGTCGCTGTCGCTGACCGGCAGGATGTCGATGACTTCGCGCTGGTATTCCACCAGGTGCTGGAAGCAGCCGGCGGCCCAGCTGACGTATTGCGCGTACTCCAGCCGCAGCGGGTAGTGCAGCGGCAGGTTCAGGTGCTCGTAGAGCCGGTTGTGCTCGTGCAGGAAGTTGGTGAAGGTGTAGCGGCTGCGCGGGTTGCGCGGGGTGACCAGGTCGCGCAGCGGGTGGTTCTGGATGTCCGAGCCTTCCAGCAGCATGCCGGGCTGCCAGGCGGCGGAGGGCCGCCGCTCGAGGAAGCGCACGGACAGCTGCGGCGCCAGTTCTTCCAGCGCGATGGCCAGCGCGATGTTGGCGGGGCCGAAGCCGATGCCGATGATGTCGTGTACGGTGTGCGTCATGCTGTCGCTCCAGGGTTCAGAATGCCATTGCGGCCGGGGCGTGCGCGGCGGCCGGGGCGGCGGGCCACAGGCTGGCCAGCGCGGTTTCAAAACGGCGGACGATGTCCTCCGCGTCGTCGGCGCTGATGATCAGCGGCGGCAGCAGCCGCATCACCGCGCCGTGGCGGCCGCCGCTCTCCAGGATCAGGCCGTGTTCCAGACAGGCGCGTTTCAGCGCCTTGGCCAGCAGGCCGTTGGCCGGCGGGTGGCCCAGCGCGTCCGGCGCGCCGTTGGGGTCTATCAGTTCCACGCCCAGCATCAGGCCGCGGCCGCGCACCTCGCCGATGCAGGAGAAGCGCGTTTGCAGCGCCTGCAAGCGCCGGCGCAGCAGCTGGCCCACTTCCCGCACCTGCTCCAGCATGCCGGGCCGGCGCAGGTATTCCAGCGTGGCCGCGCCGCTGACCAGGGCGATCTGGTTGCCGCGGAAGGTGCCGGCGTGAGCGCCGGGCGCCCAGCGGTCGTATTTCCGGTGGTAGGCCACCAGGGCCAGCGGGTAGCCGCCGCCCACCGCCTTGGACAGGATGACGGCGTCCGGCACGATGCCGGCCCATTCATGGGCGAACATGTCGCCGCTGCGGCCGAAGCCGGTCTGCACTTCGTCCATCACCAGCGGCACATCGTGGCGCGCGGTGATCTCGCGCAGGCCGCGCAGCCATTCCGCGCTGGCCGGAATGCAGCCGCCTTCGCCCTGGATGGGCTCCACCAGCAGCATGGCCGGCTTGCCTACGCCGCTTTCCGGGTCGGACAGCAGGTTTTCCAGATAGGCCAGCGACAGGCGCTCGGTGTCGGCGGCGTCGGCGCCGAAGGGGCTGCGGTAGGCGTAGGGAAACGGCAGAAACTGGATTTCCGCCGGGTAGCCGCTGACCGCCTGTTTCGGCCCCAGATTGCCCATCATGCCCAGCGCGCCCATGGTCATGCCGTGGTAGGCGCCCTGGAAGGCCAGCACCGGGCGGCGGCCGGTGGCGGTCTTGAACAATTTGAGCGCGGCTTCCACCGCGTCGGAGCCGGACGGGCCGCAGAACTGCACTTTGGCGTGTTCGGCGAAGGCGGCCGGCAGGGCCTGGTACAGCTGTTCCACGAAGGCGAGCTTGGCCGGGGTGGCGATGTCCAGCGCCTGCTGCAGCTGGCCGGACTGCAGAAAATCGGCCACCCGCTGTTGGACGAAAGGGTGGTTGTGGCCCAGCGGCAGCGCGCCGGCGCAGGCCAGGCAGTCCAGGTATTCGCGGCCCTCGCTGTCGTAGACTCGGGCCAGTTCGCCGCGGCTGATCACGCGGTCTATGCCGCGCGCGTAGGTGCGGGCGTTGGATTCGCGCTCGGCCAGTTGCAGGCGGCGGGGTTCAAAGGCGTCCATCGTTTGCTCCCTGTCAGTTCAGCAAGGCCGCGGCGCGCGGCTCGGCGTGGTCCTGCGCGCCGGCGCGCTGACCCAGTTCCTTGATCCAGCGCCGGTATTCGATGCCCAAGCGGTCGCTGCGCACATGCATTTCCTGCTGGAGGTCCAGCGGCAGCCGCGCCGGGCGCTGCGACTCCACGATCAGCCGGTCCTGCTCGAACACCATGTCCTGGCGATAGAGGATTTTTTCCTCGCTCAAGTCGGCGCCGAAGTTGATGGCGACGATCAGCCAGATCACGCACTCGGCCTCGTCCACCGGGGTGGCGTTTAGGAAGGTGCAGAAGCGCTCGGTGTCGCCGGTCTTCTTGACGAAGTAGGCGGTGGTGGGGTTGAACACCGAGTAGGTGTAGCGCGCGGTGACCGGGATGCCGCGGTGGTCGCCATAGGGCTGGAACACCGAGATTTCCGAGGTGCGCAGCCCGTGTTCGCCCTTGAACACCTGGTAGTCCGGCAAGGGCTCCGGCGCATCCGGGTCGCCGTTGAGATTGGCGTGGACGAAGGGGAAGTGCGAGGCGTCGAGGAAGTTTTCCACCGAGCGCAAGGCGTTGCCCATATAGCGATAGGGGCCGGCGAAGACCTTGCGGAAGCTGTCGTCCTCCCATTCCGGGAACACCGGCAGCGGCCGCTGCGGCGCGTCCAGGCTGGCCCAGATCAGGCCGTAGCGTTCGGCCGCGTGGTGGC
Source organism: Chromobacterium sp. S0633 (assembly GCF_024158805.1). Lineage (NCBI taxonomy): Bacteria > Pseudomonadati > Pseudomonadota > Betaproteobacteria > Neisseriales > Chromobacteriaceae > Chromobacterium > Chromobacterium sp. S0633. Next base: position 39,082 of record NZ_JAMZGH010000033.1, on the reverse strand, counting down.
GGAAGATCAGCCGCGCCGACGAGGGCGTGGCTTGGTCCGGGTGGGCCGGCACCCGCGTGCACTGGCCGCCGGCGTCAAAGCGCCAGCCGTGGTACGGGCATTCGATCTCGCCCTTTTTGACGCAGCCCAGCGACAGCTTGGCGCCGCGGTGGCCGCAATAATCTTTCCAGGCGTGGATCTGGCCGGCGCCGTCGCGCCACAGCACCAGTTCCTCGCCCAGCAGCCGCACCGCCTTGGGGCGTTCTGCGCTGACTTCGTCGGCGCGCGCCACCACGTGCCATTGGTTCTTCAAGGCCTGGTAGTCCAGACCGGCGCGGTCCCATTTGCCTGCGTACAGCATGCTTGCCTCCTTTCCGGTCCGGTTCACGCGCGGTCGCGGCAAGCGCCGTCGAACTGCCAGCCCGGACGTGCCCAGCCGTCCGGCGTGTAGTCGGCCATGCAGTCGTCCACCAGCGCGCGGCATTGCTCCAGCACGCCGCTGCTCTCGCAGTGGCGCAGCATGTCCAGCCGCACCTGCTCGTTGTTGCCGGCGTAGTTGTGCTCGTACAGTTCGTGGCGGCCGCCGAACTCGCTGCCCAGCGCGTCCCACAGCAGCTTGATCAATTTGAGCCGGTCCACCGCCTCTTGATCGGTGCCCTGGAAGTAGCAGCCGATCAGGTCCTTGAGTTCCGGATTGGCCAGGTCCAGCCAGCTGGACACCTGCATGATGGGCGAGCCGCCGAGTATGGTGTTGAACACCGGTTTGAGCTGGGACATCATCTGGGTGCCGAAATAGCGCACCGTGGCGGCGGCTTCCAGCCGCGGCACCACCGAGCCGTCGCGGCGCGGTTCCGGGTTGTGGCACAGCGATTCGGTCAGCGACCACATCAGATTGCGCAGCGCCACGATGTCGGCCAGCCGGGCGCGTACGCCACGGAAGCCGTCGCTGCCGTTGGATTCCAGCACCTTGGCCAGCAGGCCGCAGATGAAATCCATCTTCACCGCCAGCCGGGTGCCGGATTGCAGCGGATAGCGGTTGAGGAAGCCGGAGGCGGAATAGAAGCTGCGCGCGCGCTCGATGTCGCGGTAGATCAGCACGTTTTCCCAGGGCACGAACACGCCGTCGAAGATCAGCACCGAGTCGTTTTCGTCGAAGCGGCTGGACAGCGGGTTGTCGAAGGGGCTGAGCGCCGCGGCCTCGTAAGAGCGGCGGCAGATGATCTTGAGATTGGGCGCGTTCATCGGCAGGATGAAGCACAGCGCGAAGTCCTCCTCGCCGCCGGCCTGGTATTGGGCGGCGCTGTTCTGGGCGACGAAGGTGGCGTTGGAGATGGCCGCGCTGGTGGCCACCATCTTGGCGCCGCGCACGATGATGCCGGCGTCGGTTTCCCTCTCCACGTGCAGGTAAAGATCGCGCATCTCCGAGGCGGCGCGGGCGCGGCCCGCCGGCGGGTTCACCAGCACGTGGTTGAGGAACAGCACTTTGCGCGCGCTCTGGCGATACCAGTTCAGCGCGTTGTCGTGGAAGGGCGCGTACAGATGGGGGTCGGATTTCAGCGTGGCGGTGAAGCCGGCCTTGTAGTCCGGGGTGCGGCCCATGAAGCCGTAAGTCAGCCGCGACCAGTGGGCGATGGCGTCGCGGGCCTTGAGCAAGTCCTCACAGGAGCGGCTGGGCATGAAATAGCGGTGGGTGCGATAGCCTTCCGGATCGATGTCGGTCATCAGCTCCTGGCTGTCCGGATGGTGCAGCGCCTCGTACAGCCGCGACATCGAGTAAGCGCTGTTGCGGAAAGCCGGGTGCCGGCTGACGTCCGCCACCTTCTGGCCGTAGATGTAGACTTCGCGGCCATCGTTGAGACTGGCCAGGTACTCCTCCGGCGTCATCATTTCGTTCAATGCAGCATGATTCACTTGGCACTCCTCATCGTCATTTAAGAGCAGCAAACACATTCCCGGACTGCGGGCGACACGACGCCCTCCCGTCAGGGATGAGAGAATCGACGCCATGGGCGCGGCCGCGCGTGGTCGCGGCCGGCGGATGGCTACGGCGGGTATTGAGTAGTGGGGCCGCTCAGTGGCTGAAGTAACGGCCCAGCAGGACGATGCCGGAAAACAGGACGACGGTATTGATCACCCGGATGAATTGTTCGCGGGTCAGCCGCAGGGTGATGTGTCGGCCGGCGAACACCCCGCACAACATGGCCGGCGCCAGGATCAGCGCCAGCAGCAGCAGGGAGGCGTCCATATAAACGCCGGCCAGCGCGAACAGCACCACCCGGGTCAGGGTGCTTAGGCCGATCAGCGTGGTCTGGGTGATGCGCAGATGTTCTTTCTGCTCGATGCGGCCGGACAGATAAATGGCGTAGATGAAGCCGCCGCTGCCGAACAGCGCGCTGAAGACGCCGCCCACCAGGCCGAAGGGCACCGCCGCGCGGGGCTGGAATTGCCGCTTGGGGCTGAGGCCGCTGAGCGAATACAGCGAGTAGGCCACCACGAACACGCCCAAGGCCAGTAGCAGCGCGTCAGGCCGGGTTTTCAGCAGGATGGCGGCGCCGATCAGGCTGCCGGCCACCATCAGCGGGATCAGCCGCTTCAGTTCGCCCAGGTCCGCCTTGCTGCCGTCGCGCAGGATGTTGCTGAAGGCGGCGAACATATCCATCAGCGCCAGCAGCGGCACGATCTTGGCCACCGGGATGAAAATGGCCAGCACCGGGCTGGCGACCAGGGCGGTGCCGAAACCGGCCACGCCGAAAATCACGTAAGCAATGGTGACCGCCGCAAAGATGGCGCTCAGGTCCTGCCATGGCAAATCCAGCAACATAGGGGGTTCTCCTGGCCTGCCTGCCACGCCTGGAATACTTTCCCGGGCGTTGGCCTGACGGCTCCTGCTATTTCTCCGACGGCTATTTTGTATGGGATCAGCCGTTCTCAAGTGTTTGCATCCTACTGATTTGTCATGATGTATGTCAAATGGGAAAGTTTGTCCTTGTAGTATTTGAATTGCATTTAATGATTAATATATTTGTAGAAAAAGTTTTACGCGCGACTACCGCGCCGGCCGGCGAGCCGGGCTCGCCGCGGCGGGACGAGTCCGCTATCATCCGCGGCAGATTGAAGGCGAGGAAGCCATATGAGCGATGAACTGCACATCACCGATCTGGTGGAGGGCACGGGCAAGGAGGTGGTCAAGGGCGCCTTGATCACCACGCAGTACACCGGCTGGCTGGAGGACGGCACCGAGTTCGATTCGTCCTACGCGAAGGGGCGGCCGTTCCAGTGCGTGATCGGCACCGGCCGCGTGATCAAGGGCTGGGATCAGGGCTTGATGGGCATGAAGGCGGGCGGCAAGCGCCGGCTGTACGTGCCGGCGCATCTGGCCTACGGCGAGCGCCAGATCGGCGCCCGCATCCAGCCCAATTCCAATCTCTTGTTCGAGATCGAGCTGCTGGAAGTGCTGACCCGCGACGATTGAGGCGGCGCGGCGGACAACAGACCGGCGCTGGGACCGGGTGTTGTTCGCCATTGCTCTTTAAGAGTCTGTTTTCAACGCCGTATCGCCGACGCGCAGCAGATCGTAAACAGCTTCTTAGTCCAGCAGCTTCCAGGCAATGCTCTCGCCGGCGCGCAGCGGCACCAGCGCGTCGCCGTCGTAGGGCAGCGTGTCCGGCACGGTCCACGCCTGCTTGGCCAGGGTCACGCGCTCTTCGTTGACCGGCAAGCGGTAGAAGGCCGGGCCGTTGAGGCTGGCGAAGGCTTCCAGCTGGTCCAGCGCGCCGGCGGCCTCGAAGGCCTCCGCGTACAGCTCGATGGCGGCGTTGGCGGTGTACATGCCGGCGCAGCCGCAGCTGCTCTCCTTGGCGTGGCGCGCGTGCGGCGCGCTGTCGGTGCCGAGGAAGAACTTGGCGGAGCCGCTGGTGGCGGCCTTGAGCAGCGCCTGGCGGTGCAGCTCGCGCTTGAGCACCGGCAGGCAGTAATGATGCGGGCGGATGCCGCCGACGAACAGCGCGTTGCGGTTCATCAGCAGGTGGTGGGCGGTGATGGTGGCGGCGACGTTGTCCGGCGCGGCGGCCACGTATTCGGCGGCGTCGCGGGTGGTGATGTGCTCGAACACCACGCGCAGCGCGGGCAGCTTGGCCAGCAGCGGTTGGAACACTTGCTCGATGAACACCGCTTCGCGGTCGAACACGTCGATGGCCGGATCAGTGACTTCGCCGTGCACCAGCAGCGGCAGCCCGGCCTCGGCCATGGCCTCCAGCGCCGGCATGGCTTTGTTGACGTCGGACACGCCGAAATCGGAATTGGTGGTGGCGCCGGCCGGGTAGAGCTTGACCGCGTGGACGAAACCGCTGGCCTTGGCCTTGCGGATTTCCGCCGGCGAGGTGTTGTCGGTCAGGTAGAGCGTCATCAGCGGCTCGAAGCGGCTGCCGGCCGGGCGCGCGGCCAGGATGCGCTCTCGGTAGGCGGCGGCGGCGTCCACGGTGGTCACCGGCGGCTTGAGATTGGGCATGATGATGGCGCGGCCCATCTGGCGACAGGTGTCGGGCAATACGGCGGCCAGCGCCGCGCCGTCGCGCACGTGCAGATGCCAGTCATCGGGGCGGATCAGGGTCAGGGTTTGCGTCATGGTCTTGCCTGCGGGTAGCGGTGAAAAAGGCGGCGGCCAAAAATAACCTGTTTACAAGCTGCTGCGCGTTGGCGATACGGCGTTGAAAGTCTCTTCAGAATGCTCATGTACGCTATGTGCATTCCGCTTCTTCAGCCGCTTTCGCCTGGTCTCGCCTTTGCTGGCGAGCGGGTAAACAGGTTCCGAGCCATCGAAATTATTTCCGTTTCAGCACCATGCGGAATTTGCCTTCCGCCGTGGTGTCCGAGGTCAACAGCGCATTGCCGGTCTGACGGCAGAAGGCTTCGAAGTCCTTGGGCGCGCCGGGATCGGTGGCGATCACCTCCAGCACCGCGCCGCTGTCCATTTCCGCCAGCGCCTTCTTGGCGCGCAGGATGGGCAGCGGGCAGTTGAGGCCGGAGAGGTCTATGGTCTTGTCGAAATTCATGGTCCGGCTTCCTCAGCCTTATCAGTTACAATGGAGGGAAGCCCGGCCGCTTGGAACCCGTTCAAGGCCGCATCGCCGACGCGAGGCGGACATCGAGCGGAATACAGGCCTGGTCGGAACTGTCCGCGGCTGCTCCCTAAACCCTAAGTTTACGCGAGTCGCCAAGCCATCCTCAAATCGGTCTTCATCATGTGCGTGATCGCTTTTGCCTACAAGACCCCCGGACTGGGCCAGCTGGTGTTGCTGGCCAACCGGGACGAATACTATGCGCGTCCGACCGAACCGCTGGATTGGTGGCCGCAATATCAGAATACGCTGGGCGGCCGCGACGCCGAGTCCGGCGGCGGCTGGCTGATGGTGGACGGCCGCGGCCGCATCGCCGCGGTGACCAATATCCGCGACGGCCACCCGGTCAAGGCGGAGCGCTCGCGCGGCGAACTGGTGGAGCGCTTCGTCGCCGGCGACGAGGACCCGTTCGCCTTCGCGGACTGGCTGCGCGCCGAGCAAGGCCGCTATGCGCCGTTTAACCTGTTGTTCGGCTATACCTCGGACCTGTTTCATTTCCACAGCCGCGGCGGCCAGATCGCCCGCGTGACGCCGGGCATTCACACCTTGTCCAACGCCACGCTGGACACGCCGTGGTTCAAGAGCGAGCGGCTGGCGGAGTATTTGCGCGAGTTTCAGCGCGTGCCCACCGAGGATCAGGCTTTCATCGCCCTGTCCGACGGCACGCCGGCGCCGCCGGGACAGTTGCCGAACACCCGCATCGGTTCCGCGCTGGAGCGGGTGCTGTCGCCCATCTTCATCAAGGGCCGCGACTATGGCACCCGCGCGTCCATGCTGCTGACGGTGTCGGCGCGCGGCGATATGCAGTTTTCGGAGTTGAGTTGGGGCTTGGCCGGCAGGGAAACCGGCCGCCGCCGTTTTACCTTGCGTCCGGGCCAGCCTAGCGCGGCCCCGGCGCGTTGAACGAGGAGTTAGAGATTTGAAGACTTTTGCCGCCATCATCGCGCTGGCCCTCTGCGCCGCGCAGCCGGCGCTGGCCGACAACAAGATCAAGAAGAATATAGATTTTGCGCCGGAAGTGCCGTGGCAGGAGGGCGATTACCAGTTGCCGCCGTATCCGGCGCAGCCGGACTGGATCGCGGTCAGCACCGACAATCTGCAGGTCAATCAGTATTTCGTCGACGCCAAGACCCTGAGCGCGGGCGAGGACGGCGTGGTGCGCATGATCGTGCGGGTGAAGAGCCCGGCGGGCGGCGAGAATCTGAGTTTCGAGGGCCTGTTGTGCAATGAGGGCAGCTACCGCGCTTACGCCTTCGGCAACAGCGTCGATAAAAACTGGATCCGCTCCACCAAGGCGGTGTGGCGCAAGATAGAGCGCGACGACAAGCTGCGCCGCACGCTGCGCGAGCTGGCCTGCCCGGACCGGCGCGCGCCGCGCGACGCCGAGGAGGCGCTCAAGCGTTTGCGTCAGGGCTGAGGCTGCTGAAAATACAAAGGCCCGCGCCGGACTCCGGCGCGGGCCTTGTCGCGTCAGGCGCGCAGCGCGCGCCGTTTTTCCCGCCAGGCTGCGTGGCGTTGCGCCAGCGCGTCGAAATACAGATAGAGCACCGGGGTGATGTAGAGCGTGACCACCTGGGAGAACACCAGGCCGCCCACCACCGCCAGGCCCAAGGGCTGGCGCAACTCGGCGCCGGCGCCCAGGCCCAGCGCGATGGGCAGCGCGCCCATCAGCGCCGCCAGCGTGGTCATCATGATGGGCCGGAAGCGCAGCAGACAGGCTGCGTGGATGGCCTGTTCCGGCGACATGCCCTGTTTGCGCTGAGCCTCCAGCGCGAAATCGATCATCATGATGGCGTTCTTTTTGACGATGCCGATCAGCATCAGGATGCCGATGCTGGCGATCACGGTCAGTTCCTGGCCGAACAGCATCAGCGTGCCCAGCGCGCCGATGGCGGCGGAGGGCAGGCCGGACAGAATCGTCAGCGGGTGGATATAGCTTTCGTACAGCACCCCCAGCAGCACGTAGATCACCGCCACCGCGATGCCCAGCAACAGGATCTGGCTGCCCTGGGTTTCCTCGAAGGCGGCGGCGTCGCCGCTATAGCTGGTGGCGATGGAGGGCGGCAGCGAGATGCGGTCCTTGAGCTGGCGCAGGTGTTGATCGGCCTGGCTCAGCGGGATGCCGGGCGCCAGGTTGAAGGACAGCGTCACCGCCTGTAGCTGGCCCTGGTGGTTGACCGAGATCGGGCCGACGGTGCGCTCCACCGAGGCGATGCTGGACAGCGGCACCAGCTGGCCGTCGGCGGCGCGCACGCGCAGCCGCGAGAAGTCGAACTCGTTGACCTTGAACGGGTCGTCCGCCTGCAGGATGACCTGATAGTTGTCGCTGGCGGTGTAGATGGTGGAAATCTGCCGTTCGCCGAAGGCGCTGTACAGCGCGCTGCGTATGCTCTGGATGTCCACGCCCAGCAGATTGGCCTTGTCGCGGTCTATGTTCAGCTTGGCTTGCAGCCCCTTGAGCTGGGAATCGCTGGTGACGTCGCGGAAGATGGGATCGGCCTGCATCTGCTGCAAGAGCTTGTCGGACCAGGTGTTCAGGCTTTCCGCCTGTATGCCCTGCAAGGTGTACTGGTAGCGGCTCTTGCTCTGGCGCCCGCCCAGGCGCAGGTTCTGCGTCGGGTTCAGATAGACGCTGAGCCCCGGCACCGCGCGCAGGTCGCGACGCAGGCTTTCCATGGTCGGGTCCAGCTTGGCGCGCTCGCCGCGCGGTTTGAGCTGGATGAACATGCGGCCGGTGTTGCCGCCGGACAGCGAGGAGGTGGCGAAGGCGACGTTGGGATTGGCCTGGGTGATGGCCGCGGCGCGTTGCTGCAGCTTGAGCATGGCCTCGTAGGAGATGTCCTGCGCCGCCTCGGTGCTGGCCATGATCTGGCCGGTGTCCTCGGTGGGGAAGAAGCCCTTGGGAATGCCGTTGAACATCAGCGCGGTCAGGACGAAGGTGGACAGCGCGCCGGCCAGGGTCAGGCGGCGATGCTTGAGCGCCAGGTCCAGCGTGCGGCGATAGCCGGCCAGCACCGCGTCGAAGCCGCCTTCCAGCGCGGCGGCCAGCCGGCCGCGCCGGGCCTGGTGTCCGATCGAGTCGGCGCTGAGAAAGCGCGAGGACAGCAGCGGGATCAGGGTCAGCGACACCGCCGCCGACACCAGTACCGCCAGCGACACCACCACGGCGAACTCATGGAACAGCAGGCCGATCACGCCCTGCATGAAGAAGATGGGAATGAAGATGGCCACCAGCGACAAGGAGATCGACACGATGGTGAAGGCGATCTCGCGCGAGCCCCTCAGCGCCGCCTCCATCGGCGACAGTCCTTCCTCGATGTAGCGGACGATGTTTTCCAGCATCACGATGGCGTCGTCCACCACCAGGCCCACCGCCAGCGTGATGCCCAGCAGCGAGATATTGTCTAGGCTGTAGCCCAGCCAGTACATCAGGGCGATGGTGCCGATCAGCGAGATCGGCAGCGAGAGCGCCGGGATCACCGTGGCCGCCATGCGCTGCAGGAACATGAAGATCACCATGATCACCAGCGCGATGGTGAGCAGCAGGGTCAGCTTGACGTCGTGGATGGCTTCGCGGATGGACTGCGAGCGGTCGTTCAGCAGGTTCAGCCGCACCGAGCCGGGCAATTGCGCCTGCAATTGCGGCAGTTCCTTGCGGATGGCGTCCACCACCGCCACGGTGTTGGCGTCGCTCTGCCGCATCACCGCCAGCACGATGGAGCGCTCGCCGTTGACCCAGCTGCCGCTTTTGAGGTTTTCCACGCTGTCTTCCACCGCGGCCACGTCGGACAGCCTCACCGGCAGGCCGTTGCGGCTGGCGATCACCAAGTTGGCGAACTGGGCGGCGTTTTGCAGCTGGCGGTTGGCTTCCACCGTCATCAGCTGCGATTTGCCCTCCAGCGTGCCCACCGGGGTGTTGACGTTGGCGGCGCGGATGCTGGCGGCCACGTCGTCCAGCGTCAGATTGCGCGAGGCCAGCTTGCCCGGATCGGCCTTGATCCGCACCGCGTAGCGCTTCTGGCCGAAGATGTTGACCTGGGCCACGCCCTTGAGGGTGGAGATATTGGGCGATATCCAGTTTTCGGCGTAGTCGTTGAGGTCGGACAGCGACATCGCCGGCGAATTGAGCGCCAGCAGCAGCACCGGCGAATCCGCCGGGTTGACCTTGCGGTAGGACGGCGTCGAGGTCATTTCCGTCGGCAGCGAGCGCTGCGCGCGCAGCAGCGCCGCCTGCACGTCCACCGCCGCCAGATCGATATTGCGGTCGTTGTCGAACTCCAGCGTGATCGAGGTGCTGCCCAGGGTGCTGGACGAACTGATCACCGCGATGCCGGGAATGGTGGAAAACTGCTTCTCCAGCGGCGCGGCCACCGAGGAGGCCATGCTGTCCGGGCTGGCGCCGGGCAGGCTGGCGGAAACGTTGATGGTGGGGGTGTCGAAGCTGGGCAGCGCGGCGATGGGCAGTTTCTGATAGGCGATCAGGCCGGCCACCACCAGGGATAGGCACAGCAGCACCGTCATCACCGGACGGCGGATGCAGAGCTCGGAGATTTGCATCACTGGCCTCCGCCGGCCGGGCCGGCCGCGGCCGCGCGCACTTTGTCGCCTGGGCGCAGGTTGAGGCCGCCGTTGGACACTACGGCCTCGCCTACGCTCAGCCCTTTGACGACGGCTTTTTCCTTATGGATGGCCAGCAGTTCCACCGGCACGCGCTTGACGCTGCCGTCGGCCTGCACCGCGTAGCTGAATTTGCCTTCCGGCCCGGTCAGCAGCGCCGCCACCGGAATGGTGGTGGCCTGCCGGTAGCGGCCGGCGTTAAGCGAGACGGTGACGAATTGGCCCGGCCACAGCTTGCCGTCCGGATTGGAAAACTCGGCTTTCAGCGTCAGCGTGCCGTTGGCGCTGTCCACCGCGCTATCGATGAAGACCAGTTTGCCGTCCACGCTGTCGCCGCTGTCCGGCAGCGTGGCGCGCACCAGCAGCTTGCCGGCGGCCTCGGCGGCGCGCACCGCGCCCAGTTCGCGCTCGGGCAGGGTGAAGGTGGCGTTGATCGGATGAATGCGGGTGATGGTCAGCATCGCCGCGGCCATGCCCGGCTGCACCAGGGTGCCCGGATAGACGCCGATCACGCCGATGCGTCCGCCGATGGAGGCGCGCAGCGTTTTGTAGTCCAGCGCCACGCGGGCCGCCTCCACTTGAGCGCGGTCCGCGGCCACGGTGGCGCTGAGCGCGTCGGCCTTGGACTGGTTGGCGTCCACCACGCTTTGCGAGACGAAGTTTTTCGCCAGCAGGTCGCGGCTGCGCGCCAGGTCGCGTTCGGCGTTTTTCAGCTGGGCCTGGTCGCTGAGCGTCTGCGCCTGAGCCTTTTTCAGCTGCGCGGTTTCCGCCGCCGCGTCCAGCGTGAACAGCAATTGGCCCGGGCTTACGCTCTGGCCTTCCTTGACGTGGACCTTGGCCACCACGCCGGACACTTGCGGCTTGACCTCCACCTTTTCAATGGCGGTGACATTGCCGGTGGCGCTCAGTTCTATCGGCAGATCCTCCGCCGCCACTTTGGCGATGCCAACGGCAATCGGCGGGCGCGCCGCGGTTTTGGACGCGGCGGCGCTCGTCCTGGAGCCATACCAGCCGGCCAGGCCGGCCGCAGCCAGAGCAAGCGCGGCAGCGCTTGCAACGACTCGTTTCTTCATCTTTTCTTCTCGCTCTTGGGGCGGGCGCCTAGCCCGCCGTGTGGATGCCAGGCGTCGTCCCATCGATACCTGCTGGCGCATGCCGGCGTCGCCGCTTGCCGCGGACATCAGTCCGGCGGCGGGCCGCGTTTCCAGGGCGTCCCTCCGCCGCTGGTCGCGCGGCCCGGAAAACCGGGCCGGATTCTGTCCGCATATTGGAATGATAGGGCCGAATAAGGCTTGCGGATCAGGAAGATGCGTTGGCGGCGCGGCCTGGGCTCATGAGCGTGGGGCCGGGGGGCGGGGCTGGCGCGCGGCATGCGTCGGATCGAGCTTACTCAAGCCCTTCCGTTTTCGCCAAGCGCAAAAGCGTTAATGATTTTGGGAAAAGCCTGCAAATTAAAAATAAGCGTTTTGTAATATTTGAATGGGGTAATTGTATAGGCTTATTTTCAATCCCATGAGCAATGCGTATGAGAGGCATTAATTTTTAGAATGAGAAACGAAATAATGGTGGAAAAACAATGTGAAATCAGCAAGCTGTGACAGCTAATGCGGGCAAGGATAGTCAATTTGCGACAAAAACGTTAAATCGCCCGCCGTCGCGCCGTGCTTAGCACTTGAAGTATTCAAAATCCTCAGCGCATAATGGCCGCCAACCACTCTGGATACAATCGAGTGAAGATTCTGATCGCCCCGCGATAGTCGACGGGAGCGGCAATACTTAGGAGAGTAGGCGAGATGGCTGATAAAAAATCGCTACAGACAATCACGGCCGCCGTGGCGCTGGCCCTGACTTCCGGCGCGGCCTTGGCCGCCATTGTGCCGCCGGGCACCAAGCTGGCCGCCAAGCAGGAACTGGTGCGCTCCAACGGCTCCGAACCGGAATCGCTGGACCCCATGGTGGTGGAGGGCGTGCCCGCCAACATCATCACCCACGACTTGTTCGAAGGCCTGACCGCCACCGACAACGAAGGCCGGCTGCAGCCCGGCGTGGCCGAGTCCTGGAAACAGACCGCGCCCACCACCTGGGTGTTCAAGCTGCGCAAGAACGCCAAATGGTCCGACGGCAGCGGCGTCACCGCCGACGACTTCGTCTACGGCATCCGCCGCCTGGTGGATCCCAAGCTGGCCGCTCCCTACGCCGGCACCTTCGGCATCTTCTTCCTGAACGGCGAGGCCATCGTGGCCGGCAAGAAGCCGGTGACCGCCATCGGCATCAAGGCGCTGGACAAATACACCGTGCAAGTGGACACCGCCTTCCCGGTGTCCTACCTGCCGGAACTGATGTCCAACGCCCAGCTGGGCCCGGCGCCCAAGGCGGTGATCGACAAGTTCGGCAAGGACTGGGTCAAGCCGGGCAAGATGGTCAGCAACGGCCCCTTCGTGCTGAAAGACTGGCAAGTCAACAGCAAGGTGGTGATCGAGAAGAACGCGCAGTACTGGAACGCCAAGAGCGTGCAGCTGACCCGCGTCAGCTTCCTGCCCATCGAAGATCAGAACGCCGACCAGAAGCTGTATCAGTCCGGTCAGACCGACATGACTTACGAGATCCCGCCGGGCAGCTTCGACAAGCTCAAGAGCGCCATGCCCAAGGATCTGAAAACCTCCACCATCCTGGGCCTGCGCTATTACAGCCTGAACAACAAGGATCCGCTGCTGAAGGACGTGCGCGTGCGCAAGGCGCTGTCCATGGTGGTGGACCGCGACCTGATGGCCAAGAAAATCACCGGCGACGGCCAGCTGCCGTCCTATAGCGTGATGGTCAAAGGCGTGCACGGCGGCCTGCCGACCAGCTACGACTGGGCGCAATGGCCGATGGCCAAGCGCGTGGACGAGGCCAAGAAGCTGCTGGCCCAGGCCGGCGTCAAGCCGGGCACCACGCTCAAGCTGTCCTACAACACCAGCGACTACCACAAGAAGATGGCCATCTTCGTGGCCTCCGAGTGGAAGAGCAAGCTGGGCTTCAACACCTCCATGGAGAACATGGAGTTCAAGGTCTTCCTGAAGAAACGCCACGACGGCGACTACCAGGTGGCGCGCAACGGCTGGCTGGCCGACTATAACGACGCCACCACCTTCCTGGCGCTGGTCCAGTGCGGCAATACCCAGAACGACAACTTCAACTGCAACAAGAAAGCGGAAGAGTTGATCAAGCAGGGCAATGAAAGCACCGATCAAGCCAAGCGCACCCAATTGCTGACTCAGGCCACCAAGCTGGCGATGGACGACTACCCGATGATCCCGGTGCTGCAGTACACGCTGCCGCGCCTGGTGAAACCGTATGTGGGCGGCTACTCGCTGAAGAACCCGGTGGATCGCTACCGCAGCAAGGAACTCTACATCATCCAGCATTGATCGCCGGCCTCGCGCCGACGCCTGAACGCCTCCCGTCCCGCAGGGGACCGGAGGCGCGCGGGCGGACGCGCGTTCGGCCCTGATCTGGAAACGGGGGCAACCCCGGTGTGTTGAGCGGGCGGCCGTCGCTGACGGCGCCGCCCGCCCGTGACTGTCGGTGTCAATCGCCGTTGGTCCGTCCGCAGCCCGCGCATTGCGCCGGCGCGGCGGGCGCGGCGAGTCGGAGTAATTTGCAATGTGGTCCTACACCTTACGACGCGTGCTGTTGACGATCCCCACCGTGTTGGCCGTCATCACCGTCTGTTATCTGCTGCTGCACATGACCCCTGGCGGCCCCTTTGACGGGGAGCGCAAAGTTTCCGAGGCGGTATTGGCCAATCTGCAGGCCAAATACCATCTCGACCTGCCCCTGTGGCAGCAATACCTGTATTACCTGAAGAGCCTGCTGCAAGGCGATCTGGGCGCCTCCTTCCGTTATTCGGACTGGAGCGTCAACGATCTGGTGGCCAAGGCGCTGCCGGTGTCGGCGGCGATAGGCGGCAGCGCCATCCTGATTTCGCTGGTGATAGGCGTGGCGCTGGGCATCGTCGCCGCGTTGCGTCAGAACAGCGCGGTGGATTACCTGGTGATGCTGATCAGCAATATGGGCAGCGCTTTCCCGTCCTTCATCATCGGTCCGGTGCTGGTGCTGATCTTCGCCGTCACCCTGCAATGGCTGCCGTCCGGCGGCTGGAACGATTTCGATCCGCGCTTCATGATTCTGCCGGTGGCGCTGCTGACCTTCATCAACGTGGCCACCATCGGCCGGGTGATGCGCGGCAGCCTGATCGAGGTGCTGGGCAGCAACTTCATCCGCACCGCGCGCGCCAAGGGCCTGCCGATGCGTACCATCATCGTCCGCCACGCCTTGAAGCCGGCGCTGATGCCGGTGGTGACGCTGCTGGGGCCGTTGACCATCTCCTCCATCACCTCCGCCGTGGTCACCGAGTCCATCTTCTCCCTGCCCGGCCTGGGCAAGCTCATCGTCAACGGCGCGGCCAACCGCGACTACACGCTGGTGCTGGGCCTGGTGGTGCTGGTGACGGTGATTGCCGTGCTGCTCAATCTGCTGGTCGACCTGGCTTACGCCTTCCTCGATCCCAAGATTCGCTATTGACGCGCGTGACCGCGAAGGATTTCCCATGTTGAGAAGCAAACAGAAGCAAGCGGCGATCGCGCTGGAGACCCGTCTGGACGATGCCGCCGTAGAGGGCCGCAGCCCGTGGCGCGACGCCCGCATCCGCTTTTTCCGCAACCGCGCGGCCGTGGTCAGCCTGATCATCCTGTCGCTGATCGTGCTGGCCTGTATTTTCGGGCCGATGTTCCTGCCCCATACCTATGACGACACCGACTGGGACGCCATCAGCCTGGCGCCCACCTGGCAGGGCATGCACTGGTTCGGCACCGACGACCTGGGCCGCGACCTGCTGGTGCGCACCCTGATCGGCGGCCGCATCTCGCTGATGGTGGGCGCGCTGGCCACTGTCGCCGCGGTGATCATCGGCGTGCTCTGGGGGGCCAGCGCCGGCTTCCTCGGCGGCAAGATAGACAATCTGATGATGCGCATCGTGGACATGATGTACGCGGTGCCCTATCTGCTGATCGCCATCCTGATGGTGACCCTGCTGGGCCGCGAGTTCTATCTGGTGGTGCTGACCATCACCATCCTGGGCTGGATGGACATGGCGCGCGTGGTGCGCGGCCAGACGCTGTCGATCAAGTCCAAGGAGTATGTGGAGGCCGCGCGCGCCATCGGCGTGTCCACCGCCACCATCATCGCCCGCCACATCGTGCCCAATCTGCTGGGCATCGTGGTGATCTACACTACGGTAACGGTGCCGGGCGTGATTCTGACCGAATCCGTGTTGTCCTTCCTGGGCCTGGGCGTGCAAGAGCCGATGACCAGCTGGGGGGTGTTGATCGGCGACGGCACCAAGACCATGGAAACCCAGCCCTGGCAGCTGTTGTTCCCCGCCGGCATGTTGTCGCTGACCTTGTACTGCGCCAACTATATCGGCGACGGCCTGCGCGACGCGCTGGACCCGAAAGATCGATGAGCCCGAGGTAGAACCACTATGAGCATTTTGAAAGTCAGCAATCTCGGGGTCCAGTTCCAGACCAACGACGGCATGGTCAACGCCGTCAACGGCGTCAGCTTCGAACTGGATAAGGGGCAGACCCTGGGCATCGTCGGCGAGTCCGGTTCCGGCAAGAGCCAGACCGTGCTGTCCATCATGGGCCTGCTGGCCCGCAACGGCTCCACCAGCGGCGAAGTGCTGTTCCACGGCAAAGACCTGCTGAAGATGGGCGCGCCGGAACTGAACGCCATCCGCGGCGACCGCGTGTCCATGATCTTCCAGGATCCGATGACCTCGCTGAACCCCTACCTGACGGTGGAGCGGCAGATGACCGAGGTGCTGGAGCTGCACAAGGGCATGAGCCGGCGCGCGGCCAAGAAGCGCGCGATCGAGCTGTTGGAAGCGGTGCGCATTCCTGAAGCGGCGCGCCGCGTGGACATGTATCCGCATGAATTCTCCGGCGGCATGCGCCAGCGCGTGATGATCGCGATGGCGCTGCTGTGCGAGCCGGAGGTCTTGATCGCCGACGAACCCACCACCGCGCTGGACGTGACGGTGCAGGCGCAGATCCTGACCCTGTTGAAAGACCTGCAGCGGGACTTCGGCACCTCCATCATCATGATCACCCACGACTTGGGCGTGGTGGCCGGCCTGTGCGAAAAAGTGATGGTGATGTACGGTGGCCGGGTGATGGAATACGGCGACGCCGACAGCATCTTCTATCACCCCAGCCATCCTTACACCATCGGCCTGCTGGGCGCGCTGCCGCGGCTGGACCACGACGGCAGCGAGCTGGTCAGCATTCCCGGCAATCCGCCCAATATGGCGCACATGCCCAAGGGCTGCCCGTTCTCCGAACGTTGCCAGCACAGCACCGAGCGCTGCGCCGACGAACTGCCGCTGCTGCAGGCCAGCAGCCACAATCCGCAGGTGATCCGCGCCTGTCACAAGCCGGCCGTCGAGCTGGCGCAAGCAGCCCAGGAGGTGGCCCATGTCTGAACAAGCCAAACAGGCCATTCTTTCGGTGCGCGACGTCAAAGTGCACTTCCAGGTCAAGGGCAACGACAGTTGGCCGTGGAGCCCCAAGAAAACCCTGAAAGCGGTGGACGGCGTCAGTTTCGACCTCTACGCCGGGGAAACCCTGGGCGTGGTGGGCGAATCCGGCTGCGGCAAGTCCACGCTCAGCCGCGCCATCCTGAATCTGATTCCCGCCACCGACGGCGAAATCGTCTGGATGGGCAAGGATTTGCGCAAGGGCAGCGACAAGGACTGGCTGGCGGTGCGCAAGGACATCCAGATGATCTTCCAGGATCCGCTGGCCTCGCTCAATCCGCGGATGACGGTGGCCCACATCATCGGCGAGCCGCTGCGCGTGCACAAGCCGGAGCTGGGTCCGGAGGAAGTGATGCGCCGGGTCAAGGCGATGATGGCCAAGGTGGGTCTGCGCGAGCAGATGATCAACCGCTATCCGCACGAGTTCTCCGGCGGCCAGTGCCAGCGCATCGGCATTGCCCGCGCGCTGATCCTGGAGCCCAAGCTCATCATCTGCGACGAGCCGGTGTCGGCGCTGGACGTGTCCATCCAGGCGCAGATCATCAATCTGCTCAAGGAGTTGCAGCGCGAGATGGGGCTGGCGCTGATCTTCATCGCCCACGATCTGGCCGTGGTCAAGCACATCTCCGACCGCATCCTGGTGATGTATCTGGGCCGCGAAATGGAGCTGGCGGAAAAGTCCGCCTTGTACGACGCGCCTTCGCACCCGTACACCCGCGCCTTGCTGTCGGCGATTCCCATCCCGGACCCGAAGCTGGAAAAGAACAAGGTGATCCAGATCCTGCAAGGCGACCTGCCCAGCCCGATCAATCCGCCGTCCGGCTGCGTGTTCCGCACCCGTTGCCCGCAGGCGGAGACGCGCTGCGCTCAGCAGGCCACGCCGCTGCGCCGCGTCAGCGAGCAGAGCCAGTCCTCTTGCCTGCTGGCCTGAGCCGGATTCGCCCCGCGCCAAACCGCCCCTAGGGGCGGTTTTTTCATGTCCGGGCCCGGCCTTCGCTATAGTGGCGGAGTGGCATCAAGTAAAAATCCAAACATGAAAACCACGCTCAAAATCGCCACCGGCCTGTTGGCCGCGCTGGCCTTGGGGTACTCGGCGCTGTTGTGGGCCGATTCCGACGCCTTGTGGAACATCGTCAGCCGGCAATGCCTGCCCAATCAGCAGGCGAGCGGCCAGCCGGCGCCCTGCGCCGCGGTGGAGCCGGGCAGCGGCGAGGCCGGCGGCTACGCGGTGCTGAAAGACCGCAACGGCTGGCTGCAATACCTGTTGATTCCCACCGTCCGCGTCAGCGGCATCGAAAGCCCGGAGCTGCTGAGCGAGCGCGCGCCGGATTACTGGGGGGCGGCCTGGCGCGCGCGCGGCTTTCTGGAGCAGCGCTACGGCCGGCCGATTCCGCGCGAACTGCTGTCGTTGACCATCAATTCCCAGTACGGACGCACCCAGAATCAGTTGCACATCCACATCTCCTGCACCGACGCCACCGTGCGCCAGCAGCTGGAGGACCTGAAGGACAGCCTGAGCGAGGAGTGGCGCGAGTTGCCGGTGGAGCTGCAGGGCCACGCTTATTGGGCGCGCGCGGTGGCGGCCAAGGCCGACGGCGGCCCGGAGGTGGACCCGTTCAAGGCGCTGGCGGCCGGACAGCCGGAGGCCGGCCTGGACATGGGCCGCTACGGCCTGGCGCTGGTGGCGACGCGGCTGGCCGACGGCCGCGACGGTTTCATTCTGCTGAGCAGCCGCGCCAGTCTGATCGGCGCCAACCGCGCCTCGGTCGAGGAATTGCAAGATCACGAGTGTCCGGTGCTGCGGGGCGCGTCCGCCAATGGTTCGGATGCGTTGCGTCGCCGCGACAACCATTCGCAGCCCGCTTCGCCGCCGGTCTAGAGCGGTTCCGGAAAAACCTTTGCGTTGGCAAGGGCTTGCCGGCGGTAAGGTCTGAGGGGGCGTGAATCGGCAATGGGTGGGAGTTATGCCAATCGCTTTTCAAGAGGAGGCAAAGCGGATAGCATCCGTCTGCTTTATTTGTAAATTGAATTTGTAAATTAAATGAGACTGACACAATGAAAAAATTCGCTCTGACCGTTCTGGCTGCTGCTTGCCTTTCCGCCCCGGTGCACGCTTTCGATCTGGGCTCCATGATCAGCGCCGGCTCCGACCTGGTGAAGTCCGCCACCCTCAGCGACGCCGACGTCAAAGCCATGGCCGCCGAATCCAGCGTTGTGATGGACAAGAAAAACAAGGTGGCTCCGGCCTCCAACGCCTATTCCAAGCGCCTGGCCAAGATGGTTAAGGGCCTGGACAGCGAAGACGGCACCAAGCTGAACTTCAAGGTTTATCTGACCAAGGAAGTCAACGCCTTCGCAATGGCCGACGGCACCGTACGCGTGTACAGCGGCCTGATGGACAAGATGAACGACGACGAAGTGCGCTTCGTCATCGGTCATGAAATCGGCCATGTGAAACTGGGCCACACCAAGAAAGCCATGCAACTGGCCTACGCCACTTCCGCGGCGCGCAAGGGCGCGGCCGGCAGCGGCAACAGCGTCGCCAGCAGCTTGTCCGAATCCGAGCTCGGCGGCTTCGCCGAAGCCGTGGTGAACGCGCAGTTCTCCCAGTCTCAGGAAAGCGACGCCGACGGCTACTCGGTGGGCTTCCTCAAGCGTCACAACTACAACGTTCAAGGCGGTCCGGCCGCGCTGCGCAAGCTGGCCGATCTGTACGGCAACGACAGCAGCCTGCTGTCCAGCCACCCGGCGCCGGGCGACCGCGCGGTGAAACTGGAAAAACAGATCCAGAGCATGTAAGCGGCATCCGCCCGCACATGAAAAAAGCACCGCCTAGGCGGTGCTTTTTTCATGGCCGCGTCAGCCGCTGTTCAAAACGTGCCGCGCGTCGCGAGCCGTCGCACGGTGAGTGCGACTTGTTGCGTGTGCATCCTGCGCTTTCTCAGCCGCAGCGTCTGGTTTCGCCTTGGCTCGCCAGATCGCGAACGGCTTCTTTGAGCGTGTTAGCCGCATATGGCCGGTAAAAATGGCTAAAAAAGACATTTTTTCATATTGGGGCTATTATTGCCTTATCGTCATTATTTTCCCGGTGGGGCTGCGATGATTACGGAATTGCCCAGCTTGGACGCCTTGCCGCGTCAAAACGCCTCTCAGGTCAAAAACAAATGGGGGGAGGTCGTGCGCCTGGTTCATCAACAGGGCAGCGTGGCTGTCACCAACCATTCGACCGTGGAGATGGTGTTGCTGGACGCCGCCACCTACCGGCGGCTGGAGGATGCCATTCAGGCGCTGAAGCAGCGCGAGCAAGCGGCGTTGGACGCGCTGAATCAGCGCTTCGATGCTCGGCTGGCCCAATTGCAACAAGCGGGCACGGCACAAAACGTCGATAGTCTGTTCAAGGCCCAGGGCAAGTTAGGCTCGCGGCCCAAGGCCGGCGACGCGTTTTGATCGCCGCCGCCGCGCGTCCCTTCATCCTAGTGCTTGCCGGCGTGAACGGCGCAGGCAAGAGCTCGGTGGGTGGCAGCCTGCTGGCCGAGCACGGCTTGTCCTGGTACAACCCGGACAGTTATGCGCGCGAACTGGTCAGACAACTGGGTTTGGACCTGGACAAGGCCAATGGGCAGGCGTGGGAATACGGCCGCTCCCGGCTGGAGGCCGCCATCCGCGAGGGCCGCAACTTTGCGTTCGAAACCACGCTGGGAGGCCGGACCATGGCGGACATGCTCGCCGCAGCGGCGGGCAGTCACAATGTCATGATGTTGTTTTGCGGCCTGGACTCGCCGGAACGACACATTGCGCGGGTAGGCTTGCGTGTCGCCCATGGGGGCCACGACATCCCGGAGCACAAGATTCACGAGCGCTGGGTCAGCTCGCGTCTTAATCTGATCCGCTTATTGCCGAGACTGGCCCGGCTGCAAGTATTCGACAATAGCGTTGAAGCGGCGCCGGGGCAGGAGATTCCGGACCCGGTGCTGGTGTTGGAAACCGTCAATGGCCGGATGGTGTCGCCAGGGGTGGACGATCTTGCCGCCTTGGCCGCCACTCCCGTCTGGGCCAGGCCCATCGTGCAAGCGGCCATCGAATTGCCGTTGTCTTGAGCTCTCTGCCCGGGTTTACGCCGCGTTAGCCGCGCTTGATCTTGGGCGGCTTGGCCAAGTGCTTCAAGGCCTGCGCCACCGCCACCAGGCCGAAGCTGGCGGTCACCGTCATCGCCGCGCCGAAGCCGGCGCAGGACAGGCCCTGCGGGCCGCGCGGCTCCGCGGCGTCGCAAGCCTGCTGCTCCGTGTCCGGATAGATCAGTTGTTCGGTGGAGAACACGCAGGGAACGTGCAGCTTCTTGCCGGCTTCGCGGCTGAACTGGTGGTGACGGCGCAGGTTGTAGCGCAGCTTGGACAGCAGCGGGTCGTAAGTGACCTCGCCCAGGTCCGCCACCCGGATCAGCGTGGGATCGGTCTGGCCGCCGGCGCCGCCGGACACGATGAAGGGCTGGCGGCGGCGCGCGCACCAGGCCGCCATCGCGGTCTTGATGCGCAGGCTGTCTATGCAGTCGATGATGAAGTCGTAGTCCCGGCCCAGCAGCTGTTCCAGATTGTCTTCGGTGACGAAGTCTTCGATCTCGATCACCTCGCAGGCCGGATTGATCGCGCGCACGCGTTCGGCCAGCGCGCTGACCTTGGCCATGCCGTAATTGGGGTCCAGCGCCGGCAACTGGCGGTTGGTGTTGGACTCGGCCACATTGTCCAGGTCTATCAGGGTCAGCTTGCCGACGGCGCTGCGCGCCAGCGCTTCCACCGCCCAGGAGCCGACGCCGCCGACGCCGACCACGCAAACGTGGGAGGCCTGAAAGCGGGCCAGCGCCTCAGGCCCGTAGAGACGGGCGATGCCGCCGAAGCGGCGTTCCAGATCTGCGTTGTGGGTGTCCATGGCTGCAATCGTCAACAATCAAATCGGCGAAGGATACTGCAAGCCCCGCTTGCTGACCAGTGCGGCGGCCGTGGGCGCGAGGCTTGCCCGCGGTCAAAAAAACTACAGTTAAGTGGCTGATTGCTGGGAACCTTTCGCCGGCGGAGCTATCCTTCTCTTCAGGTCTGTCATGAAGGGCTTCCTGCTCTTCCTCTGGCTGGCCGGCCTTTGTCACAGCAAGGGAGATTCCCATGAAGCAGCAAAGATTCGATATTGATCTGGACAAGCATTACAACGCCACCGTCGTGGTCGCCTGCGAGGAATGCGGCCATGAAATCCGCCATCATCTCAAGTCCCTGCATCCCGACAGCGTGTTGCGCTGCCATTGCGGCGCCCATGTGGCCATGAGCCCGCTGACCGTTCAACAGGCCGAGCGCCGCGTAAGCGAGATCAAGCAATCTTATCGAATCCATTAAGCCACTGCTGACAATCTGAGAGTGTCCCCGCCGGCCGTTTCGGGCCGGACTCGCCGGGCATAACCCGGCCTCCCGCAGCAGCGACACGGCGACCGCAAGGTCGCCGTTTGTATTGGCCGGCAGGCTAAGCGGCCTATGATCCGCCTGCGGACAACTGCGCGTCGTAGTCGCGGAAACCGTCCTCCACCGCCGGCAGGATGTCGACGAATTCGAAATAGGGCTCGGTGAGGAGCGGGCTGTCGCGCAGCGCGTCGATCAGATAATAGAAATCCTTGATCGATTCGGTTTCGAACAGCGCGATATCGCTGCAACGGGCGGTGAAGGCCTCGGCGTCGAACCAGCGCATGCGCACCGCCGGATAGCGCGCGTAGATCGGCTTCAGGGTTTCCGCTTCGAACCGGCGGCGTTCCGGCCGGCTCAGGCGCAGCCAGTTGGGGTGGACGCGCAGCAGCGCGAAGAAGGCGTAGCTTTGGCTCATGGTTCCGCTTTCATTGAGGATGGGCGACGCTTTCAATGTATCCGCCCTTGTCAGCGGGTAAAACTCGTGTTTTGCTAAGCGTTTGCCGCCGTCTTTTTGCTGTCGGCCCCATGACCGCGGCGCAAGCCTTCCTCCCTTACGGACCGCCGCATGCCCATGATTCCGCAAGCCCGCAAACAGCCCAGCCAAGCCCGCTCCCGCCATGTGGTGGCCGCCATTCTGGAGGCGGCGGCTCGCATTCTGGAGCGCGACGGCTACGCCGGGCTGAGCACCAACAAGGCGGCGGAGCTGGCCGGCGTCGGCATCGGCTCCTTGTACCAGTACTTCCCCAACAAGCAGGCGCTGGTGGCGGCCTTGCACCGCCGCCACGGCGAGGAAACCCTGGCCACGGTGCGGGAGGCCTTGCGGCTGAGCGCCGGCCTGCCGTGGCCGGCGCAGCTGGAGAGCCTGGTGTCCGCCTGCCTGCGTCTGCATCTGGCCGCGCCCGGGCTGCATCGGGTATTGGAATGGGAGTGGCCGCAGTTCGACCCGCCGCCGGCGGACAATCCCTTGGACGCGGCGCTGCTGGACTGCGTGGCCGAGTGGCTGGCCGCCCGCGGGCTGCCCGCCGAGCGCGCGCCGCGCCTGCTGCGGATGGCGGACAGCCTGATTCACGGCTTGGCGTTGGAAGACGCGCCGGACGAGGTGGAACTGACGCGCTGCGTCGCGGCGGCCTTGGCCGCCTATCTGACCTTGCCGCGGCAAGACCCCGAGATTTCCCCTTAAGAGAAGGAGTTGACCATGCAATGGATTGATGTGCGCAGCGATACCGTGACCCAGCCGACGCCGGCGATGCGCGAGGCGATGTTCAACGCCGAGGTGGGCGACGACGTCTACGGCGACGATCCCACGGTGCAAGCGCTGGAACAGCTGGCCGCGGAGAAGCTGGGCAAGGAGGCGGCGCTGTTCGTGCCCACCGGCAATTTCGGCAACCAACTGGCCATCTTCACCCACTGCCAGCGCGGCGACGAGGTGATTCTGGAAGAGAGCTGCCACATCGTCTGGCACGAAACCGGCGGCGCGGCGGTGATAGGCGGCGTGCAGTTGCGCGCCGTCGCCGGCGTGGACGGGGTGATGGCGCCGGAGGCGATAGAGCAGCGCATCCGCGTCGGCGAGGACATCCACTGGCCGCGCACCGGCTTGATCTGTCTGGAAAACGCGCACTGCAACGGCCGCGTGATTCCCTTGGCGGCGATGGCCGCCAGCGCGGAAGTGGCGCGTCGCCACCAGGTGCCGGTGCACCTGGACGGCGCGCGCATCTTCAACGCCGCTGCCCACCTGGGCTGCGAGGCGCGCGAGATCGCCCAATACGCCGACACGGTGATGTTCTGTCTGTCCAAGGGCCTGGCCGCGCCGGTAGGCTCCATTCTGGCCGGCAGCGCCGATTTCATCGCCCGCGCGCGCCGCAACCGCAAGCTGCTGGGCGGCGGCATGCGCCAGGCCGGGGTGATCGCCGCGCCCGGCATCGTGGCGCTGAACGAGATGGTGGACCGGCTCAAGGACGACCACGCCAACGCCCGCTACCTGGCCGAGCGGCTGGCGGCGCTGCCCTGCGTCGAGGTGAGGCTGGAGGACGTGCACATCAATATGGTGTGGTTCCGTTTCACCGCCGACATCGACGTGGCCGAACTGATGGCCGCGCTGCGCCAGGCCGGGGTCAAGGCCAATCCGCCCGAAGGCGGCCTGATGCGCATCGTCACCCATTGGCAGGTGAGACGCGAGGACCTGGACCGGCTGGTGGAGACGCTGCAACGGGTGCTGTCCGACTGAACCGAGGCCCGGCGGCTATAAATAAGCAGCTGCGGCGTGGAAAAGGGAGGCGGAATGAAACAATGGCTGGGCGCCTGCTGCGCCGCGCTGGCCTGCGGCGGGGCCCCGGCGGGGGCTCTGGACGAAGTGCGCTTGTTCAGCAGCGGCGATCCGCCCTATGTGGAACTGGGGCCGGACGGCCGGATCAGCGGCGGGCTGGCGGTGGCGCCGGTTCTGGCGATCCTGGGCAAGCTCGGCCTGCCGCCGTCGCGGATTGAAACGGTGCCGTGGGCGCGCGCCTACGAGGAGGCCAAGACCCGGCCGGGCGCGGCGATCTTTCCCATCGCCAAGACCCGGGAGCGGCTCAAACATCTGGACTTCGCCGTCAAGCTGCTGGATTCCGACGTGTATTTTTATCAGCTGGCGTCGCGACGCGACATCCAGGCGCCGACGCTGGCGGCGGCCAAGCGCTATTCGGTGTGCGTGGTGCTGGGGGATTACCGGCAGGAGTACTTGAAGGAAGAAGGTTTTCCAAGACTGGACCCGACCTCGGACTCCAGCATCAACGTCAAAAAGCTGGTGTCCGGCCGCTGCGATCTGCTGCCCGCCACCGAGATAGGCATGCGCAGCAAGCTCAAGTCCCTGGGGCTGGACGCGTCGCTGGTGCGACGCGGCATGAAGCTGGCGCAGCTGGACAGCGCGCTGTACGCCGCCTTCAACCGCGGCACCGCGCCGGCGGTGATCGCCCGTTTCAAGGCCGCCGCGCGGAGCGCGGATTAGGTCTTGGCAGGCGGCAGCGGCAAGGCCGCCAAGGCCAGCGCGGCGTCTACGGCATGGCGCTGGGCTTGCGGCGCCAGCGTTTGCTCCCGGCCGTTGCCGCGCAGGATGGAGAGGCCTTCGATCAAGGCGACGATGAGCGCCGCGCGCTCCCTGACGACACTGTCGGGCGCGTCCGTCTGAGCCTCGCGGCGCAGCAGCGCGCAAACCCGGTCGGTATAGCCGGCGTAGAAGGTCTTGAGCGCCGCATCGGCGGCCCCGTTGCGGCTGGACAGCGCCCACAGCTCCCAGAGCAAGGCGCAGCCGCCGTGTTGAAGCTGGGTCGCCAGCACAAAGTCCAGCGCGCCGGCCAGGCTGGCGGGCGCGTCCAGCATCAGTTCATCCCAGTCTTCCAGGTAGCGAACCATGACGCCTTCCATTACCGCGTCGATATTCTTGAAGTAGTACTGGACATGGCTGATGCCCACCCCGGCCTCCGCCGCGATGGCGCGCATGCGGAAGCCCTGCCCGCCGTCGCGGGTCAGCACCCGCATCGCCGCGCGCAGAATCGCTTCCCGTCTTTCCTCTCCTTTGGCCGACATCTTTCCTCCTTCGTGATCGTCCGGCATCGTTGATGCGCCAGTTTAATTGTTCAAACGACCAAGTTCATGTTTTAATATTGGTCAATTGACCAAAACTGAGGTGGGGCATGACTTCTTCCCGCGTTGTTCTTGTCGGCGGCAGCGGCGTGGTGGGCGCGCAAGTGGCGTCCTTGCTGGCGCGGCGCAGGCCGGATCTCAAGCTCGTCATCGCCGGCCGTCGTCTAGACGCGGCTCGGGCGGTGGCGCAGCGATATGGCGCCGAGGCGATGGCGATGGACGTGGACGCGCCGGCGCTGCCGGACGCTCTCAAGGGCGCGCTCATCGTGGGCTTGGTCAACGATGCGCATGACCGGCTGTTGCGCCTGGCCCTGGCCCAAGGTCACGCCTACCTTGACGTGACCCGCTGGACGGAGCGGCTGAAGCAGGCCTTGCTGACGACGGCCGCTTACGGGCCTCCCCGCGCGCCGGTGGTCTTGTCATCGGCCTGGATGGCCGGCGTGGCCAGCCTTGTGGCGCGAGACGCGGCGAGGGCCGTCGCCGAGGTCGAGCGCGTCGGCATCGACATCCTGTTCGCGATGGCGGATCAGGCGGGGCCGAATTCGACCGCATACATGGACCGCCTATCCGAACCGTTCCACACCATGGAAGGGGGGAAGTGGGTCAAGCGCGGCGGTTTTCTCGATGGCCGCGTCGCGGACTTCGGCGCCGCCGGCCGTCACAGGGTTTACCGTTTCGATACCCCGGATCAAGCGAATCTGCCCGCCATCGTCGGCGCCGCGCAGGTGGATGCGCGCATCGGCTTCGACGACGGCAAAGCCACCGCCTTGCTGCATGTGCTGGTGCGCAGCGGCGTATGGCGGCTGCTGTCGCGGCCGATGTTCAACAGCGCGCGGCAGGCGCTGCTCTACAACCCCGGGCCCGGCGCGGCTCACCGCATCCGCATTGCCGTCGAGGGCAAGGACGCCGCCGGCAGGCCGTGCGGAAAAACCGTGCAACTGGCGGACCCTTTGGGACAAGCGCATCTGACGGCCTTGGGCGCCGTTTTGCAGATCGAGCATCTATTGGGGGCGGACGCGCCGCCCGCCGGCGTCTATCTGGGGGAAGCGTTGCTGGACCCCGAGCACGCCTGCCGCCAGCTGCGGGAGGAGGGAGTGGAGATCAGCGCGGTCTGAACTTCGGGCGCAGCGGGCATGGCGCATTTGGCGTTGGCGGCGCGGGGTGCTAACCTCGCGGCCATTGATCCGCAATTGTGATGACGCCGATGTCCGACTATAACGCCCTCGATCCCCACGCCTGGCTGGAAAACCTGGACGATCCCGCCGCCGCCGAATGGGTGGCTGAGCAGAACGCGCGCGCCCAGGCGCGGCTGGACGCCGACCCGCGTTTCGCCGGCCTCCGCGACGAAATCCTCGCCCACCTGCGCGATACCCGCCAGATCCCGTTCTGCGCCGAGCATGAGGGCTGGCTGTACAACTTCCACCAGGACGAAGCCCATCCGCGCGGCATTTACCGCCGCAGCACGCTGGCGGCCTACCGCGCCGCCGAGCAGGACTGGCAGACCGTGCTGGACATCGACGCGCTGGCCGACGAGGCCGGCGAGGACTGGTATCTGGACGGGGTGTCCCACTGCACGCTGGCGCCGCTGCAAGCCATGGTGCACCTGACCGCGGGCGGCGGCGACGCCGGCATCGCGCGCGAATACGATCTGGCCGCCGGCGCGTGGCGGCCGGACGGTTTCAGTTTTCCGGAAGGCAAGAGCCATGTGGCCTGGCGCGATCCGGACAGCGCCTGGGCCTGCCCCGGCTGGCCGGGCGCGCCGCTGACCCGTTCCGGCTATCCGCGCGAAGTGTGGCTGGTGGAGCGCGGCGAGGAAGGGCGGCATGCCTGGAGCCAGGTGTTCTCCGCCGGCGAAGACGCGATGATGGTGGCCGCCTGGCGTTTCCTCGACGCCGACGGCGCGACGCTGGACCTGATCGAGTGCTCGGACAGCTTCTACAGCAAGACCTACCATCTGATCGACGAAGCGCTGGAAACCCACGCGCTGCCCTTGCCGCCCAAGGCGGAGCTGGAGGCCTATCTGCACGGCGATCTGATCGTCAAGCTGGCCGAGGACTGGGACGCCGCCGGGACCCGCTATCCGGCCGGCGCCTTGCTGGCGGTGGCGCTGGAGCCGCTGCGGCAGGGGCGGATCGTCGCGCAACGGCTGGTGGCGCCGCAGCCGCGGCTGGCGGTGGAGTCGGTGGAGACCACCCGCGCCAGCGTGGTGGTCAATCTGCTGGACCAGGTCAAGAGCCGGCTGCTGGCCTTCGACAAGATCGACGGCGTCTGGCGCGAGCGCGCGCTGCCCACGCCCAGCGGCGGGGTGATCGAGTTCGCCGACCAGCCCTGGGACAGCGATATCCTGTGCTACAGCTTCAGCGATTTCCTGACCCCCACCGGCCTGTACCGGCTGGACGTGGCCAGCGGCCAGCAGGAATGCCTGCGTCGTCAGCCGGAGGCTTTCGATCCAGCCGACTTCGTCGCCGAGCAATGGCAGGCACGCGCGCCGGACGGCGAAAGCATTCCCTATTTCGTGGTGCGCCGCCGCGACGCGCCGCTGGACGGCGCCACGCCCACCTTGCTGTACGGCTACGGCGGCTTCGAAGTGCCGATGATGCCTTACTACGTGGAGAACTTCGGCCCGCACTGGCTGCAACGCGGCGGCGCTTTCGCGCTGGCCTGCATCCGCGGCGGCGGCGAGTTCGGCCCCGGCTGGCACCAGGCGGCGCAGGGCGTGAACCGCCAAGTGGGCTTCGACGACTTCATCGCGGTGGCGGAAGACATGGTGGCGCGCGGCCTGACCGCGCCGGCCAAGCTGGGCATAGAGGGCGGCAGCAACGGCGGCCTGCTGGTGGGTGCCTGCATGACGCAGCGGCCGGAATTATTCGGCGCGGTGGTGTG
Source organism: Chromobacterium sp. S0633 (assembly GCF_024158805.1). Classification (NCBI taxonomy): domain Bacteria; kingdom Pseudomonadati; phylum Pseudomonadota; class Betaproteobacteria; order Neisseriales; family Chromobacteriaceae; genus Chromobacterium; species Chromobacterium sp. S0633. Next base: position 10,847 of record NZ_JAMZGH010000033.1, on the reverse strand, counting down.
CGAAGTGCCGCTGCTGGACATGCTGCGCTACACCGAGCTGCTGGCCGGCGCCAGCTGGATAGACGAATACGGCGATCCGGAGGATCCGGCGCAGCGGCCGGCGCTGGAGGCGTATTCGCCCTACCACCGGCTACGCGGCGATCTGGCCTATCCGCTGGCCCTGTTCACCACCAGCGCCAAGGACGACCGCGTGCATCCGGCGCATGCGCGCAAGATGGTGGCGCGGATGCGGGAGCTGGGCCACGACGCGCTGCTGCTGGAAACCGAGGCCGGCGGCCATAGCGGCAACGCCGGCCAGGAGCAGACCGCGCAGGAGTTGGCGCGGGTGCTGGTCTATCTGTATCAGCGGCTGATGGATTGAGCGGGGGCGGACGCTGCGGCGAGCGCCGGCAATTCCTCCAGGAAGGCCGCGCGCGAGCGCACGCCGGCGGTGCCCGGCTCTTTCTTGTCGTCCTGGATCAGGCGCACGAAGACCAGCGAGCGTTCGCCCTTATTGGCCCAGCCCACGTACCAGCCGTACGGGTGTTCCTCGTCGAACTGGCCGTCCGCCTTGCGCGGATAAGCCATGCCGGTCTTGCCGTGCGCCTGCCAGCCGTCCGCCGCCGCGCTGGTTTCCACGATCTTCATCGTCAGTTCCTGCGCGTGTTTGGACACCGGCAGTTCAAGATTGACCAGCTTGCGCAGGAAGGCCAGTTGCTCCAGCGGCGACACCTGCAGCGAGGAGGCGATCCAGGCGCGTTCCAGTCCATTGTGCTTGCCCGGGTCGCCGCTAAAGTCGGCGTTGCCGTAGCCGAAGGCGTCGGCGTAGCGTCCTAGCTTCTCCTCGCCCAGCGACTGGGCGATCTGCTGCGAATACCACACCACCGAATACTTCAGCCAGCGCACCGGATCGGTGGGCTGTTTCCAGTTGTCGCCGCCCCAGTCCACATAGCCGTCCCGGTAGGGCAAGGCCGGCTGGTGTTCGCTCTTGAGGAAGCCGGAATCGAAGCCCATCACGCTGAGCGGAATCTTGAACGTGGAGGCCGGGGTGTAGCGTTGTTCGCAGCTGCCTTGTCGCAGCAGGATGTCGCCGCTCTTGGCGTCGGCCAGCAGCGTGCATAGCGTGGCGGCGTGGACGGGCAGACTGAATAGGCCGGCGCAGAGCAGCGCGGCGCCGGCGAGGCGTGGTGTGTTCATGATGTTTCCCTTGATGGATTCAGCGCGGCATCCCTTGGACCGCGCGGTCTGAAGTCAGATGGGGCGCCGGATTCCAAAGTTCCACGCGCGGGCCGCTCAGGAGGCCGCTTGCCGCTTCAGCCAATCGCTGGGCGGCAGCCCCAGCCTCTGGGCAAACACCCGGCTGAGCGCGGCGGGGCTGGCGTAGCCCACTTGCGCGGCGATGCGTTTGATCGGCTGGCCCTGGCGCAGCTGATGACGGACGACGGCCAGCCGCCAGTCGGTCAGATAATCCAGCGGGGCGAGGCCGACTTGTTGCCGGAAGCGGGCGGCGAAACGCGCGCGCGACATGCCGGCCTGCTCCGCCAGCAGTTCCACGGTCCAACCGCGCTCCGGCCGCGCGTGGATGGCGTTGACGGCGCGCGCCAATTTGGGGTCGGACATGGCGGCGAAGATGCCGCTGTGGATCTGGCCGCCGTCTATCACCACGCGTATCGCCTGGATCAGGAAATACTCCATCAAACGATCCAGCGCCGCCTGGCGGGCGAAGCGTTCGGAGAAGGCCTCGTCGAACAGCAGCCGCAGCGTGGGCAGCAGGCTGGGCGTATCGTCCAGATACAGCACCAGGCATTCCGGCAGCGCCAGCGCCAGCGGCCCGCCGGTCTGGAAGCCCAGGTCCAGCTTGGCGCAGACCAAGTCGGCGCCGCGTTCGCCCTCCGGCAGCAGGATGTGGGCGCTGGGGCGGGGAAACAGCAAGGCGCAGGGGCGGTCGGTGTCCAGCACCAGGACGTCGCGCAAGGTGCAGCGCAGGCGGCCGCCCTTGAGCAGATGCAGATGACCGGCCATTGCGCCAGGGTCGAAGTCCGCCAGATGACATAAATTGCCATGATGGAATACGCGCGCGGAGAAGGCGCTTTGCTGCAGCAAGGGCGTCAACAGGTCCATTTCGATACGACCTGCAAAGTTTTCGAGACGATAGGCTTCTGATTGTATTGCAAGATGACTTCTGTGCAGTCCCCATCGTCGTTCAACTCGAGAGTCAGGAGCCCATCATGCCCCGCATCCCCACCGTAGACCGCCATCAAGCCAGCCCGGAACTGAGCGCCACCCTGGACGCCGTCAAGGCCAAGCTGGGCAAGGTGCCCAATCTGTTCGCCACCTTCGCCCAGTCTCCGGCGGTGTTGAACGCTTATCTGGGCTTCTCCGAAGCCCTGGCCAAGGGCAAGCTCAGCGCGCGCCAGCGCGAAGTGATCGCCTTGGCGGCCGCTCAGGCCAACGCCTGCCAGTACTGCCTGTCCGCCCATACCCTGATGAGCAAGGGCGCGGGCCTGAGCGAGGCCGACATCCAGGCGGCGCGGGCCGGTCAGGCCGCCGACGCGCAGACCGCCGCGATCGCCAGGCTGACCGGGCAAATCGTCAGCCAGCGCGGCGTGTTGTCCGATCAGGACCTGGCCGCGGCGCGCGCAGCCGGCGTCGACGACGGCCTGCTGGTGGAGGTGATCGCCGCGGTGGCGCTGAACACGCTGACCAATTACGCCAATCTGATCGCCGGCACCGAGATCGATTTCCCGGTGGTGGACTTGTAGGCGGCGCTTGCCGTTGATTGAGCGCGGCCGAGGCTTGACCGGCGTACTGGGGTATGCCGGCGGCCTCGGCCGTTTTCGTGCGGGTTTTGTCCTGCTCAGCAATGCAGCCGGGCGTGGCGCTGACGCAGCGCCTGCGGCGCGAAGGTCGACGCCGCCGGTTCCGGCGCGCGGCAGCACTGTTCGGCGCAATCGCTGATGCGCTCCAACTGCCGCTGCAGCGCGGCGGCGTCGCAATCGGCCAGCGGCTGACGGTTCCACAGCACCCAGTCCTGGCTGTGCTCGGATTGGCCGATCACCGGTTTGAGCGGATCGTCGCTGAACAGATTCTGCCGCAGCGGCGGCGCGTCCGTTTGCGCCTGTTGCGGCGACAGGCAGCAGAACATCAGCAACTGGCGCGCCGGCTGTTCGCTCAGGTGCACCGCGTGTTCGCCCACTTGCAAGGTGAACAGACTGTCGTCCATCCGTTCCGGCGGCTGCAGGGACAGAGACTGGCAAAGCTGGGCGACGGCGTGTTGGAAAGGCGTGGACATGGTTTTTCTTTTTTGGATGAGGGAAGGGAAGCCGGCCGCGCGCGGCGGCCGGCGGCATGGTGCTTACTGTCCGGCGTTCAGCTTGGCGCGCAACTCCTGCATCAGCGCGGCTTGCGGGCCCGCCGGGGCGGATGGCTCATCCAGCCAGCCTTGCAGCAGCGCTCCGCCAATCGCGGGCATGGTCTTGGCCAGTTGGAGCTCGGTCATCTGCCACAGCGGCGCGGAAACCTCGATGGAGGTTTTGCTGAACGCGCTGCCGGTGCCGGCGTCGGCATGGCGATGGCTCAAGGCCAGGGTGCGCATCGCCGCGCTTCCGCACTGCTTGAGCGGCCCTTCCGGCAATTGCGACAACATCTCGCGGTGCAGGCGGGTGACGTCTGCGCCGCTGGCGTGCAGCGCGTGCAGGTCTTGATCGCTGGGCAGCGGCAATTGTTTCAGGGTGTCCTTGATTAGCGCGGCAATCTCGATGTGGCTGAGCGAGTCCGGCGCCATCTCTCCATTCGCCATCTGTTGTTTCACGTTCTGCAATTTCTCGTGGGATGCCGGCACGCGGAAGGCGCCGTCCATATTGCGCTTATCCGCCAGGCTGGCCTGGAACGTGTCGCACAGGCGGCAGAAATTGGCGGCGAACGACGCGGTGAGAGGAGACACGGGCGCTTGCTGCGCGCTGGCCGCGGCCGGCTTGGCCTGGCCTGTCAGCTTGCGCACCCAGTCCGGGATCGCGCCGAAGAAGCGGGCGACCCGGCCGCTCAGCGGCTGGAAGAAGCGGCCCACGTCGGACAGACATTCGCTCAAGACCGCATGGGCTTTGCCGCGGCTTTCGGCGCTGTCGTCTATGCGCACCGGCTTGCCCTTGAGGCTGCCGGTCTGGGCGACGGGGGGCTCCGGGGCCTGGGCAGGGGCGTGCGAGGGGCTGGCGTTGGGCCGAACGGAGGGAAAGCCGAGAGGCAATAGCATGGTGGCGCTCCAGTGGCGTTGAAATGGGCGCTATTACACCGCGCCGTTGCGACAGCGGCTTTCAGGAAGCGCTCAGAACCTGTTTACGATCTGCTGCGCGTCGGCGGGATGGATAGAAATGGGCGTTGAAACCAAGCTCAAAATGCTCATGCACCACGTGCACATTCCGCTTTTTTGCCCGTTTTCGCCTTGTCTCGCTCTTGCACGCGAGACTTTAGAACAGGCGTTCAGCCCGGTTGTTGGCCCGGCGCTTCCGCCGGCGGTTCGCCTATCAGGTAACGCGGTCCGTCGCCCAGGCTGGCCGCGCAGTCGCCGGGGTTGTACAGCGCGCACTGGCTCAGAGACAGGCAGCCGCAGCCTATGCAGTTGCCCAGCCGGTCGCGCAGCCGGGTCAGTTCGTCTATGCGCTGCTGCAAACGCGGCAGCCAGTCCGCGGACAAGGCCTCCCAGTCGCGCGGGGTCGGCGTGCGCTGGCTGGGCAGCGCGGCCAGCGAACCGCGGATGTCGTCCAGGCTGATGCCGACGATCTGGGCCGCGCGGATGAAGGCGACGCGGCGCAGCGCGTCGCGCGGGTAGCGGCGTTGGCCGCCGGCGGAGCGGGCGCTGTGCAGCAGGCCCTGGGTTTCGTAGTAGCGCAGGGCGCTGGCGGCGACGCCGGAACGGCTCGCCAGCTCGCCTATGCTGAGCCAGGGAGAGGGTTTGGCCATGGGGGCTGCGGGCATGCGCGGACTCGCTTGACTTAAAGTTGACTTTAACTTTTATCGTAAGCGCATGGATTTTTCAAGGAGGACGCCATGAACGCGCCAAGCCGTCACACTGAACTGCATGCCTTGTTGGACGCCAACCATGAGTTTTCGCTGATGCACAGCGACACCACCAACCATTGCCCGATGGCGCTGACCGCGCTGGCGGAAATGGGGGCGGAGCCGCATCAGCTGCGGGCATTCTTCGACTTCTGGGAGAGCGAGCGCGCCGAGCCGGCGGAGCCGGTGGAATACGATATCGGCTGGGGCCGCTGGGACGCGGCCTTGGGGCGGCTGGACGCCTTCCCGGCGCTGCTCCGGGTGATGGAGGAGCGGGTGGCGGCGCGCGGGGTGGAGGACACCGCGCGGCAAGTGTTGGCCAGCCTGCCGTTCTCGCCGGGCGGCGGCGCCTTCCACCCGCTGATCCGGCTGGCCTTCGCCCTGCGCGCCGGCCACGCCGGCGAAGCGGCGGCGGGGCTGGCCTATTATCTGAGCGGCTATCTGCGCCTGCCCGCCGGCCTGGACGCGCAAGCGCCGGCGGATTCGGCGGAGGACGGGCTGGCGCGGCTGTCGCGGGCGCTGGCCGGCTGGAACAGCCCGGATTACTGGATACACGATCGCTTCGACGCGGTGTTGGCCGATCCGCGCTTCGCCGCCGCCTTGCCCAGTGCGCCGCAAACGCCGGACTGGCTGGACGCGCTGGCGCGGGCGGCGCTGCGGGTGTACTGGCAGACCGACAATTTCACCGCGCTGCACATGGTGACGGCGACGCTGGCGCTGCGCGACGTGCTGGAGCATCTGCCCGGCTTGCCGGCGGAGGATTGGTACCCGGCTTTGTGGCAGACCTTCTGCGTCGCCTATGTGTCCATCGGCGCGCCGGCGCTGGAGGCGGAGGAACTGCCGGACGCGCAGCCGGCCTGGCCCTTATTGCTGCAACGTGTGCTGAACGTGCGCAACGAGCATGTGATCAAGCTGGTGTACGCCTGCCATCGCGAGTTCCAGCGCAGCGGCGACGCCTTCTACCACGCGGCGGCGGCGCGGGCCTTGTGGGACGCGGTGTGAATCACCAGTCCTCCATCTCCTTGGGCACGCCGCCGGACATGATGGCGTCCTGCATCCATTGCTGCATCATGCCGGCAACGCCGATATTGCCCACCAGCGAGGTCATCAGCGCGGTGTGCAGCGGCGAGGCGGCGTCGATCTGTTCCAGCGTGCGCTGGATCATGTCGTTTTTCTGCTTCAAGGTGGTGAAGGCCAGTTCGCCGGTGGCCGGGTCTTTGAATTCGCCCAGCAACTTGCCGACGGCGTCGGCGTAGCGCTGTTTGTCTTCTTGCGAGTCGGACGCTGGCGGCGACAGCTGGCGCAGCGCCGCGAGGAAGGCCACCGCCAACGGGTCGGACTGGAAGTCCGGCCATTTGTGCGGCGGCGGCTCCACTGGCTTGGCGTCGTCGGTCGCCGGGGTTTCCGTCGGCGGCGCGGCGCCGTCGGCGTTTTGCGCCGCGGCCAGCAGCCGTTGCTGCAGCGGGACGATGTCGTCGCCGGCCGCTGCGGCGCGGCCGATGGCGGAAGGGGTCAGCGAGGGGATCATTCCGGGCTCCTGTCTACGGCGGTCAAGGCCGCCAGGTCTTGTTCCAGTTGCGCGATCAAGCCGCGCAGCGCCTGCTCCGACAAACGGCGGCAGTCCTGAGGCAAGGGCTCCAGGCATTGCAGCAACTGGCGGCTGGCCGGCTCCACGTATTGTTCCGGCGAGAATTCCGCCGCCTGGTCCGCGCAGCGCATCATGAAGCGCGTGTCGGCGTGATAGTCGATCTGGATGGCGCCGGGCCAGTTTTCCGTCAGCAGCGTCATCAACTGCGGCTGCAGCGCGCGGGCGCGCTTGGGCAGCTGCAGATAGAGGGTGGCGTCCGGCTGATCCAGGCCGCGCAGCCATTCGTCCAGCAGCAGCAGCAGGGTGTCCGGATGGTCCACCGCGGCGCTCAGCATGGCGCGGGCCTCTTGCTCCAGCCGCTCCCGCCAGTTCCAGGCCATGGCCTGGCCGGCGGCCAGATGGGCGGCCGCGTGTTCCAGCGCGGCGAGCATGCCTTGCTGATAGCCGTCCTGGCAGGCTTGCCGGCGCAGGGCTTCGGCCTGGCGCTCGGCGTCGCGCAGCACGCGCTGCGCCTGTTGTCGCGCCTCGCGTTCCAGCTGATCGGCGCGTTCGGCTCGGCGCAGCTGGCCGCGGCGCACCAGCACGCCTTCAGCGGCGGTCGGAGGGCGGGATGTGGGGATGTCTCTGGGCATGTTGTAGGGCCAAGGTCAGAATCAGGGCGTCGGCGGGCGGCTGCGGCGGCGCGGCGTCGGCCTCCGGCGGGAACTGCAGCGGCAAGCGTTGCGCCAAGGGGCGCGGCAGACGCTCGCGCCAGGCCTGCAGGCGGCCGTAGCCGGTCAGCAGCAGCGCGCCGTGGCTGAGCGCCGGCCGCTGCGCGGCGGCGGCGTCCGGCGGCAGCGCCACGGCGGCGAAGTCCTGGGCCCAGTCCGGCAGCCGCAGCAGGCCCGCCTGCCAGCCCAGGCCGGCGCGCAGCGCGTGGCAACCCAGCAAATAGGCGGTTTGCGGCAAGCGCCGCCAGTGGCGCAGCCATTGCCGCGCCAGCGGGTCCAACTGGGCGTCGGCGCAGTCGCTGTCCAGCCGATAGGCGGAGATCAGCAGCTCATTGGCCGCCGCGCGCGCGGCGGCGGAGGCGGTCAGCGCCGGCGGCAGAACCAAGCGCCGCGGGTGCAGATAGGCCAGCGGGTCGTACAGCAGCGCTTGCAGCGCCGGCGAGCGGGCCGCGGGCCGGCTACTCATGTCCGGCCTGCGGCTCGGCGGCCGGCGGCTCGGCGACGGGTTTGGGCGCGCGGCGCTGCCACAGCCAGGCCGCCGCCGCGCCCAGGAGGGCGATCAGCGCCACGCCGGCCATCAGCCAGCTCAGGCCGGAGCCGCGCTCTTCCGCCGGCGCGGTGGGCGCCTGCTGCTGCGCCTCGCTGCGCCGCGACAGCACCACCGAGATATTGTCGTAATCGATGTCGGCGAAACTGTTCTTCAGGAAACGCTTGATATCGTTGACCATTTGCTCTGGGTCCACGTCGCGGTCGTACACCGCCAGCGCGGACAGGTGGATGGGTTTGGCGGCGCGGCCGCCTTCGCCGGAGTCCAGGTCGTAGCTGACGTGCACGCGCGCGGACAGCACGCCGTCCATGGTTTGCAGCGACTGCTCCAGCCGCTGCTCGATGGCGGAGTACAGCCGCGCCTTTTCCGCGCGCGGCGAGGACACCAGCGAATCCGCCGGGAACATCTGCGCCACTTCCATCCGCGGCCGCGACGGCAGGTTGTAGGCCTTCAGCCAGTCCACGGCGGCGGCGAAGTCCGGCTGCGCCACGGCGATGCTGAAGCCGGTCTTGCCGCGGTCGGTCTTGTCGGCCTCGATATTGTGGCGCTGCAAGACGGCGATCACTTCATTGGCCTGCTGCTGATCCAGGCCTTTGAGCAAGTCCTTCTGCTGGCAGCCGGTCAGCAGCAAGGCCAGCAATACGGCTTTGAAACCATGGCGGATCATGAGCGCAGCAGGCTTTCTACCGCGCCCACGGTCTTGCGGGTGAGGGTGCTGATCATGGACACCTCCAGGTTGTAATTGGAGGTGCGCTGCTGCAGCTCCATCAGCACGGCCGGATTGCTCAACAGGCCCGGCTGTTCCAGCCGTTGCAGAATGGCGTCCTTCTCCATGCCTACGCCGACGGCGTTTTGCGAGAAGGCCTGGATCAGGCGGTCGTCCAGCGACACGAGATTGTGCTCGGAGCGGGTGATGTCGCTGACCTGGGCGGTCAGCGAATCCAGAGAGAGGGCGGCGATGGGGGTCATGGGCGGACTCCTGAAGCGCCGGCGCGTGGCCGGCGTCGGGGTTTAGCGGAAGTTCTGGATGATGGCCGCGTCGATGTCCTTGAACACTTTGACGGTGTTGGACTGCGCATTGCGGTACAGGTTGTACTCGGACAGCTTGCTTTGGTAGTCGGCCAGCAACTGGGGGTTGGACGGGTTGCCGTTCAACTTTTTCAGCGCGTCGGTCAGTTCGGTTTGGAGCTTGCTGGTGCCGGTGTCGAACTCCTTGGACATGTCGCTGAGGGTCCAGTCCGGATTAGAGATAATTGGCATGGTGGTTTTCCTTTTATTTACAGGGGTTTGGGGAAGTACCAGTGGCCGGTCGCCATCTTGACGTAACCCTGGTTGCCGTACTTGAAGGACTTGCCCTTGAGCCAGTCGTCCTTCAATTCAATGGCGAATTGCACGTAGCGGCCGCCCCACTGGCGGTAGTAGTCGTCGACGAAGCGGCGCGCGCGCAATAGTTCGCCGTCGTCCAGCGCGCCCTGGATCACGAAGGTGACGCCGTTGGGCTGCTCGCTGCGGGTGAAGGGCAGCGCCTGGCGCGACAGGCCGGTTTCGGCCTGGCTCGCGGCGGCGGCGTCGTCCACCGGCACGATGTCCACCGCGTCGGCGTAGGGCATCTGCTCGGCCAGCCGCTGCGACAGCGCCTGGCTGGCCGGCCCGCCCAGCGCGGCGCGCTGTTGGCTGACCCACAGCTGCGGCCGGCGAGGGTTGTCCAGCTGCAAGCGGTAATAGGGCAGGTGGGGGTAGTTATCCGCCAGCCAGCGGCCCATGCGTTCGTTTTCCTGCTGAGGGCTGAGCACCTGCGCCGGGCGGTTGTAGTCGCCGCGCGCCAGCACTTGCCGCGCCCAGGCGCTGTCGCGCTCATTGGCGGCGGAGACGTAGAACACGCCGTCGCGGCCGGGCAGCACCTGGAAGCGCTGGCTGTCGCGTCCCAGCAGCGCGTTCAATTCCGAGGCCTGGCGTTGCGGGGTGTTCCACAGCCAGTAGCCGCCGCCGGCCAGCAATAGCGCGGCGATCACCGCCAGCGCCACCGCGGCGGCGGCGTGGCGGCGCGCCGGTTTTTGTTCCGGCGGCGGCGCGTCCTGGCCGTGGCCCAGCACTTCCGGCGACCAGGACAGGTGCTCCGGCCGCAAGGCCAGTTCCAGCGCGCCGATGCGCAGCGGGCGGTTGAATTCGGCCGGACGCTCGTCCACGCCGGCGTCGCGCAGTTCGCGCAGCGTCACCCGGTCGGGTTCGGCGCGGTCGATCAGCACTTCGAAATTGACCCCGCCTTGCTCCAGAGGAATGAACAGGGCGTCTGCCGGCAATTCCGGCAACTGGCCGGCCTCGGTCAGGGCGGCGGCGGGGCCGACCAGGAACAGGGTCTTGCCTGGCTGCAGCAGGAATTCGCAGCCGCGCAGCGGGCTGTTGAGCAGGCGGACCACGATGGGCGCCGGCGCGGAGAGAGTGATGTCTTCAGCTGCCATGGTGTCTGTCGGTGAGTGCGCAAGGTTCTGCGATGTTGGCATCCACTTTACGGACATGCGGGGACGGATTCCTGATGGAAAACCGATGAAATCTCGGGAGGGGAATCAGATTCGGGGAGGAGGGAAAAAGCATGGCGGCGTGCCGCGGAAGCGGCGGCCGCCATGTAAAGGGGGATCGGGAGAGTTGCGGAATTACCGCAGCTGAGCGCTGGCGGCCCGCGCCGCCATTTTTTGCTGTCGCTCTTTCAATTCGTTAATGAGCTCCGCTCCCGCCGGCGAGGCGGCAGTGGGCTTGGAACCCGGCTCCTTGCGCAGTTTCTGGCTTTGTTCGTCACGCAGTTGCTGGATATCGGCCACGCTGGCCGCCGCGACCTTGTTCCAGGCGCGCGCCGGGCCGGCCGCCGGGGCCGTCGCGTTGACGGGCGGCGGCGGTGGGGGAGGCGGAGGCGGAGGCGGTGGAATCTGACCGGGCTGCGTCGGCTGCGGCGCGGCGGCCAGGACCGGGGCTGCTG
>NZ_JAMZGH010000032.1:0-44129 GCF_024158805.1 Chromobacterium sp. S0633 | reverse complement strand
GTCGGCAAAGGCCTGCTCAGCCGCGTGGCGCGCGACATCGATTTTGACGACCGCGCCGGACGCGGCCAGTGGATGGGTTTCTTCAACTATCTGGAAATCATGATGCTGCTGGGCGCCGACCGGGTCCGGGTCTACCGCCATGTCGATAGCCAGCACCAGATCTACCTGGCGCTGGGACAGCGCTTCAGCTTGGAAGCGCGCTTCCGCCGCATCCGCCTGCGAAACCGCTAAGCACCTTGCGGTGGGTATCGCTACGCTCCACCCACCCTACGGCGGATGGTTTGTCGGGGTATTTGTAGGGTGGGTGGAGCCGCAGGCGATACCCACCAAAGCCCGCCGCCAAGACCCAAGCATCGGTTCCATCGCGTTTCCGCGTGGGTATCGCCGCGCTCCACCCACCCGACGGCGGATGGTCTTGTAGGGTGGGTGGAGCCGCAGGCAATACCCACCAAAGCCCGCCGCCAAGGTCCAAGCATCGATTCCATCGCGTTTCCGTGTGGGTATCGCTGCGCTCCACCCACCCTACGGCGGATGGTCTTGTAGGGTGGGTGGAGCCGCAGGCGATACCCACCAAACCCCGCCGACACTGCTGTCACGGCGCGGCGCGCGCGCAAAAACGGGGCGGCCCTGGGCCGCCCCGCTTAACTCAAGCGGCTACGCTTATTCCTGCAACAACGCCGCCCTGCGCTCAATCCCCTTCACCTCCACCTTCAAGGCCTTGGCCAGACGCTCGCCGTACTGGCGGTCCGCCTTGTAGAAGTGCGACAGCATGATGTCGCGGGTTTCGACATTGCGCACCTTGGCCAGATCGCCGGACAGATTACGGATCAAGTCCGCCTGGTCCTGCGCGCTCAGCGAGCGGTAGAACTCGCCGGCCTGCTGGAAGTTCAGCGTCTTGGCGATGGCCTCCTGCTGGGTATTGCCCTGCAAGGGCAGGCGGCTGTGCTTGAACTGCGGGTCCTGCGGCTTGGGAGCCAACCGGCTGGGCTCGTAATTGACGCTGCCCTGGCGGCCGGAGGCGTTTTGCGCGCCGTCCTGATTATTGTTCACCACCTCAACCCGCGGACGGTTCACCGGCAGCGCCTGGAAATTGGTGCCGACGCGGTGCATCTGAGTGTCCAGATAGGAGAACAGCCGGCCTTGCAGCAGGCGGTCTTCCGAGGCTTCGATGCCCGGCACCAAGTTGGCCGGCGACATCGCCACCTGCTCGGTGGCTTCGAAGAAGTTGGCCGGCACTTGGTTCAGCGTCATGGTGCCCACCTTGCGCTCCGCCACGCCGGTCCACACCTTGGTGGGGTCCAGCGGGTTGAAGGCGAAGCGGTTCATGTCCTCGGGCTGGATCAACTGCACGTACAAGTCCCAGGACGGGTAGCGCTTCTGTTCTATGCTTTGCAGCAGGTCCGCGGTGGCGTGGCCGACCGATTGGCCCTGCACCTTGGGCAGTTCGTCCGGGCGCAGATTGCGTTCGCCCTGATGCGATTTCCAGGTGAACTTGGCGTATTGGTAGCGGCCGTCCGCGGCCACCAGTTTCAGCGCGTGCACGCTGCTGCCGTTCATTTCACGGTAATTGGCCGGGGTGCCGTAGTTGGAGTACACCCGGGTCAGCATATGGGTGGATTCCGGCAAATGGGAGAAGAAGTCGAAGACGCGGTTGGGGTCTTGCTCATTGCTGACCGGGTCCGGCTTCAGCGAATGCACCATGTCCGGAAACTTGATCGCGTCGCGGATGAAGAACACCGGCAGGTTGTTGCCCACCAGGTCCCAGTTGCCCTGCGCGGTATAGAACTTGGTGGCGAAGCCGCGCGGGTCGCGGTCGGTTTCCGGCGCGCCGCGGCTGCCGATCACGGTGGAGAAGCGCACGAACACCGGCGTTTTTTCGCCCTTGCGGAATACCAGGGCGCGGCTGACGTCCTGCAAGCCCTCGCTGGCGACGAAGACGCCGCCGGCGCCTACGCCGCGCGCGTGGACCACGCGTTCTGGGATGCGCTCGCGGTCGAAGCGCTGCAGTTTTTGCAGCAGTTGAATGTCTTGCAGCAGGGTGGGGCCGTTGGGGCCGGCGGTCTGGCTGTTCTGGTTGTCGCCCACCGGCGCGCCGTTGTCCTGGGTCAGGTTGGCGGCTTGGCTCAGAGCGGCGCTACAAGCCAGCGCCAGGGTGAAAAGCTTGCGGTTCACGGAAAAGGTCAGAACTGACATTGGCACTCCCATAAATTATTAGAACATTTACTAAGGGAGCGGCCATTATCGGAAGTGACGATAGTTTTGTTAAATCTTAAATTACAATTTGTTTGATAGTGTTTATTAATGGAACGAAGACGGCCTCATTTCTCCGCCAGCAGTCGTTCTATGCGGCGGTCCGGCACCAGCCAGATCAGGGCCATCAGCACATACATCGCCGCGGACAGCCATTCCCAGTAAAAGGCGGCGGCGATGCCGATCAGATAGCACAGCGGGGAGATCTTGCCCTTGATGTCCTTGCCCAAGGCCTCGGACAGTCGGGTGCGGTTGCCGGGCAGGCACAGCAGCGATTGCTGCATCAGCCACCAGGCCAGCGCGCACATCAGCAACACCACGCCGTACAGGGCCAGCGGCAGCGGCGCGAAGTGGTTTTCCCCCATCCAGCCGGTGACGAAGGGAATCAGCGACAGCCAGAACAGCAGGTGCAGATTGGCCCACAGTACGCGGCCGTCCACGCGCTGGATGGCGTGGTAGAAGTGGTGGTGGTTGTTCCAGTACAGGCCTACGTAGATGAAGCTGAGCACATAGCTGAGAAAGACCGGCCAACGGTCTTGCAGCGCCGTCCAGCTGGTGTCGTGCGGCACTTTCAGTTCCAGCACCATGATGGTGATGATGATGGCGAGCACGCCGTCGCTGAAAGCTTCCAGCCGGTTCTTTCCCATGATGTCCCTATCAGCTGTTTCAAGTGGATGACGGGGTCAGTATAGACGGCTTTCAGAGCGTGTTTACGATCGGGCGAGCAAGGGCGGGACAAGGCGTACTCACCGCGCAACGCTCCGCGACGCGCAGCAGAGCGTCAACAGGTTCTTAGCCCGGCCGCTGGGCCGGCGCCGGGCGATAAGGCAGGCGGATGCGGGTGATGAAGCGTTCGCCGTCCAGCCGGGCGCTGAGCGAGGCCTCGGCGTCGAAATACAGCTCCAGCCGCTCGGCCAGATTGTCCAGCGCCATGTGGTGGCCGGGTGCGGCCGCCGCCGGCTCCGGATTGACCGGATTGCTCAGCGTCAGCTCCAGCTGATGTTCTAGCTGGCGCGCCTGGATGCGGATTTCGCCGCCGTCGGCCAGCCGTTCTATGCCGTGGAACACCGCGTTTTCCGCCAGCGGCTGCAGGATCAGCGGCGGCAGCGCCGCGTCCAGCGGCGCTTGCACGTCCCAGCTCACTTGCAGGCGCGCGCCCAGCCGTTCGGCCTCGATCGCCAGATACATCGCCGCCAGTTCGATTTCGCGGCCCAGCGTGGATTGCCGCGCCGGATCGCCCAGCTGGGCGCGGAACAGATCGGCCAGGTTTTCCAGCACCATTTCCGCCTTGTCCGGCTGCTTGCCGATCAGCGCGATGGCGGCGTTGAGGCTGTTGAACAGGAAATGCGGGCGGATGCGCGCCTGCAGCGCGATCAGCCGCGCCTCCGACAGCGCCGGGGACAAGGCGCGCGCGCGCAGATTGAGGTAATGCTGCATCAGCCCGCCCACCGCGCCGGCCAGCAGCACCTGACCCCAGGGCATGGGCGCCAGCGGGTTGAGCAGACGGCCGCAGAAGGCGAAGGACAGCAGGCAGATGGCGGCGGCGCTCAGCGTCACGCGCCGGCCGCGGTAGAGGCGGCGGCCCAGCAAGGCCAGCAGGCCCAGGCTTAGCAAGGCGCCGGGCACCAGCAGGCTGGACAGGCGCAGCAGCCGCCAGGGCAGCGGCTCGCCGCCGTCGTCCAGCAACAGGCCGCCCAGCAGGAACAGGCCGAGCAGCAGCAAGGCGCGCAGCAGCACGCCCAGGTTGCGGTAGTCGGGCAGGTCGGACGGGGGCGGTAGCGGCATGAGGGCGCGGCCGGAAATAGGATAGCCGCATCATAGCAAGGAAAACCCGCACTGGCCGAAGGCGCTCGCCGCTGGCATAGTAGGGGATTCCCGGCGGCGCCGCGCGCCCCCGGAGTTTCGCCAAGTTTTTCGTCCGCAGCCATCGTAGAAAGCATCGCCATGCAAGATCAACACGCCTGGTCCGGCCGTTTCTCGGAGCCGGTATCCGAACTCGTCAAGAAATACACCGCTTCGGTGGATTTCGACCGACGACTGGCCGAATTCGACATCGAGGGCTCGCTGGCCCACGCCGCCATGTTGCAGCGCGCCGGCGTTCTGTCCGCCGAAGACCTGGCAGCGATCCGACGAGGCATGGGCGAAGTGCTGGACGATATCCGCGCCGGCCGCTTCGAGTGGAGCGTGGATCTGGAAGACGTGCACATGAACGTGGAGCGCCGGCTGACCGACAAGATCGGCGACGCCGGCAAGCGCCTGCACACCGGCCGCAGCCGCAACGACCAGGTGGCCACCGACATCCGCCTGTGGCTGCGCGCGCAGATCGACGCCATCGTCGGCCTGATCGGTGAACTGCAGCACAGCCTGCTGGACCTGGCGGAACAGCACGCCGAAACCGTGCTGCCCGGCTTCACCCATTTGCAGGTGGCGCAGCCGGTGACCTTCGGCCACCACATGCTGGCCTATGTGGAAATGCTGGCGCGCGACGCCGAACGCATGAGCGACTGTCGCAAGCGCGTCAACCGCCTGCCCTTGGGCGCGGCGGCGCTGGCCGGCACCACCTTCCCGATAGACCGCCATTACACCGCCCAGCTGCTGGGTTTCGACGATGTTTGCCACAACTCGCTGGACGCGGTGTCCGACCGCGATTTCGCGATTGAATTCACCGCCGCCGCCAGCTTGGTGATGGTGCATCTGTCGCGGCTGTCCGAGGAGCTGATCCTGTGGATGAGCCCGCGCGTCGGCTTCATCGACATCGCCGACCGTTTCTGCACCGGCAGTTCCATCATGCCGCAGAAGAAGAACCCGGACGTGCCGGAGCTGGTGCGCGGCAAGTCCGGCCGCGTGGTCGGCCATCTGATCGCGCTGGTGACGCTGATGAAGGCGCAGCCGCTGGCTTACAACAAGGACAACCAGGAGGACAAGGAGCCGCTGTTCGACACCGCGGACACCTTGATCGACACCCTGCGCATCTACGCCGACATGATGCGCGGCGTCACCGTCAAGCCGGAGGCGATGCGCGCGGCGGTGTTGCAAGGCTTCGCCACCGCCACCGATCTGGCCGACTACCTGGTGAAGAAGGGCGTGCCCTTCCGCGACAGCCACGAGGTGGTGGCGCTGACGGTGCGCCACGCCGAGCAGCAGGGCGTGGACATCGCCGACCTGTCGCTGGCCAAGCTGCGCGAGTTCTCGCCCTTGATCGATGAGGACGTGTTCGCGGTGCTGAGCCCGGAAGGCAGTCTGGCGCAGCGCGACCACGTGGGCGGCACCGCGCCGCGCCAGGTGCGCTTGCAGATCGAGCGCCATCGTCAACGCCTGCAGCCGCGTTAAGCCCCTTAGAACCTGTTCAAGGTCGGCTGCGCTTCCTGAGATGCGGCGCGCTGAGCGCCGCTCTGTCTCGTTCTTGCCCGCAAGCCTTTGAATAGGCCTTTGATGGCCGTCAGGCCGCGGCCCGCCATCCCGGCGGCGCGCGGCCTGTTCTTGTTTGGGGGCCTGCCGATTGCGGCAATTTATATCAAACAACAGTCAATCAAAGACATTTTATTAAATAAATCTTTCTAATTAGCTTTTCTGTCTCCGGCTAAACCGTTATCTTTAGCGCCAGACTTGCGGGAGCTTCGAAAAATCGCGACGGCGGCCGACACGCCGCGCGGCTGGTTTTCCAAATTTCTCCAAGAACGTGTTTACGATCCAGCGAGCCAGAGCGAGACCAGGCGTTGCGGCTGAGAAAGCGGAATGCACACGTGGTGCATGAGTGTTTCGAAGCGCAGCTCACCGTGTCGCGTCTCACGGCGCGCGGCAGATCGTAAACAGGTTCCAAGGGACGGCGCGGCAACGCCCGCCTATCCCTCATCCTGGCAGTCCCCGTCTATCCATGCTGTTCTCGCCAGCGCCAGCCGTGCCGCGGATTGGCGCGCGCCGCCATGGCCGGACGCGGGGCCGCTTCTTGTCATTACAGTCACTCAGTCACGCCGGGGAACAATGTGTTTTGTCGCCATCGCTTCCGTCACCTGATCAGCCGAGGCAATCAATTCCGCGGCAGCCTCAACGCCGCGGAATGGGCCTTGGTCTTGCTGGTGGCCGTGTTGCCGGCGGTGATAGGCCTGCCCCTGACCTGGAACCGCTACCAGCTGGACGTGCAGGCGCAGCTGCAAAGCGCGGCGGGGCGCGCGGTCAATTCGGTGGACCGGGTGTTCAGCCAGGTGGACCGCTCATTGCGGGAGGCCGCGCCGTTGGCCGGCCAGCCCTGCCCGCAGGCGCGCGGCAAGCTGGTGTCGCTGGCGGCCTTCGATCCCTATATCCGCTCGCTGGGGCTGATGGACGGCCGCCGCCTGTACTGCACCTCGGTGCTGGGCGCGCAGTACTCGGATCTGCCCTTCACCCCGTCGGCGCCGCAGCAGCTGATCTACCGTCTGGACTCCGGCCCCTTGTACCCCAAGCGTCCCTTCCTGATGCGCACCTTGCTGGGGGAGCGGGGGCAGGCCGTCGTCGCCAGCGTGGAACTGGCCTATTTCAGCCCTCTGCTGCCCTGGCAGGCCGACGACGGCCACAGCGGTTCGCTGCTGGTGTTGAATCACAAGGAGGCGGTGCAGTCCACATTGCCGGGCGCCGCCGAGGTGCCGGCCAGCGCGGTGCTGCGGGTGATCGCGGCCTCGGAGCGCTTTCCGCTGGCGGTGCACAGCTGGGTGGACGCCGACTACCTGTGGCGCGGCGCGTCGGCGCGCCTGCTGCGCGCCCTGCTCTTGTTGCTGCCGGTGGGCGTGGTCGGCGCGGTCCTGCTGCTGGGTTATCTGCGCAAGCGCGGCTCGGTCAGCGGGGAAATCCTGCTGGCCTTGCGCAATCAGGAGTTCCTGCCTTACTACCAGCCGGTGTTCGACGCCTGCGGCCGCCGCTGCATGGGGGTGGAGGTGTTGCTGCGCTGGCAGCATCCGCGTCAGGGGCTGACGCCGCCGGATCTGTTCATCCCGGTGGCGGAGGCCTCCGGCATGATCATCCAGATCACCCGCTATCTGATGCGGCGGGTGGCCGCCGACATGGCGTCGCTGCCCTTGCCCGATCGCTTTTTCGTGGCGCTGAATCTGTCGCCCAGCCATCTGCAGCACGCGCAACTGGTGGAGGACTGTCAGGCGTTTTTGCGACACTTCCCGAAGACGCCGCCGCGGCTGGTGCTGGAAGTGACCGAGCGCGAGCCCATCCGGGTGACGCCGCAAAGCCAGCAGGTGATGGCCGCGCTGCGGCGGATGCGGGTGCAGATCGCCATCGACGACTTCGGCACCGGCCACAGCAGCCTGGCCGAGCTCAACCGCATTCACGCCGATCATCTGAAGATAGACCGGGTGTTCGTGGCGGCGATAGGCAGCGACTCCATCGCCAACCGCATCCTGGAGATGATCATCGATCTGGCCAAGCAGCTGCGCATCTCCATGGTGGCCGAGGGCGTGGAAACCGAACAGCAGCGCGCTTATCTGCAGCAAAGCGGCGTGCATTATCTGCAAGGCTATCTGCTGGCGCGGCCGATGCCGCTGGAACAGCTGCGCGATTTTCTGTGGGGGCGTCCGCCGCTGGCGGAGGGCCAGCCGGTCTCCTGAGCAAAAAATACGCAATAAACGAACACTATTGGCCGATATCAAGCCGGAATAGTGGTTCTGTTTGCCGCTGACCCGCAAAATATGTTACTAAAGTGACGTGATTTTCGATTCCGAATAGTTATGAGCCGCTCACCCCGTCACGACAAGATTCTGCAGCTGGTCCGCGAAAACGGCTTCATGCCGATCGAAGAGTTGGCCAGACTGCTCGATGTCACCCCGCAAACCATTCGCCGCGATATCAACCAGCTGTGCGAGGCCAATCTGTTGCGCCGCTACCACGGCGGCGCCGCCCTGGGCAGCAGCGTGGAGAATGAGGACTATTTCGCGCGCAAAGGAAAATTCCAGAGCGAAAAAGCGCATATCGCGGACATGATCGCCAGCAGCATTCCCGATCACGCCTCGCTGTTCATGAGCATAGGCACCACCATAGAGGCGGTGGCCCAGGCGCTGACCAGCACGCACAAGGGTTTGCGGGTGATCACCAACAACATCCATGTGGCCTCCATCATGTCCACCAATCCGGATTTCACGGTGATGATCACCTCCGGCACGGTGCGCGCGTCCGACGGCGGCATCACCGGCGTGGCCACGCTGGACTTCATCAACCAGTTCAAGGTGGACTACGCCATCATCGGCGTGTCCGGCATCGAGCCGGACGGCTCGCTGCTGGACTTCGATTACCGCGAAGTGCGGGTGGCGCAGGCGATGATGTCCAACGCCCGTCACCGTTACCTGGCGGCGGACCACAGCAAGTTCGGCCGCAACGCCCTGGTGCGCATGGGACACATCAGCGAGTTCCACACCGTGTTCACCGACGCGCTGCCGCCGGAGCCGGTGACCAAGCTGCTGGAAGAGCAGGGCGTGCGCCTGGTGCTGACCGAGGCCTGAGACGCTTTCAAAGCCTGCCGCGCTTCGGCGGTGTTAACAGGCTTTGAGCACGCGGATCGTAAACAGGCGTCCTGGGTGCGGCGCTGAGCGCCGCGCCCGAAAAAAAGCCCGGAACCTCTCGGTGGTCCGGGCTTTTTCGCGTCCGGGCGGGGCCCGGCGGCGGGGCTCAGTCCTGCATGATCTCCACCCGGTTGCGGCCGTTGGCCTTGGCCCGGTACAGCATTTCGTCGGCCTGACGCACCAGCTCGGTGCTGCTGGCGGCGGTGTCCAGCGAGCTGATGCCCACGCTGAAGGTCTGGCGGAAGTCGCCGTCCGGCGCGCGCTGCTCTATCTGGCTGAAGTCCTGGCGCAGCTGGTCCATCAGTTCGCGCGCCTGCGTCTGATGGGTGCCGGGCAGCACGATGGCGAACTCCTCGCCGCCGTAGCGGCCCACCAGATCGCTGCTGCGCAGCCGTTCCTTGAGGAAACGCGCCAGATTGATTAGCAGCTCGTCGCCGGCCGGATGGCCGTGGCTGTCGTTGATGGTCTTGAAGAAGTCCAGGTCCAGCATCGCCAGCGACAGCGGCCGCTGATCGCGGCGCGCGCGCTGGATGCCGTACTCCAGCTGGCCGTGCAGATGGGAGTGGTTGAGCAGGCCGGTGAGGCTGTCGTTGATGATGTAGGAACGCAGCTTGCGGTAGCGGCGCGCGCGGTTGATCACGGTGACGATCAACTCCTCCGGCGCCACCGGCTTGGTCAGGAAGCCGTCTATGCCCAGGGTCAGCGCGTCCAGCTGCACCGCCTGGCGCTTTTCCACCGACAGGAACACCACCGGGATGCCGTCCAGCAGCCGCTGCTGGCGGATCACCTTGGCCAGCTCCATGCCGCTGCACTGCGGCATGTACATGTCCATCAGGATCAGGTCGGGGCGGAACTGCTCTATCATGTCCAGCACCCGTTCCGGCTGGGTCTCCTCGCGGGTTTCCACCCCCTGGGCGTTGAGCACGCTGGAGTAGAGCCCGGCCAGCGATTCCATGTCCTCCACGATCAGCACGCGCAAGGGCTCGCGCTTCTCGCCCAGATCGCTGAAGCTCAGCTGGTCAATCAGCTGATGCGCTTGCAGCGGCCAGTCCAGCAGGCTGCCGGCGCCGGCGCGCACCGCCGCCAGCCGCGCCTGGAAATCGTGCAGCGGCGAGGTCAGGATCAGCGGACAGATGCTGCTGATGGTGGGGGCCAGCAAAAGGATGGGATCGTTGGCGGCGAACTCGGTGAAAGCCACCACCGCTTCCGGCGCCTTGTCCTGCAGCGCCTGGGCCAGTTTGGCCGCCTGCTGGATCACCTTGGCGTGGATGCCGTAGCAGGACAGCTGCTGGATCAGCGGCGTGGCGTCCACGTCTTGCGGCAGCCATAGATAGAGGGTGACCAGGCCGCCGCCCAGCAGGGCGTCGTAGTCGATCTCCGGCAGGCCGTCCTTGCGCTCCATCATGCCCAGCTGGCTGACCAGGCCCAGGTGGTGGCGCAGCCGGTTGTAGCGCTCGCTTTCCGACGGCGCGGTCTGCGGTTGCTGGATCCAGCCTTGCAGCAGCCGCGACAGGGTCTGGATTTCCCCGGTGATTTCGTTGAGGTCCTGCTCGCGCACCATGTCCTCCAGCCGCAGGATCAGCGACAGCA
Source organism: Chromobacterium sp. S0633 (assembly GCF_024158805.1). Lineage (NCBI taxonomy): Bacteria > Pseudomonadati > Pseudomonadota > Betaproteobacteria > Neisseriales > Chromobacteriaceae > Chromobacterium > Chromobacterium sp. S0633. The sequence continues at coordinate 33,753 of NZ_JAMZGH010000032.1, read as the reverse complement.
GGTGGGCGGCCAGCGGCCGCTCCCAGCGGGTGACGAGCAGGTGGCCGATGCGATCGATTTCCTGTGCCAGATGCACACGTTGTTTGAAAGCCTGATGTTGCGACATGATCAAGTATTCCCCGGTGGACCCGGTCGTCCAATATTCAAGTTCTGAAGCCGCGCCTGAGGCGCGCTGTTATAATCCGCCGTTGGATTGCAACGGCCTGGCAAAAATTTTTAATGAACGTTTTTTACGAAGAGAGCGGCGGCTTTAAGGTCGGCAGCATCGTTTCGCGCAATGACGCTAGTCTGCAAGTGGATACCCAGCATGGCAAGCGCGCCAAGATCAAGGCGGCGAATGTTTTTCTGGAGTTTAGCTCCGCATTGGGCGATTTTCTGCCCATGGTAGAGCAACTTGCCGCGGATATTGACCTGGATTTCCTGTGGGAATGCTGCCCGGACGACGAGTTCGGCTATGAGGCGCTGGCGGCCGATTACTGGGGCCGCGCGCCGTCGGCGGCCGAGGCCGCCGCCATCGTGTCGCGGCTGTACGGCGCGCCGATGTATTTCTACAAAAAAGGCAAGGGCCGCTACAAGAAGGCGCCGGAAGACGCGCTGAAGGCGGCGTTGGCCGGGCTGGAGCGCAAGAAGCGCGAGCAGGAGCAGATCGACCAGTGGGTGGCGGAGCTGAAAGCCGGCCAGCTGCCGGAGGCGATCCGCGGCCAGCTGATGACCTTGTTGTGGAAACCCGACAAGAACACGCTGGAGTTCAAGGCCTTCGACCAGGCCTCGCGCGAGCTGAGCCTGCCGCCGCTGCGGCTGGCGGACAAGGTGGGCGGCATCTCTTCGGTGCCGGACTACCTGATGGCCGGCTTCATGCTGGAGTTCTTCCCCAAGGGCCGCGGCTTCGGCAAGTACGAACTGCCCACGCTGCCGGAAGAGCTGCCGCTGTCGCCGGTGCGTGCCTTCTCCATCGACGACGCCAACACCACCGAGATCGACGATGCCTTGTCGGTGCAGGACCTGCCCAACGGCAACAAGCGCGTCGGCATTCATATCGCCGCGCCGTCGCTGGGCATAGAGATAGGCTCGCCGCTGGAAAAGCTGCTGCTGTCCCGGCTGTCCACCGTGTATTTCCCCGGCGACAAGATCACCATGCTGCCGGACGATCTGGTGGAGATGTTCACCCTCAAGGAAGGGCACGACTGCCCGGCGCTCAGCCTCTACGTGGAGGTGACGCCTGAGTTCGAGCCGGTGGCCTACGAGAACCGCATCGAGAAGGTGCATATCGCCGCCAACCTGCGCCACGCCGCGCTGGAGCAGTTCTTCAACGAAGAGACGCTGGCTTGCGATCCGGGCGTGGACTATCCGTTCAAGCAGGAACTGATCTGGTTCTGGCAGTTCGCCGAGGCGCTGGAGAAGCGCCGCGGCAAATACGACCCGACCCGGCCGGTGCAGATGGATTACAACTTCGACGTGGTCGACGGCAAGGTGCTGATCACCTTGCGCAAGCGCGGCGCGCCGATGGACAAGCTGGTGTCCGAGCTGATGATTCTGGCCAACAGCGAGTGGGGCCGGATGCTGGCCGAGGCCGACATCCCCGGCATGTACCGCGCGCAAAGCATGGGCAAGGTGAGGATGACCACGCGGCCCGAGCCGCACACCGGCTTGGGCGTGGCTCAATACGCGTGGGCCACGTCGCCGCTGCGCCGCGCCACCGACTTCATCAACCAGCGCCAGCTGATGTCCATGATCCGCGGCGAGAAGCCGCAGTTCGAGCAGGGCGACGCGATGCTGTTCGCCATCCTGCGCGATTTCGACACCACCTACTCCGCCTACCTGGGCTTCCAGGACCGGATGGAGCATTTCTGGTGCCTGCGCTGGTTCAGCCAGGAGGGGGTGTCCGATCCCACCGCCGCCTTCATCAAGGAAGACCTGGTGCGCATCGACGGCCTGCCGATGCGGGTGCGCATCCCGGGCCTGCCGGAGCTGGCGCGCGGCGACCGCATCCAGCTGTCGGTGATCCGCATTGACGAGCTGATGCAGGAGATCGAACTGCGCTGCGTTGGTGTGCTCGGCCATGTCGACGCCGCCGAGGACGAGGCGTCGGAAGCCGAGACGGAGACGGGCGAGGCGGACGGCCAGGCCGGTTGAGTCCGCAATGCGAAACGTGCGAAAAGGCGGCTTGGGCCGCCTTTTTTGCGTCCGGCCGGACGGTGCTTAGAGCCTGTTCAAGATTTCGCGAGCTAAGGCGAGGCAAGGCGAAAACAGCTGAGAAAGCGGAATGTACGCGTGGTACATGAGCATTTCGAAGCTGTTTTCAACGCCGGATCGCCGATGCGCAGCAGACATTGAATAGGTTCTTAGAACATTTCATCCAGCGCGGTGCAGGCCTCGCGCAACTCCGGCAGCGCCGCGGCCAGGTCCTCGCGCTTCAAGCCGGCGCGCTCCATCACGCTGACCGGCAGGGTGGCCAGCATGTCCTCCTCGCTCATATCGTGATTGAAGCCGGAGGTCATGAAGGACGCCAGGCCGATCAGCAGCGCGAACGGCGACACTTCCTCGTTCAGCAGATCGTGCTGGTTGAAGATGGCTTCCTGGATTTCGTCCGGAAAATTCCAGCGCCGCGCCAGCTCGGCGCCCACCTCGGTCAGATCCATGCCCAGCAGCATGCGCTCGGTGGCCACCCGGTCGGCGCCGCCGGCGACGATGCGGTCTATCTGCAAAGCCTGTTCCGGCACCGCCACATAGAGCACCAGTTCGCCGATATTGGACAGCAGGCCGCAGGTATAGCCCAGCTGCGGGTCCAGCCGGGCCAGCTTGGCCAGCCGTTTGGCGGCGTTGGCCATCGCGAAGCTGCGCTGCCAGAACGCCTTCATGTCGAAGCCCTGGATGCCCAGCGTGGCGCCGGTGACGCCGGAGGCGATCACCAGCACCCTGAGGTTGTCGAAGCCGAGCAGGATGATGGCGTCGTCCAGAGAGCCCACGCGCCGGCTGCCGCCGAAGCGCGCGGTATTGGCCAGCCGCAGCACGCGCGCGGTCAGCACCTGGTCATGTCCCACCTTGTCGGTAATTTCATCGATGTTCACGTCGGTGCGGTGAAAACTGGCCACCAGCTCCTGGACCACTTTGGGCACCATGGGCAGTTTGCCCGACGCTTTTTCAAATATTTCCGCCACTTGCATAGGGGTCTCCAATAGGTGAGCCGTCGCCGGCGCGGGCGTGGGCCGGCAGGCGATGAAGTCCTGCTTCTTGAGCTTAGGCAATTGGCGGGGGAAAGGAAGGACAAAACCGGACAGGGGCGGGCCGGCGGCGGGCGGCCCGCCAAAAAAAACAGGGCCGGGAGGCCCTGTAAAGAAGCAACGTCGTTTAATTCCTGTGCAGCTGGCTCGCTTCCAAGGCCAGCTGGGTGATGCGGTCCCAATCGCGGTTGGCGATGGCGTCGTCCGGAGTCAGCCAGCTGCCGCCCACGGCCAGCACATTGGGCAGCGCCAGGTATTCCGGCGCTTTCTTGATGTCGATGCCGCCGGTGGGGCAGAAGCGCAGATCGGAGAACGGGCTGGCCAGCGATTTGAGCAGCTTGACGCCGCCCACGGCCTCGGCCGGGAACAGCTTCTGGATGGTGAAGCCCTCGTCCTGGGCGCGCATCGCCTCGGACGGGGTGGCGATGCCGGGAATCAGCGTCAGATTGGCGGCGCGGGCGGCGGCGCCCAGCTCCGGGGTGAAGCCGGGGCTGACGCCGAATTGCGCGCCGGCGTCGATGGCGGCCTCCACGTGGGCGCGGGTGCGCAGCGTGCCGGCGCCGACGATGGCGCCCGGCACTTCGTCGCGCATGCGGCGCATCGCCGCCAGCGCGGCCTTGGTGCGCAGCGTCACTTCCAGCACGCGCACGCCGCCGGCCACCAGCGCCTGGGCCAGCTCAACGGCCACGGCCGCGTCGTTGACGATGATCACCGGAACAACCGGGCCTTGGCGCAGCAGGGTCAATGCGTCCATATTCATTTTCTCCAAGAAGCGGGGTGGAAGTCGGGATGGCGGAAGCTGGTGGCGCCGGCTTCGGCGTGGTCGGCCACCGAACGGAACACCGCGAACAAGTCCCGTCCCATGCCAAAATCATTATGCGTCAGGTCGGCCTGCGCCGGTTCGCGCGCGGCCCATTCGGCCTCGTCCACCAGCACGGTCAACTCGCCGCTATTGGCGTCCAGCCGCACCGGGTCGCCGTCGCGCACCTTGCCGATCGGTCCGCCGGACAGGGCTTCCGGTGAGACGTGGATGGCGGCCGGCACCTTGCCGGAGGCGCCGGACATGCGGCCGTCGGTGACCAGGGCCACCTTGAAGCCGCGCTCCTGCAAAATGCTCAGGGCCGGGGTCAGTTTGTGCAGTTCCGGCATGCCGTTGGCGCGCGGGCCCTGGAAGCGGATCACCGCGATGAAGTCTTTTTCCAGCTCGCCGCGCTTGAACGCCGCCAGCATGTCGTTCTGGTCGTGGAAGATCACCGCCGGCGCTTCCACCACCCGGTGTTCCGGCTTGACCGCGGACACCTTGATCACCGCGCGGCCCAGCTTGCCGGACAGCAGCTTGAGGCCGCCGTCGGCGGAGAAGGGGTCGGCGGCGGTGCGCAGCACGCTGTCGTCGCCGCTGTCGGCGGGCGCGTCCCGCCATTTGAGTTCGCCCTGATCCAGCCACGGTTCCTGCGCGTAGCGAGACAGGCCGCGGCCGGCCACGGTGCCCACGTCCTCGTGCAGCAGGCCGGCGGACAGCAGTTCGCGGATCACGAAGCCCATGCCGCCAGCGGCGTGGAAGTGGTTCACGTCGGCCTTGCCGTTGGGGTAGGCGCGGACCAAGAGCGGCACCACGGCGGAGAGCTCGTCGAAATCGTCCCAGTTCACGTCGATGCCGGCGGCGCGGGCGATGGCGACGATGTGCATGGTGTGGTTGGTGGAGCCGCCGGTGGCCAGCAGGCCGACGATGGCGTTGACGATGGACTTCTCGTCTATCATCTCGCCCACCGGGGTGAAGGCCTTGCCCTGGGCGGCGATCTTGGCCGCCTGCTTGGCGGCGGCGCGGGTCAGCGCCTCGCGCAGCGGGGTGCCCGGGTTGACGAAGGCGGCGCCGGGCAGGTGCAGGCCCATGATCTCCATCAGCATCTGATTGGAGTTGGCGGTGCCGTAGAAGGTACAGGTGCCGGGACCGTGGTAGGACTGGCATTCGGATTCCAGCAGCGCGTCGCGGCCCACCTTGCCTTCGGCGTACAACTGGCGCACCTTGGCTTTTTCATCGTTGGCGATGCCGGTGGTCATCGGACCGGCGGGAACGAACACCGCCGGCAGGTGGCCGAAGGACAGCGCGCCTATCAGCAAGCCGGGCACGATCTTGTCGCACACGCCCAGATACAGCGCGGCGTCGAACATCTGGTGGGACAGCGCCACCGCGGTGCTCATCGCGATGATGTCGCGGGAGAACAGGGACAGCTCCATGCCCGGCTGGCCCTGGGTCACGCCGTCGCACATCGCCGGCACGCCGCCGGCGAACTGGGCGGTGGCGCCGGCCGCCAGCGCCGCCTCCTTCAGCTGCGCCGGATAGGTTTCCAGCGGCTGGTGGGCGGACAGCATGTCGTTATAGGAAGAGACGATGGCCAGATTGGGGCGGTGCTCTTCCTTTAGATGTATCTTGATGCCGTCGGGCATGGCGGCGAAGGCGTGGGCCAGATTGGTACACGACAATTGCGAGCGCTCCACCCTTCCCTGATGGGCTGCTGCGCGCAAGCGGTCCAGGTAGGCGGCGCGCGTTGCCCGGCTCCGGTTGACGATGCGCTCGGTAACGGCGGACAGGGTGGAATGCAAGGCCATGATGACGTTCCGTGTTGAAGTGGGTTGATAGTAGTTTTACTACACTCAAAATGCAAGACGCGCTCCAGCGCCGTCCCGCCATGATACGCCCGGCGGCGCGAGGCAACACCCGCCAGTGCTGCGATTGGGAGAATTGTTTGCTTTGGGGCAAAAGGTGTTGCAAAAGCGGCCTGCGTCAGTGAGATGACATGGACAAGGTAAAAGCTGGTGGTAATATAACTACATCTACAAACGTCTCGAGATGGAAGATCAGGATGGATACCCGTACTACGCCAACCCCGGCCTTCGATATGGTCTTGTTCGGCGGCGCCGGCGATCTGGTGATGCGCAAGCTGCTGCCCTCCTTGTATCAGGCGCACGCCGCCGGCCTGCTCAATCAGCAGGGCCGCATCCTGGCGCTGGGCCGCAAGGACTTGAGCCGCGACGACTACCTGGCCTTTGTCGAGAAGAACTCGCGTCAGCACGTCAAAGCCCATTTCGACGCCGCCGCCTGGGACAGCTTCTGTGCGCGGATCGAATACCTGAAAGTGGACGCCTCGCAGCCGCGGGATTTCCCGGCGCTGGCGGACAAGCTCAAGGGCGACGACGACCGCGTGGTGGTCTGTTATCTGGCCACCGCGCCCAATCTGTTCGCCGGCATCTGCGAGAACCTGGCGGCGGTGGGCCTCAATAGCGGCAATGTGCGCGTGGTGCTGGAAAAGCCGCTGGGCACCGACCTGGATTCCTCCAACGAGATCAACGACGACGTGGCGCGCTTCTTCAAGGAAGAGCAGCTGTACCGGATCGACCACTACCTGGGCAAGGAATCGGTGCAGAACCTGATGGCGATCCGCTTCGCCAACGCGCTGTTCGAGCCGCTGTGGCGGCGCGAATGGATACACGATGTGCAGATCACCATCTCCGAAGATCTGGGCGTGGGCAGCCGCGGCGACTTCTACGACGGCACCGGCGCGCTGCGCGACATGGTGCAGAACCACCTGTTGCAACTGCTGTGCATCGTGGCGATGGAGCCGCCGGCCAATATGGAAGCCGACGCGGTGCGCGACGAAAAGCTCAAGGTGTTGAAGGCCCTGCGCCCGTTCAGCGAACAGGACGTGGCGGCCAAGACCGTGCGCGGCCAGTACAAGGCCGGCGCCGTCGGCGGCCAGCCGGTGGTCGGCTATCTGAACGAGCAGGGCATCCCCGCCGACAGCCAGACCGAAACCTTCGTCGCGCTCAAGGCCGAGATCGACAACTGGCGCTGGGCCGGCGTGCCCTTCTTCCTGCGCACCGGCAAGCGGATGCAGGAGCGGGTCGCCGAGATCGTCATCAACTTCCGCGACGTGCCGCACCAGCTGTTCAACGGCCCGATGAGCGGCAGCCACACCGCCAACCGGCTGGTGATCCGCCTGCAGCCGGAAGAAAGCATCCGCCTGTACTTCCTGGCCAAGGAGCCGGGCGACAATATGCGCCTGCAGCCGGCCTACCTCGACCTGGACTTCTATAAAGCCTTCAAAGTGCGCCGCGCCGACGCCTATGAGCGCCTGCTGCTGGACGTGATCCGCGGCAAGCTGGCGCTGTTCATGCGCCGCGACGAGCTGATCGAGGCCTGGCGCTGGGTGGAACCCATCATGGACACCTGGAGCCATAGCAGCAATCTGCCGCCCAAGCAGTACACCGCCGGCACCTGGGGCCCGGCGGCGTCCAGCGCTTTGTTATCGCGCGATGGGATAGGCTGGCACGAGGAATGCTGAGCCGCATGGAGGCATCCATCTGCTGCGCGTCCCGATCTCGAATGCTGCGGTGCTCGCCGTACTACCGTACGGCTGCGCTTCTCGCTTCGACCTCGGGCCGCTCGCGACGATGGCTGTCCCATGCTGACCGTTTGTGGCGCGTCTCGATCTCGAATGCCGCGGTGCTCGCCGTACCATTGTACGGCTGCGCTTCTCGCTTCGACCTCGGGCCGCTCGCGACGATGGCTGCCCCATGCTGAGCGTCTCGTTTTAACTTCGGGCAGCACCGATGCTTGACCTTAACTTTTTACCCGCGGAGCGCCGCTGATGAACTGCGTAGAATTTTCCGATAGCGAGCAACAGTCCACCGCGCTGGCCAATAGCGTGGCCTCGCGGCTGTCCGCCGCCATCGCCAGTCAGGGCGCCGCCGTGCTGGCGGTGTCCGGCGGCAAATCGCCGATTCCCTTCTTCCACATGCTCAGCACCATGGCGATAGACTGGTCCAAGGTGACCGTCACCCTGGTGGACGAGCGTTTTGTGCCGGACAGCCATCCGGACAGCAACGCCGCGCTGGTGCGCGTCCACTTGCTGCGCGACCGCGCCGTGGAGGCGCGCTTCCTGCCCCTGGTCGGGGACGCCGCGGACATCGACGCCGACGTGGCGCGCGCCAACGCCGCTTTCGTTCCGCCCACCGTCGCCATCCTGGGCATGGGCGAGGACGGCCACACCGCTTCGCTGTTCCCCGGCGCCGACGAGCTGGCGGCCGGCCTGGACCCGGCGTCCGCCGCCGCCTTTCTGGCGGTGACGCCCAAGACCGCGCCGCACCGCCGGGTGTCGATGAGTTACGCCGCGCTCTTGCGCGCCGGCTGCCTGATCCTGTCCATCCAGGGCGACAAGAAGCGCCAGGTGCTGGACGCCGCCGCCCAGGGCGTCAGCGACGCGCTGCCCATCAGCCATTTCCTGGCTCAGAACAAGGTGGAGCTGGATGTCTACTGGTCTGCCTGAGCAATGGCCGCGGCTGCTGGCCGACATCGGCGGCAGCAACGCCCGCTTCGCGCTGGAGACCGCGCCCGGCGTGATCGAGGACATCGAGGTGCTGCCCTGCGCCGGCCATCCCACGCTGCTGGACGCGGTGCGCGCCTATCTGGACCTGGCCGGCGCGCGCGCGGTCGCCCACGCGGCTTTCGGCATCGCCAACCCGGTGCTGGGCGACTGGGTGCAGATGACCAATCACCATTGGGCCTTCTCCATCGAGGCCACGCGCCAGGCGCTGGGCCTGACCACGCTGTTGGTGATCAACGATTTCACCGCGCTGGCGCTGGCCCTGCCGCATCTGCCTGCGAGCGAACTGCTGCAAATCGGCGGCGGCGAGGCGGAAGCCGGCGCGCCGCTGGCGCTGATCGGCCCCGGCACCGGCCTGGGCGTGTCGGCGCTGATTCCCTATCCGGGCGGCCATGCGCCCTTGTCCGGCGAGGGCGGCCATGTCGGCTTCGCCCCGTTTGACGAGCGCGAGGCCGACATCTGGCTTTACGCGATGCGGCGCTTCGGCCACGTGTCCGCCGAGCGTCTGTTGTCAGGCTCCGGCATCCCCTTGATTTATCAGGCCTTGTGCGAGCGGGCCGGCGAAACGGCCGCGGCGCTGGACCCGGCCGAGGTCACCGCGCGCGGTCTGTCCGGCGCCTGTCCGCGCTGCCGCGAAACCCTGGAAGTGTTCTGCGGCATGCTGGGCGGCGCGGCGGCGAATCTGGCCCTGAATCTCGGCGCCCGTGGCGGCGTGTATCTAGGTGGTGGTATCGTGCCGCGTCTACGCGGTTTTTTTGAACAATCACCATTCCGCCGCCGCTTCGAGGATAAGGGACGGATGTCCGGCTATCTGGCCGCGATTCCGGTCTATCTGATCGTCAGCTCCTACCCGGCTCTGCCGGGCGTGGCCGCCCATCTGGCGGCCGAACTGGCGAGCGCCCGCGCCCGACTCCGGGCGCATCCTGACGACGGCGCGGCAGGAGAGTAAATACATGCTTGAACGTATCAGGAGCCAATTGGAGATCCTGTCCTCGGCCGAGCGCAAAGTGGCCGAGCTGGTGCTGGAACAGCCTTACACCGTGATCCAGGCGGCGGTGGCCGACATCGCCAAGAACGCCGGCGTCAGCCAGCCCACCGTGATCCGCTTTTGCCGCACCGTGGGCTGTTCCGGCCTGCCGGACTTCAAACTGAAGCTGGCCGGCAGCCTGGTCACCGGCGTGCCCTATGTGCATTCCAGCGTGCGCCCGGAAGATCCGACTTCGGAAATCGTCGCCAAGGTGTTCGACAACACCGTGTCCGCGCTGCTCAAGTGCCGCAACGACGTCAATCCGCAATCGATAGAATCCGCGGTCCGCTTGTTGACCGACGCGCGCCGCATCGAATTCTACGGCCTGGGCAACTCCGGCATCATCGCCGCGGACGCCCAGCACAAATTCTTCCGCTTCGGCATTCCCACCGTCGCCTATTCCGACACCCACATCCAGATGATGGCGGCCTCGGTGCTGGGCCCGGGCGACGTGCTGGTGGCGATCTCCAGCTCCGGCCGCACGCTGGAATTGCTGGAGGCCGTGGATGTGGCGCTGTCCGCCGGCGCCAGCGTGGTGGCGCTGACCACCAGCGGTTCGCCGCTGGCGCGCCGCTCCACCGTGGCCTTGATCGCAGACACGCTGGAAGACAATGAAACCTATAGCCCGATGATTTCGCGCATCGTGCACCTGGTGCAGATCGACATCCTGGCGGTGAGCGTGGCGCTCAAGCGCGGGCCGGGCCTGATCAGCCAGCTGGAAAAAACCAAGCACAGCCTGAAGAACCGAAGGCTGGACAACAAAACCGAAGAGGATTGACCATCATGAGCGAACTGACCGAACTACCGGCCTGGCAGGCACTATGGGACCATTTTGCCGAGGCCAAGCACCAGCACATGCGCGATTTGTTCGTCTCCGATCCGGAGCGGGCGGAGCGCTATGCGCTGGAGGTGGGCGGCCTGTTCCTCGATTACTCCAAAAACCGCATTACCGACGACACCCTGAAAGGCTTGATGCAGCTGGCGCGCGAAGCCGGGCTGCCGGCCAAGATCAAGGCCATGTTCAAGGGCGAGAAGCTCAACAGCACCGAAAACCGCGCGGTGCTGCACGTGGCCTTGCGCAACCGCACCAATTCGCCCATCCACGTGGACGGCGAAGACGTGATGCCCAAGGTCAACTCGGTGCTGGAGCGCATGGGCAAGTTCGCCCACGCGGTGCGCTCCGGCGAATGGCTGGGCTATACCAATCAGCCCATCACCGACATCGTCAACATCGGCATCGGCGGCTCGGACCTGGGTCCGCTGATGGTCTGTAGCGCGCTCAAGCCCTTCGGCCACCCGCGGCTGAACATGCACTTCGTCTCCAATGTGGACGGCGCCCAGCTCAAGGAAACGCTGAAAAAGGTCCATTCCGAGACCACGCTGTTTGTGGTGGAGTCCAAGACCTTCACCACCCAGGAGACGCTGACCAACGCGCTGACCGCGCGCGACTGGTTCTTGCAGCGCTCGCGCGATGAAAGCGCGGTGGCCAAGCACTTCGTCGCGGTGTCCACCAACCAGAAGGCGGTGGCGGACTTCGGCATCGACCCGTCGAACATGTTCGAATTCTGGGACTGGGTGGGCGGCCGCTACAGCCTGTGGTCGGCCATCGGCCTGCCCATCATGCTCTACCTGGGCGAGGAGAACTTCACCGAACTCCTCAACGGCGCCCACATCATGGACCAGCATTTCAGAAACGCGCCGTTCGAGCAGAACATGCCGGTGCTGCTGGCCATGATCGGCGTCTGGTACATCAACTACTACGGCGGCGGCAGCCATGTGATCGCGCCCTACGATCAATACCTGCACCGTCTGCCGGCCTTCATCCAGCAGCTGGACATGGAGTCCAACGGCAAGCAGGTGATGCTGGACGGCCAGCCGGTGAATTTCGAAACCGCGCCCATCATCTGGGGCGAGACCGGCATCAACGGCCAGCACGCCTTCTTCCAGCTTTTGCACCAGGGCACCCATATCTCGCCGATCGACCTGATCGCCTCGGTGCAGAACTGTTCCAGCCTGCCCGGCCACCATGAAATCCTGCTGGCCAACGTCTTCGCCCAGGCCGAGGCCTTCATGCGCGGCAAGACCGCGGACGAGGTGCGCGCGGAGCTGGCGGAGCAGGGCCTCAAGGGCGAGGCGCTGGAAGCGCTGGTGCCGCACAAGGTGTTCGGCGGCAACCGCCCCACCAACACCTTGCTGATGAGCCGCTTGAACCCGCGCAATCTGGGTTCGCTGATCGCGCTGTACGAGCACAAGATCTTCGTTCAGGGCGTGATCTGGCACATCAACAGCTTCGACCAGTGGGGCGTGGAACTGGGCAAGCAATTGGCCAAGACCATACACGCGGAACTGACCGGCAAGCTCAAGCACGCCGAGCACGACAGCTCCACCCGCCGTTTGATCGAGCTGTACCGCCAGGTCAACGCCGACGACTGCAAGTGCTGAGCCGGACGGCGGACCAATGAAAACGCGAGGCCTCGGCCTCGCGTTTTGTTTGGATCACGCCATCGCTGTGCACGGTCTGCCGCGCGGCGGCGATACGGCGTTGAAAACAGCCTCGAAATGCTCATGCGCCCTGTGTGCGCTCCGCTTTCTCCGCCGCAACGCCCGGTCTTGCTCGCGAGCTCGTGAATGGGCTGTTATTTCTTAACGACTTCCTGCTCCACCACCATGTCCAGCACCCAGCGGAGGGACGAAGCGTCGGCCGGCGGGTTCGCCACCTTGAATTCCTTCAGGCGCAGACGGTAGGCGATGCCCGGCTCCGGCTTGAAGCCCTCGATCTCGCCGTAGTGCAGCTGCCACGGCTGATCCTTGCTTTCGCGGATCTGCAGGCATTGCATCGGCGCCACGCCGGTGCAGGGCTTGCGCTCGGCGGCGACGTAGACGAAGCGGGTGACGCCGCCTTCCAGCGAGGGCTGGCGGTCAAAGCTCAGCGTCTTGTCGCCGGCCTGCAGGGTCAGCTTGTCGCCGGCCAGCTTGACCGCGGGCTTGGCGCCCAGGAAGGCGGCCAGCGCGCGGTCGCGCTCCATCGCCTCCGGCGGACACATCATCAAGGTGCTGGCCAACTGCTTGCTGACCAGCTTGCCGCCTTCCAGCGACACCGGGCCGAACATGCCGTTGCAGCCGGCGCGGGCGGACACGCCGCCGTCCTTGAAGCTGAGAGTGATCGGGTGTTCGGCGGCGTCCTGCTTCCATTGGCCGGCCAGCGCCTCCAGTTTGATATCCGCTTGGGCGTCCATTTTGGCTCCGGTTTGCGGGGTGGCGCAGGCGCTCAGGGCGGCTGCGGTCAGTGCGGCGAGCAAAAGCGATTTTTTCATTATCGATGTTCCGTGGTTAAAGGCGGGGACGGGCTGCGGTTGGAGCGCCCGTCGTTCTCAAGAGTTCAGCGCAGCTTGCTGACTTCCTCGCTGTAAACGATGCGGTCCAGCGTCCAGCGCGAGCCGGCGTCGGCCTGCTCCGCCGGTTTCAGCTTGATGTAATAGCTGACGCCGGGCTTGGGGTGGAAGCCGGCGATTTCGCCTTGCAGCGGCCGCCAGCTCTGTTCCGCGCGTTCGCGCACCTGCAGGCAGTCGCGCGCGGCTTCGCCGTTGCGGCAGGCCTGGCGTTCCGGTGCCACGTACAGGTATTGCAGCTTGGCCGGCTGCGCCGCCGGATCGGCGTCCGGGGTCAGGCGCACGAAGCGGTATTCGGCGCGCTCCGATTTCAGCACCAGTTTCTGCGCGCGGCCGTCCGGCAAGACGCGGAAGGGGCTGGAGAGGAAGGCGACGAAGTGCTGCTCCATCTCCATCAGCGGCGGCCGGCAGGCCATGCGGGTGGTGGCCACCTGCGGCTTGCCCTGGGCGTCCAGGGTGCGGACGAAGCGGTTGCAGCCGGCGAAGCCGGTCATCTTGCCCGGGTGGAAAGCCAGGGTGGGCGCCGTTTGGCCCACCGGCGCGGGTTCCACCATCCGCCATTCGGTTCCCTGCAGATTGGGCATGGCCAGCGCCGGCAGCGGCAAGGCCAGCGCGCCCAGCCACAGCGCCGCCAGGCGCCGGGCGGAGAAGCCAGTATTTTGCATTGCCATACTCCATGTATAAACAAAAACTAATATTTGTTTACAATACACCGGGCAAGCGCCGCTTGTGAAGCGCGGCGGGGCGGAAAAGCGGGGATAGAAATAGATGGAAACAAAAAACCGCCCAAGCTTAAAACATTGGGCGGTTTTGAAATGCCGGAGGCATGGGGCGGCGCCTTAGAGCCTGTTCAAAGTCTCGTGAGCAAGAGCGAGACAAGGCGAAAACGAGCGAAAAAGCGGAATGTACAAGTGGTACATGAGCATTTTGAGCTCGTTTTCAACGCCGTATCGCTGAAGCGCAGCAGACATTGAACAGGTTCTTACAGCTGCTCCACTCCCCTGAGCAACTCCTCCACCACCTTCTTGGCGTCGCCGAACACCATCATGGTCTTGTCCATATAGAACAGCTCATTGTCCAGACCGGCGTAGCCGGCGTTCATCGAGCGCTTGACCACGATCACGCTGCGCGATTTGTGCGCGTCCAGGATGGGCATGCCGTAGATCGGGCTGGTCTTGTCCTTCTGCGCGGCCGGGTTGACCACGTCGTTGGCGCCTATCACCAGCACCACGTCGGTGTTGGAGAAGTCGGAGTTGATCTCCTCCATCTCCTGCACCTGTTCGTAGGGCACCTCGGCTTCGGCCAGCAGCACATTCATATGGCCCGGCATCCGGCCCGCCACCGGGTGGATGGCGTAGCGCACGTTGACGCCTTTCTGATGCAGGATTTCAGCGAACTCCTGCAAGGCGTGCTGGGCGCGGGACACCGCCAGGCCGTAGCCGGGCACGATGATCACGCTGTCGGCGTTGGCCATCAGGAAGGCCGCGTCCTCGGCGGAGCCGGATTTGTGGTTCTTGGGCCCGCCGTCGCCGGCGCCGCCGCCCGTGCCCGCCTCGGCGCCGAAGCCGCCCAGCAGCACCGCGACGATGGAGCGGTTCATCGCCTTGCACATGATGTAGGACAGAATCGCGCCGGAGGCGCCGACGCAAGCGCCGGCGATGATCAGCACCGGATTGTTCAGCGTGAAGCCGATGCCGGCGGCCGCCCAGCCGGAGTAGGAGTTGAGCATGGACACCACCACCGGCATGTCGGCGCCGCCGATCGGAATGATCAGCGTCACGCCCAAGGCCAGCGCGATGGCGAGCATGGTCAGGAAGGCGGCCTGGCTGTCGCTGAGGAAATAGACCACGCCGAAGCCGACCATGGCGACGGCCAGCAGCAGATTAAGCAGGTGTTGGCCTTTGAAGTTCACGGCCTTGGAGCCGAAGCGGCCGGACAGCTTGCCGTAGGCGATCACCGAGGCGGTGAAGGTGATCGCGCCGATGAAGGCGCCGATGAACAGCTCCACCTTTTGCACCTGGGTGTGCTCCACGCCGCTGTGGAAGATGGCCGCCACCGCGATCAGCACCGCGGACAGGCCCACCAGCGAGTGCATCGCCGCCACCAGTTCCGGCATGCCGGTCATCTGCACGGTCTTGGCCTTCCACGCGCCGATGGCGCCGCCGGCGACGATGGCGGAGGCGATCAGCGCCAACACCGGCTTGTCCATGATCAGCAGCGTGGTGGCCACGGCGATGAGCATGCCTATCATGCCGTAGAGGTTGCCGCGCAAGGCGGAGGCGGGGCTGGACAGGCCCTTGAGCGCCAGGATGAACAGCACCGCGGCTACGAGATAAAGAATTGCGGACAGGTTTTCCATCGTGGTCCCTTATTTCTTCTTTTTCTTGAACATGTCCAGCATCCTCTGGGTGACCAGGAAGCCACCGAAGATATTGATGCTGGCGAGGAAGATGCCGATGGTGCCCAACACCGAGGTGAGGGTGATTTCGGAACCGTTGATGTCCACCACCTGCAGCATGGCGCCGACGATGATGATGCCGGAAATGGCGTTGGTCACCGCCATCAGCGGGGTGTGCAGCGCCGGGGTGACGTTCCAGACCACGTGGTAGCCGACGAAGACGGCCAGCACGAAGACGGTGAGGCTGGTGATGAAAGGATCGACCATCTTGTTCTCCTTAATCGGCGGCGGGGAAGCGGACCTGGCCGGCGTGGGTCACCAGCGTGGCGGACAGGATCTCGTCTTCCAGATTGAGGTTCAGGCCTTCCGGCGTCAGCAGCAGGCCGAGGAAGGTCAGCAGGTTCTTGGCGTACAGGCTGGAGGCGTCCGCCGCCAGCAGGCCGGGCAGATTGGTCTGGCCGACGACGGTGACGCCGTTGTCCAGGCGCACGGTCTCGCCGGGGCGGGTCAACGCGCAGTTGCCGCCGGTTTCCGCCGCCAGGTCCACGATCACCGAACCGGGCTTCATCTCCGCCACCACCTCGGCCGACAGCAGCTTGGGCGCCGGCTTGCCGGGGATCAGCGCGGTGGTGATCACGATGTCCGCCGCCTTGGCGTGCTTGGCCACCAGTTCGCCCTGGCGCTGGCGGTAGCTCTCGGACATTTCCTTGGCGTAAACGCCGCTATTGGCCATTTTTTCTTCCTCGCTCATCGGCACTTCGATGAACTTGGCGCCCAGCGATTCCACCTGTTCCTTGGTGGCCGGACGCACGTCAAAGGCCTCCACCACCGCGCCCAGGCGCTTGCCGGTGGCGATGGCCTGCAGGCCGGCCACGCCCACGCCCAGGATCAGCAGCCGCGCCGGCTTCACCGTGCCGGCCGCGGTCATCAGCATGGGCATGAAGCGCGGGTAGTGCTGGGTGGCCAGCAGCACCGCGCGGTAGCCGGCGATATTGTTCTGGCTGGAGAGCACGTCCATGCTCTGCGCGCGGGTGCTGCGAGGCAGCAATTCCAGCGCGAAGGCGGAGACGCGTTTGGCGGCCAGCGCCGGCAGGTTGTGGTTGTGATAGGGGTTGAGCTGGCCAATCAGCGCCGCGCCGTCCTTCAGCGCGGCGATGCCGTCCTCGTCCAGCGGGCGCACCGTCAGCACGATGTCGGCCTGGGCCAGCGCCGCGGCGCGGTCCGCCGCGATGACGGCTCCGGCTTCCTGATAGGCCGCGTCCGGCTGCGCGGCCGCGAGGCCGGCGCCGCTTTCCACCGTGACGGCGTGGCCGCCGGCGACGAGCTTCTTCACCGTGTCCGGCGTAGCGGCCACGCGGTGTTCACCGGCCTGCCTCTCGGCTGGGATAGCGATATGCATGGTCTTCCTTTCCTGCGATTAGATAACAAAGTTTCCAGATAGCGAACGCCCGTGCGGCGCAAAATCGAACGAGCGTTTGAATTCAATTAAAGGCATGCGGGATTTTTCCGCGCAACACTTATATTGCCGACCGTATACCGTCGGACAATTTCGACGGTGAAAGGGCCGGATGCTAGCAAAACCCTACAGCAGCGATGTGACGTGAATCAGACAGAGGCCAGTCAGCGGCTGTTGGAGCGGGAATGCGGAAGAAAGACGGCGAAGCGGCCGTTGGCGGGCAGGCGGAACAAGGCGCGGAGGCGGGTGCGGCCGGTCGACGCGCATATGCTGCCGGCAAGGCTTATGCAGGACACTAGCGTTGATGGCGCGGCTTGTAAAGCTGCGACAAGCGCCAGTTGCCAGCCGGCGCGCGCGGCCGCGGCGGCGGGCGCCGGCTGTTGCGCGCGCGCGACGGCGGGGCCGGCTAGGAGGCCGGCCGCTGGGCTTCCGCCAGCAGCCGCGCCACGGTGCCGTCCTGCAGCATGGAGCGCATCGCCAGCGAGATGCGGCGCTTGTACGGGGAGCGCGGAGACAGGCCGATGCGGCGCGGCTCCGGCGAATACAGCAGCAGCGGCGCGCGTCTCACGTGTTGGCGGAATTCGGCTTCGGCGGCCAGCTCGGCGGTTTGGCGCTCGTCGGCGATCAAGGCGTCGATGCGGCCGGCCTTGAGCTTGCGGAAGTTGGAGTCCAGCGACGGGGCCGGCTCGCGCCGCAGGCGCAGATCGCCGTCGAACTCGTCCTGATAGCGGACGCCTTCCACCACGCCGATCAAAAAGGGATAGAGCTGGCGATAGCTGCGCAGCGGCCGCGGGTCGTCGGCGCGCTGGTACAGGGCCAGCCGGCTGCCGCTGGCGAAGGCGGGTTCGATGAAGTCGATGAATTCGCGGCGGGAGGCGGTGTTCTTCACGCCGATCACCACATCGGCCTTGCCCTGGCGCAGGTATTGCAGGCAGCGCGCTAGCGGGCAGGGCAGGAAGACCAGCCGCAGCTTGGCGCGCCTGGCCACCTCCCGCATCAGCTCGGTGTAAGGGCCTTGCGGCACGCCATGGGCGTCCATGGTCTTCCAGGGCGGGAACAGATTGTAGGCGAAGACCAGTGTCGGCTCCGCCGCCGCGCACTGCATGCCTGCCAGCAGGCAGACCAGAGCCAAAAGAGACTTGAGTTTCACAATGATGAACAGGTGCGAACGGGCGTCGGCGGCCCCGCGCTGCCGACTGCGGCCAGTGGGTCATTATCGGACGGCCTGGCGCGGCGCGGGCGGAAAAATTCACCGTTCCGAAAAAAACCATGGAAACAATATGGTATTGGAAATGTCCGCATCGGCAACCTGTCCCATTGGCTGGCGCGGCGCGGACCGGCGTGGATCGCCGCGCGTCGGCTTGCCGTTTTCAGTGGATGAACGGTAGGCTGTTGATTGTAAACATGTTTAACGAAGGCGCGCCATGGGTTTCATCATTGCCGCGGACAAGGGCTGAGCATGCGGGATTTCAGCTTTGTGCTGCTGCCCGAGTTTTCCATGCTGGGTTTGCTGGCGGCCACCGAGCCCTTGCGCGTGGCCAACCGCTTTCACGGCGGCGCCTATCGCTGGCGGCTGTTGAGCGCCGATGGCCGGCCGGTGGTCGCCAGCAACGGCATGTCCTTGGCGGCGCATGGCGGCTGGGGCGAGTCGGAGGCGGCCGACGCGGTGCTGGTGGTGGCCGGCTTTCATCCGCTGCGCCACGGCGGCGCCGGCCTGCTGGCCTGGCTGCGCGCTCAGGACGCCGCCGGCCGGGTGTTGGGCGGCATCGACACCGGCTGTTTCGTCCTGGCCGAGGCCGGACTGTTCCGGCAGCAGCGGCTGACCCTGCACTGGGAGGCGCTGCCGGCGTTCCGCGAGCGCTATCCCTTGCTCAACGCCACGCAGGAGCTTTACGAACTGGGGCCGCGGCGCATCAGTTCCGCCGGCGGCACCGCCTCCATCGACATGATGCTGGCCCTGATGGCGCGCAGCCATGGCCATGATCTGGCGGTGCAGGTTTCGGAGCAATTCGTGCTGGGGCGCATCCGCGCCCAGAGCGATCATCAAAGGCTGGAACTGGGCGCGCGTTACGGCGTGCACAGCCGCAAGCTGATCCAGGCCCTGGCCCTGATGGAAAAACATATGGACGCGCCGCTGGACAGCGCGGCCTTGGCGGCCGGGGCGGGGGTGACGGCGCGTCAGCTGCAACGCTTGTTCCGCGCCCAGTTGGGCGCGGCGCCCAATGTCTTTTACCTGGGCCTGCGCCTGGAACACGGCCGGCGCTTGCTGCGCCAGAGCGGGCTCAACGTCACCCAGGTCAGCGCGGCGTGCGGCTTCGAGTCCGCCAGCTACTTCGCGCGCGCCTATCGCCGCCGCTTCGGCTGCGCGCCGGGGACGGAGCGGGGCGAGGCGTGAGCCGCTTCTCAGCGCATCTCGATGCGGCGGCCGCAATCCTCGGGCCAGGGCAGGCCGGCTTGCCGCCGCGCCAGCGCGTCCAGGCTGTGCCGCACCGGCGCGGAGAACGGCGCGCTCCGGCCCAGCCCGGGGTCCACATTGAGCAGCATCAGCTCGCAGCCGGCCGCGGCGTCGGCCTCCTCGTCGCGATGCAGGCTCAGATAGAGCCGCAGCCGCTTGGCGTCGTGCTCCAGCAGCCGCCCCTCCACCCTCAGCTCGGCTTGTTGGCGGATTTCGTGCAGATAGCGCAGATGCAGCTCCGCCGTGTACAGGGTGTGGCCGCCGCGCTCGCGCGCCGCGGCGTCCATGCCGATGCGCTCCATCAGCGCGTCCACCGCGTGGCTGAACACCAGCAGGTAATAGGCGTCGCGGACATGACCGTTGTAGTCCAGCCATTCCGGCCGCGTTTGCGCGCGGAGCAGAACGAGGCGCTTATTCATGCGCGGCCAGCCCATGCTTGCGCTTGGCGGCCGCCACCGCTTCCATGATTCCAATCAGGCAGTCGTCGCGATAGCGTTCCAGATCGGCGATGGAGCGTTGACCCAGCTGGCGCGCGCAACCGTCCACCACCCGGTCTATCAGCGCCTCGCTCAAGTCCGGGGCCGGCAGCCGGGTCCAGGGCAGTTGCAGCGCCGGGCCGAACTGGCTCAGAAAGTGGCGCATGCCGGCTTCGCCGCCGGCCAGGGCGTAAGTCTGGAAGGTGCCCATGAAGGCCCAGCGCAGGCCGGCGCCGAAGCGGATGGCGTCGTCGATTTCGCCGGTGGTGGCCACGCCGTCGTTGACCAGGTGCAGCGCTTCCCGCCACAGGGCCTCCAGCAGCCGGTCGGCGATGAAGCCGGGCACCTCGTGACGCACGCGCAGCGGCCGCATGCCCAGCGCCGTATAGACGCGCTCGGCGGCGTCCAGCGCCTGCGGCGCGGTGTCGCGTCCGCCCAGCACCTCGACCAGCGGCAGCAGATAGACCGGATTGAAGGGATGGCCCACCACGCAGCGCGCCGGACGGCGGACATCCTGGTAAAACTCGGAAGGCAGCAGGCCGGAGGTGGAGGAGGCGATGATGACCGTCTCCGGCGCGGCCGCGTCGGCGCGGCGATGCAGCTCCCGTTTCAGCGCCAGCGTTTCCGGCGCGCTTTCCTGGATGAAGTCGGCGGCGGCGGCGCAGTCTTCCAGCCGGGAGACGAAGCGCAGCCGCTCGGGCGCGGCGCCGGCGGCCAGGCCGCGGCGTTCCAGCGCCGGCCAGGCGCGCTCCACTTGGGCGCGCAGACGCGCTTCGGCCTGCGGCGCGGGGTCCCAGGCCAGCACGTCGCGGCCGGCCGCCAGCGCGCGGCAGGCCCAGCCGCCGCCGATGACGCCGGCGCCCAGCAGGCCCAGGGTGGCGATGTCGGTACGGTGCATCTCAATCTCCTTTTACGCCGCGCGGCGGCAGGCCCAGGCGGATCCGGCCTTCCGCCGGCGTCAGCACCCGCGCGCCCATCAGGTCCAGCAATCGCCGCGCCTGTTCCACCAGCGCGCCGTTGCTGGCGTACACCCCTTTGGCCAGATACAGATTGTCTTCCAGCCCCACCCGGACATGGCCGCCCAGCAAGGCCGCTTGCGCCACCATGGGCATTTGCAGCCGGCCGATGCCGAAGGCCGCCCACTGCGCGCCCGGCGGCAGGCTGTCCACCATGGCCTTCATCGTGGTGGTGTCGGCCGGCGCGCCCCAGGGGATGCCCAGGCAGAGCTGGAACAGCGGCGGCGCGTCCAGCAGCCCCTCGCTCAATAATTGTTTGGCGAAGCGCAGGTGGCCGGTGTCGAACACTTCCAGCTCCGGCTTGACGCCCAGTTGCTGAATGCGTCGCGCGCCGTCGCGCAGCTGCCCGGGCGTGGCCACGTAGAGGAAGTCGCCGTCGCCGAAGTTGAGCGTGCCGCAGTCCAGGGTGCAGATTTCCGGGCGCAGTTCCTCCACATGCAGCAGGCGCTCCAGGCCGCCGACCAGATCCGTGCCCGGCCCCAGCGGCAGCGGCCGCTCGCCGGGGCCGATCTCCACGTCGCCGCCCATTCCGGCGGTCAGATTCAGAATCATGTCCACGCCGGACGCGCGGATGCGGTCCACCAGCTCCCGATACAGTGCCGGCTCGCGGCTGCCCTTGCCGGTGAGCGGGTCGCGCACATGGCAGTGCACCACGGTGGCGCCGGCGCGGGCCGCCTCCACCGCGGCGGCGGCGATCTGCTTGGGCGTGACCGGTATCGCCGGGTGCTTGCCCACGGTGTCGCCGGCGCCGGTGACGGCGCAGCTCAGCACGATGTCCCGGTTCATGGCCCGTTCCCTTCGCCTTGGCGCAGATGGGCCTGGACCGCGGGCAGGCCGGCTTTGCCGTCAAAGGAGGAGACGCCGTCCAGCCAGCGTTCCAGCGGCTGAGGGTTGGCTTGCAGCCATTGGCGCGCGGCGCGCGCGGGCGGGACCCGCTTGAGGATGGCGTTCATCACCTGGTTTTCCATGTCCAGGCTGAAGCGCAGCTGACTGATCAGCTTCCCGGCGTTGGGACAGCGCTGCATGAAGCCGTTGGCCACCACGGTATAGACCTTGGAGCCGCCGTATTCGGCGCCGAAGACCTGGTCGCCGCCGGCCAGATAGCTTAGCCGCATCAGGTAGTTCATCGGATGCGGCTCCCAGGCGAGGAACACCACCATGCGTTGTTGCCGGATGGCGCGGGATACCGCGGCCAGCATGCCGCTTTCGCTGGACTCCACCAGGGTGAAGCCTTTCAGGCCGAAATCGTTGTTGGCGATCATCCGCTTGATGATGGCGTTGCCCTGGCTGCCGGATTCTATGCCGTAGATCTTGCCGTCCAGCTGTTTGCGAAAGCGCGCGATGTCGGCGAAGGTGCGCAGGCCCTGCTCCGCAAGCTGGCTGGGCACCGCCAGCGTGTATTTGGCGCCGCTCAGATTGGGCTCGGGCAGCACTTGCAGCGCCTTGGCCTGTAGAAAGGGCGTGATGGCCGGCGTTTGCGACGGCACCCAGTAGCCCAGATACACGTCGATCTGCTGGTTCTTGAGCCCGGTGAAGGCGATGGGCTCCGAGGCGAGCTGGGTGCTGGGCTGGTAGCCCAAGCCTTGCAGCACGGCGGAGGCCAGGCCGGTGGTGGCCGCGATATCGGTCCAGCCGATGTCGGCGAAGCGTATCTTGCGACAGCTTTCCGGCTCCGCGGCCCAGGCCTGGGCGGCCAGCGCGCCGCACAGCAGCGCCAGCCAGGGGGTGGAGAGTTTCATGTCGGCTTCTCCCGCAAGCGGTTCCGTTGCCGACGGGCAGCGCCGGGCCGCTGGGTTGGAAGGCATGGCCGTGGCCATGTCGACGCCGCGGACTCGGAGGGAGCCGGAGCGCAAGGACCAATCTAGGCGGGCGGCGCCGAATAGTAGCGCACGGGAGCGACCAATGCCGTCACCCGGGCGACCGGGCCGGCCTCGACGAAGGAGGCCGGCGCCGGTTGCGGAACCCGGGTTTACGGGGTCAGGTACTGGCTGCCGTCATAGGAGCCGACGAAGGTCCAATTGCTGTTGCTGACGCCGGTGGTGGGAAAGTAGCCGTAGTTCGCGTTCTTCAGCACGAAGTAGTCGCGCGTGGAGCGATAGGGGTTGTCGTAGACGTAGACGTCCCCCACCGTGCCGGTTCGGCTGTCGCTCCAGCTGTTCAGGCGGCTCTTGCGCTGCGCGGTCAATATCGCCAGATCGTAGGACTGGGTGGCGGACAGCGGGGCGCCGTTATAGCTGTCCAGGAACTGCCAGCCGGCGTTGCTGCCGCCTTCGGTCGGGAAATAGCCGTAGCTGGCGGTTTTCAGCTGGAAGTAGTCGCGGGTGTTGCGGTAGGGGTTGTCGTAGACGTAGACGTCGCCCGGCGTGCCCGCGCGGCTCTCGCTCCATTTTTGCAGCGCACCCTTGTTGTAGGCGGCCAGAATCATCGCGTCGTAGCCTTGCGCGCCGGGGCGGCGCAGTTGGATGGCGCTGCCCAGCGTCATCTGGGTGACGCCGTCGCTGACGGTGACGCGTATCGGCGCGTACGCGCCTTGCAGCGCCTGAGCGGGCGCGGTCAGCGTCGCCGTCGCGCCATTGCCGGGGGATCCGCCGAAACCGGTCGGCACCTGCCACTGGTAACGCAGGGTCTTGCCGCCGGCGTTGCCGACCCGCGCCTCCACGTTGAACGTGCCGCCGGCGTTGACAGCGGCCGGCAGCGACACGCGTCCGGCCAGGCCCTGCTGTTCCAGCGGATAGCGATAGAGCAGGTTTTCGTCGCGGTTCAGCCAGATCGGCTGCGACAGGACGGGCAGGCTGTTCACGGTTTGCCGGGTGCTCAAGTTGGCCTTCAAGCCCCATTTGTCGAAGAACGGGGTCAGATTCTGGCCGGCGACGCGGCTGGTTTCGATGATGAAGCGCTGGCGCTTGTCCTCGTCGCTGGCGGGCAGCTCGGCGAAGGGCATGCTGCGGTAGCGCTGTCCCAGCCGGCTGTAGAAATCCTTGCCGAAAGCCAGGTCCAGCTGCCAGAACATCGCCGCGCGCACGAACAAGTCCGTTTGCGCCTCGTAAGACGGCTGCGCCTGGTTCAGGTGCTGGCGCACCAGGTCCCATTTGCCGCCAGTTTCCAGCCGCGAACGCTGGCCCAAGGCGCGCTGCACATAGAGCGAGGTCAGGTTCACCGTCACCTCGGTCTGGTCGTTCCAAGTCATCGCCGGCATCTGGTAGTGATGACCCAGCTCATGCCAGGGGCCCCAGCCGTCCTGCTGCAGCAATTTGGAGTTGGCCACCGAGCCGGCGCCGCCGACATTGGTGCCCAGCCAGTAATTGCTGGCCGACATATAGCCGCCGCTGCTGTCCGGCTTGGTGACGAACTGGTATTGGAACGGCGTCGCCGCGTGCGGGTAAGGATTGCCGGCGGCCAGGCCGTATTGTTCCTCGGCCAGGGTGACGATGCGATCCCACAGCGTCATGGCGGCGGCTGGATCGTCCACTTGCTGACGCAGGATGGGCAGCGGCATGGTCACGATCATGCGCTTGCCCACCAGCTCCGCGTAGGGCTCGGCCGGCAGGCGGTTCAGCATGGCGTTCCAGTCCGCGCTGCTGTGCTGACCCAGCACGAAACGCGGTATTTCGCGGCCGCCGCTTTGCAGCGTGGCCACGATCTTGCCGCTGCCGGGCTGGCTGCGCGGCGCGAAATAGATCACGCCGTCGTTCTGCGCGGTGATCTGATTGAGGCCGGGGCGCAGCTGGACCACCTGATTGGACGGCATGGCGCTGTTGGCGTTGGCGATAGGCACCAGCCACAGCTCCGGGGGCAGATTGGGCGGCGTGCCCTGATAGGCGATATTGACGCTCAGCGCTTCGCCCTTGCGGGCCCAATAGCCGGTGGACTGAGTGGGATGGGTGAGGAAGCCGCGGCGGTGCGCCAGCAGCCATTCTCCCGGATCGCCGCGCTGTTCCAGCGTTAGCTGGCGCGGCGCATCGGCGAAGGCGGACAGAGAGGGCAGGCTGGCGGCCATCGCGGCGCCAAGCCATAGACAGGAACTGAGCTTAAATGCGTGCATATTTCTCTTATTCCATCAGGCCATGCCGGACTGCTGCGGGCGCAGGGCACGGCCTGTCCAGTTGCGGGTTGCGCCCTGGCTCCCGCCGGCATGAAGGGCGGGAGCCTACCCACTGGAGTCCGCTTCTTATTCCAAAGTTCTTATTTTATTCAGGTAAATATTTACTTGGGACTAACTGGATTTATTCAGCGCATTGACATTTTTAGTCGAGAATTCGGCTAAAAGCGGCTCATAAAAACCGCTCTCGCGGCTGAGGCCAATCGGCGCAACGCGGCATCAGCGCTTGGCTAGCGGCTTAAGAGCCGCTAACAAAACTCAGTTTTACGGCTGAGGCAAGGCGCGCCGACGCAGACAGTACTTGAGTACGGCAAGTCGGCGCAACGCAGCATCAGGGGTTTTGTTAGCGGGTCTAAGCGCTACGCCGCGCTCAACGCACCACCAGCGCTTTCACCCGCCAGGCCAGCTTGGCGTCGATGTCGGCGGTTTGCAGTTCGCGGAAGTCGTTGAGCGGATACATCATCCACTGGCTGAAGCCCATCTCCTCCAGCGGCCGGCCATTGATGCGCAGCGCCAGGATGGGCTGATAGCGGCTTTGGTCGCCGGGCGGAATCACCACCTTGTACTGGTCTTCTGTGACCACTTCCACGGGCCGCCCGGTCGCGCCCACGGCGCGCAGAATGGCGGAGAGCGTGGGGCCGGTAAAGGCCGACTTCGGCGTCCAGGTGGTCTTGGTCTGGATGGTGCGCTGCTGCAGGCGCTCCAGATCGGCCTTGCTGAAGTGGTATTCGCCGGCGCGGGTCTGATTGGACACCTTGATCTGGCCGGTGACCACCAGCGCCGGCGGCGCGCCGGCCAGCGCAAGCGCGGCGCAGAACATGGACAGGAAGGCGGCAAAGGGCAGGACGGATCTCATGGGGATGGGCTCCTGAAGGCATGGGGGATGTCAGTGAAGATGACATTTTAACCATGGGAATCCATTGTCATGCTTGTTGCAAAGCAATGAAAACGAGCTCTTTGCGGGCTGGCCGCCGGCATGAGGCGACGCGGTTTAGATTCTGATTTGGAAAATCATCATTCAATCTATTGGTGGTTTTGATTGGAATCGTTCCTCCAAATATTAATTGACTTGCCATTTGCATATTATTTTATGTTATGGTTTATTTGTATAAATATCCGTCGCCAAACTTGGATATTAATATATTTACTCTAGGATAACTGTCCAATAGGGCAGTCAATTCAATTCGCAAGCCTGTCTATAATCTCGCCCCTTCTAAGTACGCCGATGTCATTCTTCGGCGCTACTTGATCACCGAAACAAATGCCGCGCAGTTCACTTTTCCGCGTCGTTTTTTATTGTCGGTTTTAAATGGTCCGTGTTTTTTATAGGGCCGCCATTAAATTACCTAGATATTTTATGAGTCAAAACTCAATTCAATCCCTGCTGCCTATTTCCCGGGGCCGGGCGTTAGGCTTTTGCCTATTGCTGGCCGCTTTTGAACTGCTGACGTATATCGGCAGCGATATGGTGATGCCGGCCATGTTGCAAGTCGTCGCGGACTTGAACGCCGACGCCCGCCACGTGCCCACCGCGCTCAACGCCTATCTGCTGGGCGGGGTGGCCCTGCAATGGCTGATTGGCCCATTGTCCGACCGTTACGGCCGCAAACCGCTGCTGGTGGCCGGCGCCGTCGGCTTCGCCCTGGCTTGTCTCGCCGCCGTCGGCAGCCGCGACATCGAGCTGTTCAATCTGCTGCGCTTCATCCAGGGCCTGTCGCTGGGCTTCGTGATGGTGGTCAGCTATCCGGCGCTGCAAGAAGCGTTTCCGGAAAAAGACGCGGTGCGCCTGATGGCCTTGCTGGCCAATATCGCGCTGCTGTCGCCGCTGGTCGGCCCGCTGCTGGGCAGCTTGTTGCTGGGCCTGCTGCCCTGGCGCGGCCTGTTCGCGCTGATCGGCGCGCTGGCGGCGCTGGTGGCCGTCGGCCTGTGGCGCTGGATGCCGGAAACCCTGGGCGCGGAGCGTCGCGACGGCAGCCGGCTGGCGGCGAGCCCGCTGCGCCTGGGCCGCAGCGCGCGCCAGTACGCGGCGCTGCTGCGCAACGCCCCCTTCATGCAGGGCAGCGTGGCGCTGGGCCTGCTGTCCATCCCGCTGGTGGGCTGGATCGGCCTGTCGCCCTTGCTGCTGATGCGCGGCCTGGGCCTGTCCGGCGTTGAATACGGCCTGTGGCAGCTGCCGGTGTTCGGCGGCCTGATCGCCGGCAATCTGACCTTGAACCGGCTGGCGGCGCGCCTGGAGCTGGAGCGGGTGCTGCGGCTGGCGCTGCTGCCCTTGTTCGGCGGCCTGGCGGCGATGTTGGCGTTGACCTGGTCCAGCGGCGCGCTGCCGGCGCTGGCGGCGGGCCTGACGCTGTACGCCTTCGGCCTGGGCCTGGGCCACGCCACCCTGTACCGCTTCACCCTCTACGCCAGCGACAGCGGCAAGGGCGCGGTGGCGGCGATGCTGGGCATGATCTCCACCGCCTTGCTCGGCCTGGGTTGCAGCGCGCTGGCCTGGCTGGGCGCAGGCACCGGCCTGCAAGCCTTCGCCGGCTGGGCCGCGCTGGGCGCCGGCCTGGCGGCCTGGCCGCTGTGGCGCTTGCTCAAGCAGCGCGCTTACGCGCTGCAAGCGGCTTGAATCCCCTTCCTCATTCCCGGAGCTCCACCATGCTGAACCATGTCGACGCGCTGTGCGCGCTGGAACACCCTTATCGCGCCGATGCCGACGGCGACCGTCTGTTCGACGCCGCCATGCGCGAGCTGAGCCATTACCACTGCGAACACACGCCCGGCTACCGCCATTGGCTGCAGGCCAACGGCCTGGACGCCGCCGCGCTGGACGGTCTGGACGGTCTGGACGATTGGTCGCGGCTGCCGCCGCTGTTCGCCAACTACTTCAAACGCCAATTGGTGGTGAGCGCCGCCGGCCAGGACGCGCTGGAGCTGACCTCCTCCGGCACCACCGGCCAGAAAAGCCGCATGCGTTACGACGCGCGCAGCCTGGGCGCGGCGCAAAGCATGGTGGACCGCATCTTCCGGCATTACGGCTGGGACACGCCGCAACAGCCGTGCAACTACCTGCTGCTCAGCTACGAGCCGGCCGGCGCCATCACCCTGGGCACCGCCTACACCGACCAATTCCTGTGCAAGTACGCGCCGGTGAACCAGGCCTGTTACGCCTTGCGCCACAACGGCCACGGCAATGAGTTCGATCCCTTCGGCGTAATCCGCGCCTTGCAGGACTTCGCCGAACAAGGCCTGCCGGTGCGCATGCTGGGCTTCCCCGCCTTCCTGTGGTTCGCGCTGGAGCGCATGCGGGAACTGGGCCTGCCGCCGCTGCAACTGCACCCGGAATCACTGGTGTTCCTGGGCGGCGGCTGGAAAACCCACGCCGACCGCGCCATTCCCAAGGCCGAGCTGTACCGGCGGCTGGGCGAGCAACTGGGCATTCCGGACGCGCGCTGCCGCGACGGCTACGGCGCGGTGGAGCACCCGGTGCCTTACGTGGAATGCGAACGCCACCGCTTCCACCTGCCCAGCTACGCCCGCGCGGTAATCCGCGACACCGCCAGCCTGCGGCCGCAGCCTTACGGCGCGGCCGGCTTCCTCAACCTGCTGTCGCCCTACATCACCTCCAGCCCGGCCCACAGCATCGTGATGGGCGATCTGGCCGTGCTGCATCCGGCCGAGAGCTGCGGCTGCGGCCTGGCCACCGACTGGTTCGAACTGCTGGGCCGCGCCGGCACCAGCAAGAGCCGCAGCTGCGCGGTGGCCGCCTCCGAATTGATCAAGGAATCCTGATATGTATCTATTGAACGGAACACTGAACGCCGCCGCGGACGCCGCCGCCGCGCTGGCGCAATTGCAAGCCAGCCTGCCGGCCGCGCTGGCCCGGCCGCCGGTCTTGGACGCGGTGCTGGATTGCGCTGAGCGCTTCGCCGCCGCGCTGCCGGCACGGGCGGAGGCTCTGGGCCTGGACGCCGCCTCCGTCGACGCGCTGCAAGGTTTTTGCCGGCGCGAGGCGCTGGAAGCCAAGGTAAGCCGAGAACTGGGCGAACAGGCCTTCTCGCTGCGCCGCTTCGACTACCGTCAGCCGCGCTTCGAAAGCTGGCGGCCGCTGGGCCTGGTGGCCCACATCACCCCGGCCAACGCGCCGCTGCTGCCCTTCATGGCGGTGTTGGAAAGCCTGCTGGCCGGCAACGTCAACTGGCTGCGCCCCAGCGGCAGCGACCAAGGCCGCAGCGCGCGGCTGCTGGCCGATTTCCTGAGCCACGACGCCGCCGGCGATCTGGCCGCCCACGTGGCGGTGCTGCCGCTGGCCACCGACCAACTGGCCGGCCTGCTGGCCCGCGCCGACGCGGTGTCCGCCTGGGGCGGCGACGCCGCGCTGGAAGCGATCCGCCGCCAAGTGCCGGCCGGCTGCCGCTGGATACCCTGGGGCCACCGCATCAGCTTCGCCTACCTGGACCCGGCCGCGGCGACGGAGGCCGATTACGACGCGCTGGCCGACGACGTCTGCCGTTTCGACCAGCAAGCCTGCTCCAGCCCGCAATGCCTGCTGGTGGACAGCGAGGACGAAGCCGTCTTGCGCGGCGCGGCCCAGGCCATGGCCGCCGCGCTGGCGCGGCGCGCGCCGGCCTGGCCCGCCCTGCAGCCGGACGTGCAGGAAGCCGCGGAAATCTCCAGCCAGCTGGCCATGATGCGGCTGGACCAGTCTTTCGCCGGCGTGGCCGGCGCGGTGGAGCAGGGCGAGGGCTGGCGCGTGGCCTGGGCGCAGCGCCAGGAACTGGCGGCCTCGCCGCTGTTCCGCACCCTGCAACTGCGGCCGGCGCCGCGCGCGCGGCTGGTGGAACTGCTGCTGCCCTGGCGCACCCATTTGCAAAGCTGCGGCCTGATTGCCGCGCCGGAACAGCTGCCGGCGCTCAGCCGCCTGCTGCTGGACGCCGGCGTCGGCCGGCTGTGCCCGGCGGGAGCGATGCACGACGGCTACCCCGGCGAGCCGCACGACGGCGTTTACGCGCTGAGCCGGCTGACGCGGCGGGTGTCGGTCAGCCTGCGCGACGGCCAACTGCCGGGCCATGCGACGCTGGACGCCTTGCCGCCGCCGCCGGCCGGCCTGGACGCGCTGCCGGTGATGGACAAAACGGCCTTCCAGCAAGCCGAAATGGGGCCGGCCGCCCAGCTGTTCTTCCGCAGCGGCGGCAGCAGCGGCGAACCCAAACTGGCCGGCTTCAGCTACCGCGACTACCACCGCCAGATGCAGGCGGCGGCGGACGGCCTGCTCGCCGCCGGCCTGGACCCGGCGCATGACCGGGTGATGAATCTGCTCTACGGCGGCAACCTCTACGGCGGCATGCTCAGCTTCTTCACCATCCTGGACAAGCTGGGCGTGCCGCAATACCCGATGGGCGGCCCGGTGGACGACGACTTCAGCCAGATCGCCCACTTCATCGTGTCCCAAGGCGTCAACACCCTGGTGGGGATGCCGGGCACCTTGCAGCGCCTGTTCGAATGCGAGGAAACCGCGCTGCGCGCCTACGGCGGCGTGCGCAAGCTGTTCTGCGGCGGCGAACACATCAGCGACGGCCAGCGCCAGTTCCTGGCCGGCTTCGGCGTGGAGCTGATCCGCTCCGCGATGTACGGATCGGTGGACGCCGGCCCGCTGGGCCACGCCTGCGGCCACGGCCGCGACGGCGAGTTCCATCTGTTGGCCGATATCCAGTGGCTGGAAATCCTGGAGCAGGACAGCGACCGCCCGGCCGCGCCCGGCGCCGTCGGCCGCCTGGCCTTCACCTCGCTGGCGCGAGAAGGCCAAAGCGTGCGGCGCTACGACCTGGGCGATCTGGGCCGCTGGCTGCCCGGCCGCTGCGGCTGCGGCCTGCCGGCGCCGCGCTTCCAGCTCACCGGCCGCCACGGCGCGCTGCTGCGCGCCGGCACCATCTTCGTCAACCCGGAAGCGCTGTCCGCGCCGCTGGGCCTGGCTTTGCAATGGCTGGTGGACCACGCCGCCAGCGGCGGCGACCGCATCCGGGTGCTGGCCGACGGCGACGCCGCGCAGGTGCGCGCCCGCCTGCTGCAACACCCGATGCTGAACGAGGTGGTCAGCGGCGGCCTGCTGCAACTGGACGTCATCGCCACCCCGGCCGGCCAGTTCCAGCGCCATCCGCAAAGCGGCAAGACCCCGCTGGTGTTGGACCTGCGCCGCAACACGGAGCCGGCGCGATGAAGGCCGCCACGGAGGCCGGGCTGCGCCGGCTGGTGGAACACGCCCGCGCTCACTCGCCGTTTTTCAGCGCGCTGTACCGCGAACTGCCAGAGGACTGGACGCTGAGCGATCTGCCGCTGATCGAGCCGGCGGACTACTGGCGCCAATGCCAGCCGCTGGAAAACTGGCCGGTGCTGAGCGGCCCGCTGGCGGACGGCCATGTGTTCAAGACCGGCGGCTCCACCAGCGAGGGCAAATTGTCGGTGTTCCGCCGGGACGAATGGCAGGCCTTCGTGCGCGCCTTCGGCCAAGGCCTGGGCCGGCAACTGCTGCCCGGCGACCGCGTCGCCAACCTGTTCTTCGCCGGCGATCTCTACACCAGCCTGCTGTTCATCCACGGCGCGCTGTCGCACTCGCCGGCGCCGGTGGTGGAGTTTCCCTTCACCTGCAATGTCGAGGACGCGGCGCTGGCCGACGCCATCGACACGCTGGACATCAATGTGCTGGCCGGCGTGCCGGTGCAACTGGTGCGCTTCGCCAGCTGGCTGCAACAGGCCGGCCGCGCGCTGCCCGGCGTGCACTGCCTGCTTTACGGCGGCGAAAGCCTGTTCGCCGAACAACTGGCCCTGCTGGGCCGGTCGTTTCCCAATGCCCGCATCGGCTCCATCGGCTGCGCCAGCGTGGACGCCGGCCTGATCGGCGCCGCCGGGCCGGATTGCGCCCAGGGCGAACACCGCGTGTTCGACGCCGACACCATCGTCGAAATCATCGACGAGGCCAGCGGCCTGCCGATCACGGAGCCGGACCGCAAAGGCCTGCTGGTGGTCAGCAATCTGCAACGGCGGCTGATGCCGGTGATCCGCTACCCCACCGGCGATCTGGCCTGCTGGCGCGAGCCGGCCGGGCGGCCGGAACGCAAGTTCGCGCTGCAAGGGCGCGCCAGCCGCGGCCACCGCGTGCGCGTCTGCACGCTGTCCTTGTTCCCGGACGAGCTGGACCCGCTGCTGCGGGGGCAGGACGGCGTGCTGGCCTGGCAGTTGCTGGTGGGCCGCCGCGACGGCGTCGACACCCTCAGCCTGCGAGTGGCCAGCGAATACGCGCCGGCCCCGGCGGCGGAGCCGCTGCGCGAACGGCTGCTGGCCGCGCAACCGGCCTTGGCCGAACTCTGCCGCCAGGGCCTGCTGCGGCTGGACGTCGCATATTGCGCGCCGGAGGCGATGCTCACCCATCCGCGTTCCGGCAAGCTGATGCGCGTGGTGGACCAGCGCGCTTACGACGAGGTGGCGGCATGAGCATCGCCATCCGCGATTTCCAGGCGGACGACGCCGCCGGCGTCAGCGCCTTGTTCCGCGCCATCTACGGCGAACACTACGTCTATCCCGACGTGTATCTGCCGTCTATGATCCGCCGCCACAACGCCGCCGGTCGCTGGCATTCCGCCGTCGCCGTGAGCGGCGGCCGGGTGCTGGGCCACGCCGCGCTGTGGCGCGACCCGCATTGTCCGGGCAGCGCCGAGCTGGCGCTCAACGTGGTGCATCCGGACGCCCGCGGCCAGGGCCTGGCCACCGCGCTGGGCCGCCATCTGCGCGCCCAAGGCGTCACCCTGGGCCTGAGCATGCTCACCATCAAGCAAGTGTCGTCCCACGGCCAGAGCCAGCGCCTGGCCAAGACCCTGGGCTTCCACACCACCGGCCTGCTGCTGGACTACGTGGCCTCGCCGTTTGGCCAGCCGCAGCCGGAAAGCATCGTGCTGGGCTGCCTGCCGCTGCAAAGCCGGCCGATCCCGGCGCTGAACTGGCCGGCGGCGTGGCGGGAATGGCTGACGCCGCTGACCCGCGCCTTCGGCAGCGCGCCGCCGCCGGCGCAGGGGCCGGCCGGCGGACTCAGCATCGCCAGCCACGGCCGGCGGCTGGAAGTGGGGCTGGAGGACGTCAGCGGCGGCCGGCTGAGGGAAGTGGCGGCGCTGCCGGCCGGACGGCTGGTCTACGTCAGGCTGGCGCTGGGACCGGACGCCCCGCGCGCGGCGGACGCCTTGCAACAGGCCGGCTTCGTCTGCGGCGGCCTGGTGCCCGGCCCGGACGGCAGCTGGCAGGCGTTGCTGCTGCGTGGACACGGCCGGCAGGAACTGGCGCTGAGCTGCCCTTTGGCCAATCGTCTGCATCAGTTGAGCCGGCAGGTGGCGGCGGCGGTTGCCGCCTGAGGCCCGTGCCTCCCCTGCGCCTTGACGGCCTCTGCCAGCCTGTTTAGGCTTGGTCCCGCGCTGCGCTCAATCACGCCGCGTCGGGCTGGCAAGCCTATAAATTACTAGACCGCAGACAAGCCGTGTCCGCCTTTGGCACTGCTACGTCTGCTGCCACGCCGTACCCATTCGGGACGGGCCGTGGCAGGGAGTCCTCTGGACTGCCGGTCGTTGGTCTAGTAAGCCGGTCTTGCCACCTTGTCATGTGCCTGTCCCAGCCTCGCCTGGGCAGGTTTCCAAAGCTGACATGGAGACCGTGATGACCTTTTCCACCTTTCCTCCCGCAATGCCCCCTCCCGCCTGTCCCCATGGCGCAGGAGAACGCCCCGAGCCCGCCGCTGCGCCGGTGATGGAGCAACTGCGTTCCTGCGCTCAGCGCTTGCCCGCCGCCGCCGGCAATGTGCTGCTGCTGGGC
>NZ_JAMZGH010000001.1:0-225020 GCF_024158805.1 Chromobacterium sp. S0633 | reverse complement strand
AGCGCTGTGAGGCGTTAAGCTAACCGATACTAATTGCTCGTGAGGCTTGATCCTATCATTTGAGTGGCTTGGGAAACTGAGCGACGAGATAGTGGTTGTGCGACACAATTGAATACCGAATATATGCGGGGTGGTGTAGACCATCCCAGGCTTCTTCAAGTTTGTACCAGTTTATGTCTGGTGGCCATAGCGAGGTGGTCCCACGCCTTCCCATCCCGAACAGGACCGTGAAACGCCTTAGCGCCGATGATAGTGTGGCATTCGCCATGTGAAAGTAGGACACCGCCAGACGCCCCATTGCAAAGCCCAGCTCAATCGAGCTGGGCTTTATGCATTGCATCGTCGTCTGGCGGACGATCCCTTTCCCGTTTCTGCTCCTTGTCTTTCCCTTCTGTCTTGATTTAGTTGCCGCTTGTCCAGCCAGGCTTGCCTGCGTTCGCTTCTCTATACAATCCTGAAAAAACAGCTTAAGCAATGGGAATGGAATGGGCCGGCGAACGACGTTGGGTGGTTTCACCATGGTTGAGCTATTGGTGACCATTGCGGTGGTGGGGATTGGCCTGGCATTGGCGGTGCCGGCGTTCAACCAATTCATCGACACCAATCGTTACCAGGCGTTGTCGCGCGCCTTGGTGGCGGACATGACCAATGCCCGCGCCGAAGCGATTCGCCGTGGCGTGCCGGTGGGCGTGTGCGCGTCGACCGATGGCAGCAGTTGTTCCAATACGGCCAGCAATTGGTCGGTGGGTTGGTTGGTTTTCGCCGATCTCGATGGTAGCGGCGCGCCTTCCAGTAGCGAAATCCTGTCGGTGCATAACCCTGGCGGCGCCGCTGTCGCTTCGAGCACGGTGGCCGGTTTTCGTTTTGCGCCCAGCGGGGAGGCGAGGGGGGCGACGGCCAGCGGCACGCGCCTGACCACCACGCTGCAGATACTGTTTCAAAGCCAGACCACAACGGCCAGCAGTACGGTGCAGGTGGCGCCGTACGGCTTGATCAGCGGGAATTGATATGCGCGCACGGATAAGAGCGGAGGCTGGGTTCTCCTTGCTGGAGGTGCTGATCTCAGTGCTGGTGGTGGCCCTAGGCATGTTGGCCATGGCCGGCATGCAGCTGAAATCCATCCGCGATTCACATGACGCTTATATGCGCAGCCTGGCTTCGGAATTGGCGGTGGAGGCGGCCGAGCGGGTGAGGGCGGCGACCGGCGATCAGGTTTACGCCCTGAATACCGCCAGCAATCAGATGGATTTGAATGGCGCGCTGGGGTGCTACGCCTCCGGGGTGGCGACGTCGGATTGTACCGCCAACAGTTCCGCCACGCAGACCATGGCGACGACAGACACTTCTTACTTTTCATCCTCTGCCAATAGTTTGCTGGGCTCGGGCTCGGTGCAGGTTCTGCTAAAAAAAACGGACGGCAGTTCCGCTGCTACCTTGAGCGCGTGTAGCTACAGCCTGGCAGGGGCTTCCGGCACGGGTACGGCTTGTCAGGTTTCGGTCAGCGTCAGCTGGCAGGAAAAAGCGGCGAGCGGCACCACTCCCATGCAAACCCAGACCTTCGAGTACCGATTCCGATGAAAACCTTGGCGATGCGCAGCCGCCGTGAAGGCGGCATGACCTTGATCGAGCTGATGGTGGCGTTGACACTGGGCTTGATGGTGGTGCTGCTGGTCGGCCAGGTGTTCTATTCCAACAAGACCGTGTTTCGCAGCCAGGCAGCGCAGGCCGAGGTGCAGGAGAAAGGCCGTTTCGCCCTCCGCTGGATATCGGAGCAAGTGCGTCAGGCCGGCTATGTGGACACCACCAAGCTGGCCAATGGCCTGGCCGTCAATTTCCCCGCCAGCGGCACCACATTCACGAGCGCGGGAACGGTGTTGCTGGAGGCGAGCGGCACTTTGAACTACCGCTTTTACGGAAATAACGATAATCAGATCATAGATTGCCAGGGCAGTCCGGTGGCCAGCGCGTCGACGGCTTATAATTTCGCAATTGCCCGTACCGCCAGCGATGTGATGACCTGCACCACGGCGGGCAGCACCAGCACGGTGTTGAGCGGAGTGAAGCAATTGGTGCTGACGTATGGGGTGGATAGCAGCACGACGCCGGATAATATTCCAGAGAGTTATGCGGCGGCGGCAGCGGTTGCAGACTGGACCAAAGTGCATGTGGTGAGGGTCTGCATCCTGGTGGAGTCGGACACCCAGTACACCGCGCCCAGCGGCTACTCCGTGATCGATTGCAATGGCAGCCCCTACCCGGCGGCCGGGGTGTCCAATAACGGCAAGCTGGCGCGTACCTTCCGGACCTCCATCTTCTTGCGGAACAATCTGTCATGACGGCCAAGGCGAAACAGCAGGGGTTTTCATTACTGGTGGCCCTGATCTTCCTGACCGTGCTGGCGATGCTCGGTTTCGGGGCGGTGCGTTCGGCGCTGATGGAAGAAAAACTGGGCGGCAACAATCGCGAGCGGGCCATCGCCTTCATGGCGGCGGAAGTGGCGATGCGTCAGGCCGAGACTTATATCGCCACGGCCGACAATCTGCCGGCAAGCGGCACCACGGCGAGTGGCACTGTCGCCGTGTCCAATTCGGCCGCGTCCGCCACCTATACCATCAGCTATGTCAGCACCAGCGGGGGACGAGATTATTACCTGTTGCGGGCGACGGGCTACGGCGGCCGCAAGACCCTGTTGAACACAACTCAGACGCAATTGGAGTCCGTCGTCTGGGTGGAGCAGTAAGGAGACGGAAGATGGCGCGCATCTTGATGCAAGGTTGCTTGAGTCTGATCTTGGCCCTGACCCAGGGAAGCCTGGCCTGGGCGTTGACCATTCCGACCCAGCCCTTATTGCAAAACACTTTGCAAGTGAACCCGATCAATCTGCTGGTGATGGGCAAGAGCCATAATCTGTTTGTCGCAGCTTACAACGACTATACGGATCTGGACGGTGTCGGGATGCCGGATATCGGCTACAAGCCCAAGTCCATCGACTATTACGGCTATTTCGACTCCTTCAAGTGTTACACCTATAGCTCGTCCAGCAGCGCTTTCATTCCCTATGCGACGACCAGCGACAAAACCTGCGACGGCTCGCACTGGAGCGGGGACTTCCTCAACTACGTCACCATGTCGCGCATCGACGTGCTGCGCAAATCGCTGTATGGCGGCAAGCGGGCCAGCGCTTCGCCCGCGACCCTGATCCGCTCCAACATCCCGCTGGACGCCCATGTCTGGGGCAAGTCTTTCGGCAGCGTCATTTCCACCAG
Source organism: Chromobacterium sp. S0633 (assembly GCF_024158805.1). Classification (NCBI taxonomy): domain Bacteria; kingdom Pseudomonadati; phylum Pseudomonadota; class Betaproteobacteria; order Neisseriales; family Chromobacteriaceae; genus Chromobacterium; species Chromobacterium sp. S0633. The sequence goes on along the minus strand of NZ_JAMZGH010000001.1, from coordinate 221,754 downwards.
CCCCACGGTGTCCTTGGCCTCCTACGTCGATACCACGCTGGGCGTGTCCAAGTATGAAAACGGCGCCGGCACCTCTACCAGCACCATTGCCAGCATGCTGTCGGCGGGCCGCAACATCGTCATGGTGAACATGGATAGCGGCACCTATCCCGGTACGCCGGTGCTGCGGATCGCGGCGATGGATCCCACCAAGAACGTGATGACGGACTGGGTCAGCACCGAGAGCAACGGCAAGCTGTCTCAGAACTTCACCGCCTTGACCATGCAAGTGCGGGTGTGCGTGGCGGGCTTGCTGGAGAGCAACTGCAATCAGTACGGCAGCAATTACCTGCCCACCGGTCTGCTGCACAAATACGGCATTAGCAGCAATATGGAATTTGGCTTGCTGACCGGCTCTTACGATTCGCCGCAGTTGGGCGGGGTGCTGCGCGACGCTATCGGCAAGTTCGGCGACGAATTGAACAGCGACGGTACTTTTAAGGCTGGGGGCACGGCCGATACGATCGACCGCCTCAGGATCAATAAGCCCAGCTCCAGCTACGACACCTCCACCAGCGGCAGCGGCAACTGGGGCAACCCGGTGGCCACCATGTATTACGAGGGCTTGCGTTATCTGGCGGGCAAGAGCGGGCCCAAATTCATCACCGGCACCACCTCGATCGATACCAGTACTTTGGGCCTGCCCAAGATTACCAGCTGGACCAACCCCTATAACGGCAGGGCCTGGTGCACCAAGCCCTTTGTCACCGTGATCAGCGAGGCTTTGACCTCTTACGACAGTCAGATGCCGGGCTCGCCCTGGGGCTTCTCCTACAGCAACGATTTGAGCGGAATGAACGTCAGCCAGCTGGGCAACACCTTGTGGGGCTACCAGTTTGGCAGCGGTAGTAAGAACGTGATGATAGGCGAGGTGTCCGGCGGCACCGCCGACGGTTTGCCGACCAGCAAGCCCGCTTCCAATTTCGATGTCCGCGGCTTGTCGCCGGAGGAGCCGACGCGGCAGGGCAGCTTTTACGCGGCGATGGCCGCTTATTATGCGCGCACCAACATCCTGGTGACGCCGACCAGCCCGCCCAGCGGCGCCACCTTGGCGCCGGTGCGCACTTTCGCGGTGGGGCTGTCTTCGCCCCTGCCCAAGATCACCGTGCCCTTGACCGGCGGCTCGGTGACGCTGGTGCCTTTCGGCAAGGTGGTGATTGGCGCAAGCAATACCTTGACCATTACCAACTTCTTCCTGACCAGCGCGGCCAGCGACGGCAGTTCCTATTCCTTTCAGGTGAACTTCGACGATAGCGAGTTCGGCAGCGACTACGACCTGGATGCTATCGCGACTTATCAGATCAGCAAGGTGGGCAGCAATCAGGTGCAGGTGACGGTCAACTCCACCTATGCGGCCAGCGGCTACGCAAACCATCTGGGTTTCATCATCTCCGGCGTGCAACCCTTGGCCGGGGCCTCCACCGAGAACAAGGCCGGCGCCTACCTGGTGGTGCGCGAGAACGAGTCAAGCAGCGCTACTCAGTGCATAGGCACCAGCAGCGGGCAGTCAGGCTATAACCCGCTGAACTACGGCCTCAGCAGCGGCTCATGCCGTGTGCTGCCCTTGACCTTTACCGCCACCTTCACGCTGGATCCGACCAAGGGCTCGACTACGCTGTTCGAGAGCCCGTTGTGGTATATGGCCAAGTACGGCGGTTTCACCGACAACAAGACCAATCCCAGCAGCCCCAACTCCTTTGACCCGAACAATGTCTGGCAATGGGACGCGGACGGCGACGGCAACCCGGACAATTACTCGCTGGTCAGCAACCCGTCCAAACTGAACGCCCAGCTGGATCAGGCTTTCCAGAACATCAGCAATCAGAACGGCTCGGGTTCGGCCGGGGTGGGCAGCAAGTCCACGATCAGCGGCGACACCTATTACTACGAAGCCTCGGTCAACAGCGCGGACTGGTCCGGGGATTTGAGCGCCCGCAAGATTCTGGTCAGCGGCACCAGCCTATCCCTGAGCAACCCCTTGTGGAACGCCAAGCTGAAGGTGAGCAGCGACACCGGCCGTCAAATCATCACTTCCAGCGGCGGCATCGGCGGCGGGCAAGCCTTCCAGTGGTCCAGCCTGAACACCGTGCAGCAGCAGGCTCTGCGGGCGTCCTCGTCCGAGCTCAGCTCGGTGACGCAAAGCCGGCTGACTTATCTGCGCGGCAGCCCGGCGAACGAGGGCTACGGCAGCACCCAGTTCCGGCCGCGGCCAGCCACCAAGCTGGGAGACATCGTCAACTCCTCGCCGGCTTACATCCCGGCGCCGGCGAACGGCTCCAGCGATCCGAACTACAGCAGCACCAGCTACCAGTCCTTTGTGACGAGCAAGGGCAGCCGTTCCTCCATGGTGTATGTGGGCGCCAACGACGGTATGCTGCATGGCTTTCAGGCTACCACCGGCGCAGAACTGCTGGCCTACATCCCCTCGCCGGTGTTCGGCAACCTGAACCTGCTGGCCAGCAACTCCTATACCCATAACTTCTATGTCGACTCGACCCCGGTCGCCGTCGACGCCCAGATCGGCAGCACCTGGGGCAGCTATCTGGCCGGCGGCCTGGGCGCGGGCGGCAAGGGCTTGTATCTGCTGGATATCACCAATCCGGACGCCTTCAGCGAAAGCAGCGCCGCCTCCATCGCCAAATGGGAGTTCAACGCCACCAACGATCTGGACATGGGCTATGTGTTCGGCGCGCCGCAGATCATCAAACTCAATGACAACAAGTGGTATGTGGTCAGCCACAATGGCTACAACAGCACCAACGGCGACGCCGCCCTGCTGATTCTGTCGCTGGATTCCAGCGTCAGCTGGGTCCTGAACAGCAATTACTACAAGCTGTCCACCTTGTCCGGCACCGCGGTGTCGCCTAACGGCCTCTCCACCATCGAGCCGGTGGATCTGGACGGCAACGGCACGATAGACGTGGTCTACGCCGGGGATCTGAAGGGCAATATGTGGAAGTTCGACCTCAGCTCCGGCACGCCGTCCAACTGGAAGGTGGCCTTGAACCGCGTGCCCTTGTTCAGCGCCAAAGACAGCAGCGGCGTGGCCCAGCCCATCGTGCTGGCGCCGGTGACCGCGCCCATGCCGGTCAGCAACGGCGTCACCTCGGTGAGCAACACCAACCGGATTGTGATGTTCGGCACCGGCAAATACATAGAAAGCTGCGACAAGACCAGTAGCTGCACGCCGGAATCCAACAGCCACAGTGTGTATGGCATTTGGGACTGGGGCGCGCCGGTTTGCGATCGCCGCCTGTTGTTGCAACAAACCCTATCCACCAATGTAATCAGCGGCACCACTTACCGGCAGGCCACCAATACCTCGATCAGCTGGAAAGACTACACGCTGGCCAGCGCGACGGCGAACCAGAGCTGCTCGACGCAGTATGGCTCGATCAGCTCCACCGCCGGCAAGTTGGGCTGGTACGAGGATTTGAACATCAGCGGCGAGCGGGTGGTGGGGATGCTGAACTATTATTCGAAGACGCTGGAATATCAGACCTATATCCCTTCTTCGGATACCAGCGATATTTGCACGCCCAAGGACGCCGCCTATATTCTGCGGGTGCAGTACGATAACGGCGGCGCCGGGATCAAGCCCAAGCTGGCGGACACCGTGGCGCAGACGACGGACTCCTCCGGCAACTACAAGCCCATCATCGGCAAGCAGATGGGCGGCTCGTTGGGCACCACCGATTTTGTCCTGAGCGGCAAGGTCTACTCGCTGTCCAGCAGCACCACGGGCAGCACCTCGATCACGGGCTGGAACTTGGGGCGCAGCTGGAAGCGCGTCACCTGGCGCGAACTGACCAATAACTGAGGATGGGGAATGGGATATCGCAGCAAAGCGGCGCGGCGGACACATCGCGGCTTCACCTTGATAGAGCTGATTGTCGTAGTGGCCATTATCGGCATTTTGGTCAGCATCGCCTTGCCGTCGTACACCAACTACGTGCAACGCACCTATCGGGCCGAAGTGCAGACCGAGCTGCAAGCCATCGCCCAGGCGCAGGAAAAATACTTCACGCTGAATAATGTTTATGCGTCCTCGCTGACCGCGCTGAGCTACGCCTCCTCCAGCATCAGCAGCCAGGACAACCGCTACACCATCACCATGGGCGATCTGAGCGCCTCCGCCACATTGGCCAACGGCCAGGGCTATACCTTGCAGGCAGCCCCGGCCGGCGGGCAGGTGGGAGAGAGCTGCGGCACGCTGAGCCTTAATAGCCTGGGCAGCAAGAGCGCTGCCAGCGGCACCGTCAGCAATTGCTGGCGCTGAGGGCGAAACGAGACAGCCGCGGACCGGAGTCCGCGGCTTGGCTAGCGGCAGCGGTGGGGGGCTGTGGTATCCTTCGCAACTTGATGTCCATGGGGGCGTGGCCGCCCATGGACGATTGCCGAGTTTGAAGGAAGCCGATGTCCTACCCGACACCTTTGTTCGAAAATAAAATCTGCACTCAGGAACAGCTGGCGGACAAGCTGGCGGCCTTGCCGCGCCCCATCGTCTTCACCAATGGCTGCTTCGATATCCTGCACCGCGGGCATGTGACCTATCTCGCGCAGGCGCGCGCCTTGGGCGCCAGCCTGGTGCTGGGTTTGAACACCGACGCCTCGGTGCGCCGTCTGGGCAAGGGCGACGACCGGCCCATCAATCATCAGGACAACCGCGCGGCGGTATTGGCCGCCTTGGAAAGCGTCAGCCTGGTGATCTGTTTCGACGAAGACACCCCGGCGCAGCTGATAGAGCAGGTGCGTCCCGATGTGCTGGTCAAGGGCGGCGACTGGACGCCGGACAAGATCGTCGGCAGCGCCGAGACGCTGGCGCGCGGCGGCCAGGTGCACTCCATTCCCTTCCTGTTCGACACCTCCACCACCTCCACCTTGAATAAGATTCGGGCCAGCGAGGCCGGCCGGTGAGTGAACACGCTTTCGCGGTGCTGCGCCGTCTCGCCGACGGCCGTTTCCATTCCGGCGAAGACATCGCCGGCGAACTGGGCTGTTCCCGCACCCTGGTCTGGCAGGCGGTGCACGCCATCCAGCAAGACCTGGGCGTCACCGTATTCAGCGTGCGCGGGCAGGGCTATCGCTTGGAAGCGCCGTTTGAATGGCTGGACGTGTCGGCCATCCGCGACGGCCTGAGCGAGGCGGCGGCGGATACCTTCACGCTGGCGGTGGCGGAGCGCACCGACTCCACCAATTCCCAGCTGCTGGCGCGAGCCGCCAGCGGCGGCCTGCACGGCCTGGTATTGGCGACGGAGCTGCAAACCGCCGGCCGCGGGCGCTTGGGGCGGCGCTGGCAGGCGCGGCTGGGCTCGGGTCTGACGTTCTCCCTGCTGTGGCGCTTCGACCGCGGCCTGTCCCAATTGGCCGGCCTGTCCCTGGCGGTAGGGGTGGCCTTGGCGCGGACGCTGCGGCGGCTGGGCGCGCCGGTGGCCTTGAAGTGGCCGAACGATGTGTTGTTGAACGAGCGCAAGTTGGCCGGCATCCTGATAGAACTGTCCGGCGACGCGCTGGGCCCGACCGCGGTGGTGATCGGCATCGGCATGAATGTGGGCGAACCGGGCGAAGTGGATCAGCCGGTGGCCTGTTTGGCCGAGGCGGGCGTCAAGCTGGCGCGCAGCGCGTTGCTGGCGGAGCTGCTGAACGAACTGCACCGGGTGCTGAGCGATTTCGACCGTCATGGCTTCGTGCCCTTGCGGCAGGAGTGGATGAGCTTGTCCGCGCATCAGGACGCGCCGGTCTGCCTGAGTTTTTCCCATGGCGAGCCGGTGCAGGGCGTGGCGCGCGGCGTGGCCGAGAGCGGCGCCCTGCTGGTGGACACCGCCGACGGCGTGAAGACGTATCACGCCGGCGAGGTCAGTTTGAGGAAACTGGCATGAAGTTGTTGATCGACGCCGGTAATAGCCGGGTCAAATGGGCGGTGCATGATGGCCGTGACTGGCTGGTGCAGGGCGCGGTGGAGCACGGCGACATCGCCAGCCTGGCTGAAGTCTGGCGACAATGGCCGATCACGGCCGCCTGGGGCGCGTCGGTGGCGCGGGTGGAGGCGGCGCAAGCCTTGGAGGCGGCAACGCCCTGTCCCTTGCGATGGGTGCGGGCGGAAGCCGGTTTCGGCGATGTGCGCAACGCCTACCGCAACCCGGCCGAGCAGGGGGCCGACCGCTGGCTGGCGGTGCTGGCCGCGCGGCAACTGCACCGGGACGATGTGATCGTGGCCTGCGCCGGCACCGCGCTGACCGTGGAGGCCTTGACGGCCGAGGGTGATTATCTGGGCGGGCTGATCGTGCCCGGGCTGAAGCTGATGTTGAGCAGCCTGGCGCGCAACACCGCCAATCTGGACCGTTCCGCCGGCGTGGTGACGCCGTTCCCGCAAGGCACGGAAGACGCTTTGGCCAGCGGCGCGGTGTACGCGCTGACCGGCGCGGTGGAAACGCAACGTCGGCAATTGCAGGCGCATACCGGACGCGCTCCGGTGCGGGTGCTGTTGACCGGCGGCGACGCGGCGCGCTTGGCGCCTTGGCTCGCCGGGCCGGTCGAGATAGTGGATAATCTGGTGTTATTGGGCTTATTAAGAGTGGCCGACGAAAAATGAAGTGGTTTCTAGCCTTGGTCGTGGTGCTGAATTTGCTGGTGGCGATGTATGGCTCGTTCAAACAGCGTCCGCCGGCGGACGTGCGGGCGCAGGAAGTGAGCCCGGAACTGGTCAAGCTGCTGCCGACCAATTGGAAGCCGAACGCCTCCGCGCCGGCCGCGTCCGCCCCGGCGGCGGAGCCGCTGCGCGAATCTTCCGCGCCCAAAGCGGACAAGCCGGCCGCGGCCAAGCCTAAGGCCCAGGAAGCGTCCGCGCCGAAAACAGCGGCCGCCAAGGCGGAGGTCGCCAAAACGGAGACCGCCAAGCCGGAGCCCAAGGCCGAAACGGCCAAGCCGGCGGAAGCCGCCGCGGCCTGCCTGCAATGGGGACCGCTGGACGACAAGCTGCTGGCCAGGGTCAAGGGCGGCGTGCCGCAGCTCAAGCTCAAGGCCGGCCAGCTGAGCGAGGCCAGCAAGGAAGAAACCGCCGGAGGCGGGCGCTTCTGGGTCTATTATCCGCCGCTGGCCACCCAGGCGGAGACGTCGACGCTGTCGTCGGAACTGAAGGGCAAGGGCTTTGACAACTACATCGTCAAGAACGACGACTTCAAAGGCCATCTGTCGCTGGGCCTGTTCGGCAAGGAAGACGCGGCCAAGGGTCTGGCCGCGCGGCTGAAAGCGGCCGGCTACGACAAGGCGCTGGTGCAGCAGAAGGGGCAGAAGGCGAGCAAGACCACGCTCAGCTTCAAGACGCTGGACGCGCAGCAGGCCGACAAGCTTAAGGGGCTGCAAAAGCGGCTGACGCCGGGGATCGGCCTGAAATCCTGCGGATGAGACGGATAGTCTTGATCTGACTGCTTGCCAGCGCCGGCGCGGCGATGCACTATCAAGCATCGCCCCAAGCGGGCGCAGGCGCAGGTCTTCATTTCTCCGATGACGGCGGCCTCTGGCCGCCGTTGTTCATTCTGTCAGCAGGATATGTCCAGACGAAGCAACATCACCCGGCTGTTGGACCGGGGCCGTTTCAATGACCGCACCTTGCGGCATTTGGGATGGTCCATGGCCTTCATCGCCGGCGCGCTCAACGCCGGCGGCTTTCTCGCCGTGCACCGCTACACCTCGCACATGTCCGGCATCGTGTCCGGCATGGCCGACGAGTTCGCGCTGGGCGAGGTGACGCTGGGTCTGTCCTTGCTGGTGATGCTGCTGTGCTTCATCGCCGGCGCCATGCACAGTTCCTGGTTGATCCTGTGGGCGCGCCGGCAGCGTCTGCGCGGCGGTTACGGCGTGTCCATGATGGAAGAGGCCGGCCTGCTGCTGCTGTTTGGCCTGCTGGGGGCCGCGCTGTCCTTGCACAAGGGCTTTTTCACTCCGCTGACCGTGATGCTGCTCTGTTTCATCATGGGCATGCACAACACCATCGTCACCAAGCTGTCCGGCGGCCTGTTGCGCAGCACCCACATGACCGGCATCGCCACCGATATCGGCATCGAGCTGGCCAAGCTCAGCTACTACGGCCGGGAAAGCATGCCCAAGGTCAAGGACGTGCGCGCCAACCGCGTCAAGCTGCGCACCTATCTGCTGATCCTGCTGTCGTTTTTCGGCGGCGGCGTGGTGGGGGCGCTGGGCTTCAAGCATATGGGATACAGCTTCACCCTGCCGCTGGCGCTGCTCTTGTTTCTGCTGGGGCTGCGCCCGGTCTGGTACGACGTGAGACTGCGTTTTCGGCTGTGGCGCATCCAGCTGGAAAGCCATTGATTCGATTGGCTCTTGTGCGTGCGCGCGCATCGCGGCAAACTTCGGGGTTCCGCCCCAAGGGGGGCGGCAGCCTCAAGCCGTCGGCTGTGCAAGATGGACGGTAATCGTCGGGACGCCTGAGCCCGGCGTACTCTCTCGCGGAGAGTATTCATGAGCGAAACCATTTATGGCGACGGCGCGATCCGCCGTCAGGGCCTGTACGGCTCTTCCATTGAAAACACCTATGCCGGCGTGCTGTCCTTCATGCGCCGCAACTATAGCCGAGATCTGACCGGCGCCGACGTGGTGGTGTCCGGCATTCCGCTGGACCTGTCCACCACCTTCCGCTCCGGCGCGCGGCTGGGTCCGCAGGCGATCCGCGCCGCCAGCGTGCAGCTGGCCGAGTTGAGCCCCTTCCCCTGGGGCTTCAACCCCTTCGACGATCTGGCCGTGATCGACTACGGCGATTGCTGGTTCGACGCGCATAATCCGCTGACCATCAAGCCCTCCATCATCGAGCACGCGCGCACCATCCTGGCCTCCGGCGCCAAGATGCTGACCTTCGGCGGCGACCATTTCATCACCTACCCGCTGCTGATCGCGCACGCGGAGAAATACGGCAAGCCGCTGGCGCTGCTGCATTTCGACGCGCACTGCGACACCTGGCCGGACGACGAACCGGACAGCCTGAACCACGGCACCATGTTCTACAAGGCGGTGAAGGATGGCCTGATCGATCCGAAGAAGTCGGTGCAAGTGGGCATCCGCACCTGGAACGACGACTTCATGGGCATGAATGTGCTGAACGCGCCCTGGGTGCACGACAACGGCGTGGACGCCACCATCGCGCGCATCAAGGAAGTGATCGGCGACAGCCCGGTCTACCTGACCTTCGACATCGACTGTCTGGACCCGGCCTTCGCGCCGGGCACCGGCACCCCGGTGCCGGGCGGCCTCAGCAGCGCTCAGGCTTTGAAGATCGTCCGCAATCTGGGCGATCTGAACATCGTCGGCATGGACGTGGTGGAAGTAGCGCCCGCGTACGACAATAGCGAGGTGACCGCCCTCGCCGCCGCGCATCTGGCCTGTGACATGCTGTGCCTGATGCGCAATAAGAAGCTGGCCGGCACGCTTTAAATCGTTGACGCATGCAAGAACGCCGCTCTCATCAAGCGGCGTTTTTATTTGCGCGGAACCAGGACCAGGCGCGCGCCGGCTGTGCTGCCGGCTCGCGCCGCAGCTCCATATAGCGTTCGCTGTCGCGCAGTTCGGCAAAGCCCAGCCGGCGGTAGAACGGGCGCGCGTCGCGGGACACCAGCAGAAAGCGCCGCAGCTGCTGCAGCTCGGGGTGGGCCAGCGCCGCCTCCATCAAGGCGCGGCCGACGCCGAGGCGACGGACCTCGGCCAGCACGAACACATCGGACAAATAGGCGAAGCTGGCGTAGTCGGTGACGATGCGGGCAAAGCCCAGTTGCCGTTGTCCGCGGTAGGCGCCGAACACCAGCGAGTGCGCTATGGCCTTGTCCAGCTGCTCCGGCGTCAGGCCTTGCGCCCAGTGGGTTTGAGACAGGAAGCGCTGAATCATGTCGCGGTCCAGCCGGCCGCGCTCGCAGCTGATCTCCAGATGGGCCATGGCGGCTCCGTGCGATGACGACGCCGCCAGTATCCGCGCTCGGCATCACCGCGGGATGACGAGGAGATGGCGGTATCGTTGCAGCGCTGCTAGAGCGCCGGCCAGCGGACCGCCAAAAGCAGCAAGAGGCCGATTTCGCACAGCTCAATGCCCGCGCCCAGGCAGTCCCCGGTCATGCCGCCCAGCTTGCGCAGCAGGAAGCGCCGCCAGGCCAGCGCCGCCAAAGGCGCCAGCAGCAATGCCGGGGCCAGCCAGGCCGACAGCGCCGCCAGCAGCGCCGCGTTGACCGCCAGGCTGGGGCCGTGCCGCCGCCAGGCGAAGCGTTCGCCGCTGCCGGGCGCGATCGCCGGCAGGCTGGCCGACCAGTACACCGCGAAACAGCGGCACCAGGCGGGGATCAGCAGCAGGCCCCAGGGCGGCGCCGGCTGTTTGGCCAGCAACATCAGCAAGACCAGCTTGGCGATGACGGCCAGGATCAGCGCCAGCGCGCCGAAGCTGCCGACGTGAGGATCTTTCAGCACCTCGAAGAAACGTTCGCGCGAACGGTGGGCGGCGCCCAGCGCGTCGGCGAGATCGCCCAAGCCGTCCAGATGCAGGCCGCCGGTGACCCAGGTCCACATCAAGAGCGCCAGCAGCGCCGCCAGCCAAGGATCGCTCAGGCGGCCCAGGGTCAGCGCCGCCAGCAATAGCGCGCCGATGATCAAGCCCACCGCGGCGAACCAGCGCGCGCTGTCGGCCAACCACTCGGGCTTGAACTCGCGCAGCTGCGGCGTGGGCAGGCGGGTCAGGAACTGCAGCGCCAGAATCAGTCCGCGCACGGCGCTTCCAGCCGCATCAAATAGGCCGGGTGCCCGTCCAGGATGGATAATTGGGCAAAGCCGCCGCGCTGCACCGTCATCAGCTTGGCCACCGCAAAATCGGCGCCCAGCAACTCCGCCAGCAAGGTGGTGATGACGCCGCCGTGGGTGACCAGCACGCGGTGGCTGCCGCTGGCCGTGGTCATCCACTCGGACAGGCCGGCCAGCACTCGGGTGCGGAAGCCATCGTAAGCTTCGCCGCCCGGCGGCGTCAGCTCCCCGGCCGCCAGTTTGGCGCGCCAGTCCGGATAGCGCTGCGCCAGCACCTGCACGTCCATGCCGTCCCAGTCGCCAAAGTCCATTTCCGCGAAGCGCGGGTCCACTTTCAGCGTCAGCGAGCCGTGCAGAGCGTGCTGGACCGCGAACTCGCGGCAACGCTGCAAGGGCGAGCTGGCCATCGCCGTCACCGGCGCCAGCGCGCAAATGCGCTGCCAGCTTTGCGCCATCTGAATGTGTCCGGTGGCGTTCAGCGGCAGATCGCAACTGCCGATCAAGCGGCCCTCATGATCGATTTCGCCGTGACGCAACAGGGTCAGGGTATAGGGGTTCATTCCGCTTTTCCGGTGATGCCCGCCTCGGCGAAGGTGGCCATCTCGTTGTGCAGGCGGATGGCCATTTGCAGCAAGGGCACGCACAAGGCGGCGCCGGATCCCTCGCCCAGATGCATGCCCAGGTCCAGCACCGGCTCCAGCTTCAGCGCGTGCAGCGCCAGCAGGTGCCCTGTTTCTTCCGAGCGGTGGCTGGCCAGCAGCCAATCTCCCACGCGCGGCTCCAGCGCCAGCGCGCAGAGCGCGGCGGCGCTGGAAATGAAGCCGTCCACCAGCGCCGGCGCGCCTTGCGCGGCGCTTTCCAGATAGAAGCCGGCCATGGCGGCGATTTCCAGGCCGCCCAGCTCGGCCAGGATGTCCAGCGCGGACAAATCGCGTCCGGCGACGCGGGCCAGCGCGGTGCGCACCACTTGGCGCTTGGTGTCCAGGCCGGCCTCGTCCAGGCCGGTGCCGCGGCCGACGATGCGCTCCGGCGGCAAGTCCGCCAGCCGGCAGATCAGCGCGGCGGATGCGGTGGTGTTGCCTATGCCCATGTCGCCGGCGATCAGCAAATTGGCGCCGCCGTCCAGCGCGCGGCGCGCGGCCAGGCGGCCCACTTCCAGCGCGGCCTCCGCCTGTGCCGGCGTCATTGCGGCCTCCCTGGCCAGATTGCCGGTGCCGGCCCGTACTTTGGCGTGGACGATGGGCAGCGCGGAGACGTCGCTGAGCACGCCGGCGTCCACCACCTCCAGCCTGGCATCCAGGCTTTGCGCCAACACGCAGATGGCCGCGCCGCCATTGGCGAAATTGCGCACCATTTCGCCGGTCACCACCGAGGGATAGGCGGATACGCCTTCCGCCGTCACGCCGTGATCGCCGGCGAACACCGTGATCGCCGGCCGCAGCGCGTCCGGGCAGACCTTGCCCTGCCAAGCGGCGAAGCGGCAGGCCAGCTCTTCCAGCCTGCCCAGGCTGCCCGCCGGCTTGGTGAGTGTGGCCTGGCGGGCGCGGGCGGCCTGGTAGGCGGCGAAATCGGGTGAGCGAAAGGTATCGATGAATGTCATGAGATGGCCAACTCCAGCCTGGATGAGAGAGTGATTCAGCGGCGACTTTAAGCGATAGCCCGCCACCGGGGCAACCCGCAGCCGGTGGGCGATTTGATCCTAACTAAACATATTTCTTTTGGCGCCATCCCGTCGGGATGCTCTCCGGTATAATCCGGAACCTAGCAGGTGTCCGCGGCTCAAGCGCCGCGGATGAAACGGGAAGCCGGTGCAAGACCGGCGCTGCCCCCGCAACGGTAAGGCCTGGCGTGTGAAGCTGTTCAACCGAGTCGCGCTCGACGCGCGAGACGTTGAACCTCAACGCCCAGGCGATGCAAGGGCCACTGTCCATCGGATGGGAAGGCGCATCGCCGCAAGGCCGAGCCCGGAGACCGGCCTGCTGGCATGCGCGATCATGGAAACCACACTCGCGCCCGCCCAATGGCCGCCCGGAAGGCGGCCGCACTGGAGTATCGCGGGGAGGCGATCCGACAGACGGCCCGGCGCCCTGCCGCGGCGTCCCCCTTTTCATGCCTTCTTCGCACTCTTCCTAACCATGCCGCCCTGGCGGCCAGATTCCATGTGGAGTGTGTTTCATGTTCAAACCCCAACAATGCGCCTTGCTGGTCTCGCTGGCCTGCGCCGGCCAGGCCTATGCCGCCAATGTGCCCGAGTTCGCCGGGGATCCGGTAGTGGTGACGGCGGGCCGTGTGGCGCAACCGCTGTCGCGCACGCTAGCCGATGCGACCGTGATCACGCGCGAGGAAATCGAAGAAAGCGGGGCGCAAACCCTGCAACAAGTGTTGTCGCGTCAAGCGGCTGTTTCTATCGCCAGCAATGGCGGCCCAGGCAGCGCCAGCAGCATCTATATCCGCGGCAACAAGGATAGCCATACGGTGGTGCTGGTGGACGGCGTGCGAATTTATTCCGCCACGCTCGGTACCACGACGATTCAGAATATTCCATTGGCCCAGATCGAGCGCATTGAAATTCTGCGGGGGCCTGCGTCCAGTTTATACGGCGCAGACGCCATCGGCGGGGTGATTCAGATCTTCACTCGTAAAGGCGAGGGCGAGCCGCGATGGAACGCGGGGGTGGAGTTTGGCAGCCGAGGCACCGGCAAGCTAAGCGCCGGCGTAGCGGGGAAGTCGGGAAATACCGCTTATAGCCTGCAGTTGTCGCACGCTCAGTCCGATGGTTTTTCGGCGACGAATTCACGCAACACGGATTACTACAACCCGGACAACGATGGGTATCGCAATGATAGCTATGCCGCTAGCCTGACGCAGACCTTGTTGCCGGGCCATGATTTGACTGTGCGTCTATTCCAGACCTTTGCGGAGGCTGACATTGACTATACCAGTGCGTGGAAGGGGCAGGATCGCTCCAAGTCGCGCCTGGCTGGGCAGAGCGTTGAATCAAAAAATCGTTTCAACGATGTCTGGACAAGCACTCTGCGTTTTGCCCGCAGTCAGGACAAGTCCGAGGAGTTTCATAACGGCAATTTCGATCGACGTGCCAGCTTTTTTCAGACAACGCAGAACGAATGGCAATGGCAGAACGACTTGAATACCAAGGTTGGCGTATTTATTTTGGGCGCCTCCCATTTGGACCAGAAAATCGCTAGCGATGGTATCTATACCAAAAACACCCGCACCACCAATGCCGGATTCGTGAGCTACCAGTTGGAGTTGGGCAAGCATCTTCTGCAAGCTAGCCTTCGAAACGATCATGATGATCAATTCGGGGGGAAGATGACCGGTAAAGCCGGTTATGGCTATCGTTTCGCCGATGGTTGGCTTGCGCGTGTAGGTTATGGCACAGGGTATAAAGCACCGTCCTTTAACGATCTGTACTATCCGGGCAGCGGCAACCCCAATCTAAAGCCGGAAAGTTCAAAGAATACAGAGCTGGCCCTGCAATACCGAAAAGATGGCCGTTCGGCTAGCTTGACCCTATTCCAGAACAAAGTGGAGCAGTTGATTCAGTGGGCGCAAACCGACCCCACGGATTTCAATTCATGGCGCCCGAGCAATGTGGATCGCGCAACGATCCGGGGGCTGTCATTGGAGGCGGGGGCCCAATGGCTCAGTATCGACTGGCAAGGTAACTTGACGCTGATGGATGCGCGAGACGATAAGACAGGCAATTGGTTGGCAAACCGGCCGCGCCAGAGTGCCAGCGTATCCGCCGCCAAGCAGTGGGAAAAATGGACGCTGGGAGCGGAGCAGCAAGTCGCGTCGCGCCGAGCGGGAGATGCGGCTAATTCGGAGGCCAAAGCGCTGCATGGTTACGGCGTGACCAATATTTTTGCCAATTATCGTTTTGCCAAAAATTGGACTGCCACGGCTCGAGCGGACAATCTGTTCAATCGTGAATATGAAACCGCTTATGGGTACAACACCGGCGGACTGGGTGTTTTCCTTGGGGTTCGTTTCAGTCAGTAAGGAATTCCCATGCCCCACCTGATCACCGGCGGCGCGCGCAGCGGCAAGAGCCGCTACGCCGAAACCCTGGCCTTGGCCCACCCGGGTCCGGTCTGCTATCTGGCGACGGCCGAGCTGCGCGGCGGCGACGCCGAGTTCGCCGCTCGCGTCGAACACCATCGTCGACGGCGTCCGGCGGCGTGGTCGCAAGCGGAGGCCGGCCGCGGCTTGGCCGCCGAGCTGCTGCGTCGCGACGCGGCGGGCGGCCTACTCTTGGTCGACTGCCTGGGCATGTGGCTGATGCGCTTTTTCAACGAGGACGGCGGTTTCGACACCGCCGGTTTCGAACAGGAACGCGCCGCGCTGCTGGCGGCGCTGGAACAGGCCCGAGGCGAGGTGCTGCTGGTCAGCAATGAAATCGGCTGGGGCGTGGTGTCGGCCAATGCCCAGACCCGATGCTTCGTCGACGAGCTGGGGCGTGTGAACCAAGCGGTGGCGGCGGTCTGCCAGCGGGTGACGCTGGTGGCCTGCGGCTTGCCGCTGGTGTTGAAAGGCGAGATATGAGACGGTTGCCGGTTCTGGTCTTGCTGCTGGGCGCGCTGCCGGCTTTGGCGGCGGTCAGCGCCCAGGACGGCGGTGGCCAGACCATCACGCTGGCGCAGCCGGCGCAAAGGATTCTGACCCTGGTGCCGCACGCCACGGAAATGCTGTACGCGGTGGGCGCCGGCGACAAGCTGGTGGCCACGGTGGAACATAGCGACCATCCGGACGCCGCCAAGCGTTTGCCGCGGGTGGGCAGCTTCACCGGCTTCAGCCTGGAGGCGGTGATGCGGCAGCGGCCGGATCTGGTGGTGGCCTGGCGCGACGGCGGCGCGCCGCGCGAACTGGAGCGCTTGCGCAGCCTGGGCATTCCCGTCTATCTGAGCCACCCTTTGCAGCCGGACGACGTGGCCAAGGAAATGCTGGCCTTGGGGCGGCTGGCGGGCGTGGACGCCGCCGCCGGCAAGGCGGCCGCGAGTTATCGCCAGCGCCTGGCCGAGTTGCGCCGGCGTTACGGCGCGCGCGCGCCGGTGCGGGTGTTCTATCAAGTCAGCCAAACGCCCATTTTCACCGTCAGCGATCAAAGCTTCATGGGGCCGCTGATCAGCTTGTGCGGCGGCGTCAACGTGTTTGGCGATGTCCGGCAGCCGGCGCCGCAAGTGTCCGCCGCCACCGTGGTGGCCGCGCGTCCGCAGGCCATTCTGGCCGGCGACGAGGCCAGCCTGCGGATGTGGCGTCGTTGGCAAACGCTGCCGGCGGTGGCCAAAGACGCCTTGTTCGCCTTGCCGGGCGACGCCATGGTCGTGCCCGGCCCGCGGCTGGTGGACGGCGCGGCGGCCCTGTGTCTCGCGCTGGACACAGCGCGGCAGCGGCTGGGTTTGACGGCCAAGTGAGCGCCGGCTATCCTCGCCGCCATGGACAAGGAACTGGAATATCTCGAGTCGCGGGTGACGGCGTTGGTGGCGCGCATTCGCGAACTTGAAACACAAAACGGCCGTTTTGCCGAAGCGCTGTCCGAAGCGCTGCGCGACAATGCGGAGCTGAACTTCAGAGTGAACGAAACCCGCGCGCGGGTGGCGGCTCTGGTCGAGCGCCTGCCCAAGGCGTCGGAGGATGCGGAATGAGCGACGTGGCTCAGGTTGAAATCGAACTGCTGGGACGTTCCTTCACCATCGGCACCCCGGCGGAAGAAAAGGAAACGCTGCAAGAGGCGGTGCGTCTGCTGGCCGGCAAGATCGAAATGATCCAGCAGCACGGCAAGGTGATGGACGCCGACAAGATCGCCATCATGGCCGCCTTGAACATCGCCCACGATTTGTTGAAGACAAAAGTGGGAGAGGGCTTGGAGATGGCGGCGTTTCAGCGTAAAATACGCAGTATGAGCGAAGCAGCCGACCAGGCGCTCCGCGAAAGCCAGCAAGCGCTGTTTTAAACCGCAGCCAGCTGGCGAACACCAAGGTCAGTACCCCCTGCGGTGTTTGTGAAGGCACACAATTCCTTTGTACCAATGCGTTCGCTTCAGGCTGCCAGCGTGAGTCATGGGCGTGCCGCGTCCTCTTGAGGATGCGCCCGAAATGACTGGCAGGCGGCCCTCCCTGGAAACAGGGTACAAGCGAATTTTGCCCGAACGACACTCGCGGGGGCTCCCCCCTCTGCCATGACCGCACCCTCTCTTGTTTCCGATCCGTTTCCCGTCGACAAGCCCGCATTGCGCAGGAAAATTCGCCGCGCGCGTCAGGCTCTGAGCGCTTCTTACCGTTTGCAGGCGATGCGGGCGATCGCGCGTCACGCCTCGCGGCTGCTCAAGCGAGGCAAGCGCGTGGGCGCTTATCTGGCCGCCGGTTCGGAGCTGGATCTGGAAATCCTGATGAGCGCAGCGCTGTGGCGCGGCGCGGAAGTCTATCTGCCGCAGATTCCGCGGCGCGGCCGCCGGCTGTGGTTCAGCCGTCTGGGCGCGGCTGACCGCTGGTATCTGCATCCGCGCTACCGGATCGCCGAATACGATGGTCCGGCGCTGCGCGCCGAACGGCTGGACGTGTTGTTTGTGCCGCTGCTGGCCATCGACGACGAGGGCTATCGCATGGGGCAGGGCGGCGGCTTCTACGACACCACGCTGGCCTTCCGCCAGCGCGCGCGCTTGTTCGGCAAGCCCTTGCTGGTGGGCGTGGCCTACGATTGCCAGCGCGTCGAGCGCGTGCCGCGCGAGCCCTGGGACGTCCGGCTGGATTATTTGCTGACCGAATCCGGTTTGCGCCGGCTGCCTTTGAGTCCTCTATGCCGATAGCCATCGTCTTCCTGGCCGTTTTGCCGGCCTTGGCCCTGCTGGGGCGGCTGGAGTGGGCGGTGGCGTGGCTGTATCTTAGCTTGAGCCTGCTCTGCTTCATTCTGTACTGGCGCGACAAGCGGGCGGCGGAGCGCGGCGGGCCGCGCACGCCGGAAGCCCGGCTGCTGTGGCTGGGTGTGCTATGCGGCTGGCCCGGCGGCCTGATGGCGCGCCGGCTGTTTCGCCACAAAACCGTCAAGCAGCCGTTCCGGCTGCTGTTCTGGTGCGGCGCGGCGCTGAATCTGGTCTTGCTGGGCGGCTGGCTGTATCTGCGCGCGGCTTAGCGCCAGGGGCGGCGGCCGTAGTCGCCGTAATAGCCGTAGACGGGCGTCACCACGACGGGCGCCGGGCGCACCACCACCGGCGCGGGTCTGACGACTACCGGCGCCGCCCGGGGCGGCACCACCACGCAGGCGCTCAAGGCGCCGCTCAGCAACAGGCCCATCACCAGCTGTTTTTCATGCGTTTTCATGGTCTTCCCTTTCCATATCGCTTCAGAACCCCCTTTCGGGGCGGTGAAGACAGCCTAAGCCGCAATCTTTCCAGTAAGATTGAGCAAGCGTTAACCCTTTCCCTGACTGATTAACAGACATTGCCCATGCGATACTGGCTGATGAAGTCCGAACCGGACGATACCTCGATCGACGATCTCGCCGCCGAGCCCGAACGCTTGTTCGAGTGGACCGGCGTGCGCAATTACCAGGCGCGCAACTTCATGCGCGACGGCATGCAAGAGGGGGACCGGCTGCTGTTCTGGCACTCGTCCTGCCCGGAGCCGGGCGTGGCCGGCCTGGCGGAAATCGCCGCTGCCGCGCATCCGGACTCCAGCCAGTTCGACCCGGAAAGCCCTTACTACGACCCCAAGTCCTCTCCCGACGCGCCGCGCTGGCTGGCGGTGGACGTACGTTTCCTGCGCAAGACCCGGCTGCTGTCCCCGGCCGAGCTGCGCCGACACCCGCCGCTGGCGGAGATGACGGTGCTCAAGCGCGGCAACCGGCTGTCCATCACTCCGCTGAGCGAGGACGAATGGCGCTATATCACTGAACAGCTGCTGGCATGCTGAGCGTGCCGCTGATTCTGGCGCTGCTGGCCTGCGGCGCGGTGGCCGGCTTTCTGGCCGGCCTGCTCGGCGTCGGCGGCGGCCTGGTCATCGTGCCCGTGGTGTTGGGGGTCTTGTCCGCCGCGCATTTGGGCGGCGACCATGCTCAGCATCTGGCGGTGGGCACCTCGCTGGCGGTAATGGTGTTCACCAGCCTGTCCAGCGTGCGCGCTCATCACAAAAAGGGCGCGGTGGACTGGCGCATTGTGCGGGCGATGGCGCCGGCGATGGTGGTCGGCACCTTGCTGGGCAGCCTGATCGCCGGCGCGATTTCCGGGCTGGCGTTGAAATGGTTCTTCGTCGGCTACGCCTACCTGGTCGCCGTGCAGATGTTCTTCAATCTCAAGCCGCAAGCCAGCCGTGGAATGCCGGGCCAGGCCGGGCAGTGGGGCGCGGGCGGCGCGATAGGCATGATCTCCAGCTGGGTGGGCATAGGCGGCGGTTCGATGAGCGTGCCCTATATGAGCTGGTGCAATGTGCCGGTGCACACCGCCATCGCCACCAGCGCGGCCTTGGGCTGGCCCATCGCCGTGTCCGGCGCCGTCGGCTATCTCTACAGCGGCTGGAGCGTTGCCGGCTTGCCGGCAGGCGCCTTGGGTTTTATCTACCTGCCGGCGATGCTGGCGCTGATGCTGATGACGGTGCTGATGGCGCCGCTGGGCGCGCGCGCCGCGCACAAGCTGCCGGTGGCCCGTTTGAAGCAGGTGTTCGCCGCCTTGATGGCGACGATGGCCAGTGAGATGTTGTATAGCCTGCTGCGCGGCTAAGAACCTGTTCATAGCCTGCGGTGCTTCGGCGATACGGCGTTAAAAACCAGCTCAAAATGCTCAGTACCCCTCGTACATTCCGCTTTTTCGCTAATTTTCGCCTTGTCTCGCTCTGGCTCGCGAGACTTTGAACAGGCTCTAAGAAACCGACTTTTGATGGAGAAGCCATGCTGTATCCGCCGATAGAACCGTTTGCCAGCGGCATGCTGCCGCTGGACGGCTTGCATTCCATGTACTGGGAGCAGTGCGGCCAGCCGCAGGGGTATCCGGTCCTCTATCTGCACGGCGGACCCGGAGACGGCTGCGTGCCGGCCTGCCGCCAGTTGTTCGACCCCGGTTTTTACCGCGCGGTGCTGTTCGATCAGCGCGGCAGCGGCCGCTCCTCGCCGCGCGGCGAGCTGCGCGACAACAGCACCGCCCATCTGGTGGCGGACATCGAGCGGCTGCGCGAGCAACTGGGCATAGAGCGCTGGCTGGTGTTCGGCGGCTCCTGGGGCTGCACGCTGGCGCTGGCTTACGCCCAGGCGCATCCGGAGCGGGTCAGCGGCCTGATTCTGCGCGGCATTTTCCTGGGTGAGCGCCGCGAGATCGACTGGTTTCTGCACGGCATGGGTCAGTTCTTTCCCGAGGAGTGGCAACGCTTCGTCGCGCCCATCCCGGAGGCGGAGCGCGGCGACTTGCTGGCCGCCTATTACCGGCGGCTGACCGACCCGGACCCGGCGGTGCACCTGCCGGCCTGCCGCGCCTGGGGACGTTACGAGGGCGCTTGCGTCGCGCTGCGCCCCAATGCCGACGCCGCTGAGCGCGCCGGCAGCGAATACGTGGCCTTGTCGCTGGCGCGGCTGGAGGCCCATTACTTCGTCAACCGCGTGTTTTTGCCGGAAGGCGCGCTGCTGGACGGGCTGGCGCGCATCCGCCACATTCCCGCCGCCATCGTGCAAGGCCGTTACGACGTGGTCTGCCCGCCCTCCACCGCGCTGAGGCTGGCCCAGGCCTGGCCGCAGGCCCACTACGAACTGGTGGAAGCCGCCGGCCACTCTGTGTGGGAGCCGGGCATACTCGAGGCGCTGCTGCGGCAACTGGAGCGCTTCCGCGACGCCCATCTGGCCGGCCGGGTCTAAGAACGTGTTTACGCTCCCGCGAGCGAAGGCGAGACAAGGCGAAAACGCTTGAAGAAGCGGAATGCACAGGTGGCGCATGAGCATCCTGAAAGCGTTTTCAACGCCGTATCGCCGAAGCGCGGCAGACTTTGAATCGCTTCTAAGCCCGCGCAACTATTTGGCGCGTGGGCCGGTCGAATCTGGTTTTCGACAAGGAAAGACTGGCAATTGAAAACCATCGTTCTCTGCGCCGCGGCCTTACTGGCCGGAATGCCCGCCGCCGCCTCCGCCTATAGCGACGAGACGCGCTTCCCCTTTGCCGGCCAGCCCGGCGAACTGCCGCTGGAAGTGGTGTTGCGCTTCGCCAAGAACCGGCTGGGCGAAGACGGCCAGTTCGAATACCGCAGCCTGAAAGTGATCCAGACCAGCCCGCCGGAAGCCTTCGACAAGGCCAGCATCGCGCTGCTGCGCGAAGGCCTGATGGACGACAGCGTCAAGGGCATGCGCCAGCGCTTCCAGCTCTCCCGCGAAGGCAATGTCTGGACCATACGCTCGGTGAAGGAGGATTTCTCCTGCTGGCGCGGCCGCAAAGGCTGGGGCGTCAAGCCCTGCCCTTGACGGCGACGGGTCAAGGAGCCGGCCAAGCATTTGTTTTTTTGGGGTCTTATCGCGGAAGCGAAGACGCCGTTATAATGGGGGCAACCTTTTTGCGGACGGGCTATCCGGAGCGGAGCGCATCACTGGCGCCTCCGGGCAGCCCGCCTTTTGTATTTCAGAGTCCAGATAAAGATCGCCATGCAAGAACAATACAGCCCGCGCGCGGTGGAAGCCGCCGCCCAGCAGAAATGGCAGAAGACTGCCGCTTTCAAAGCCGTGGAAGACGCGTCGCGTCCCAAATACTACGCGCTGTCGATGTTCCCCTATCCGTCCGGCAAGCTGCACATGGGCCATGTGCGCAACTACACCATCACCGACGTGCTGGCCCGCTTCAAGCGTCTGCAAGGCTTCAACGTGCTGCAGCCCATGGGTTGGGACGCCTTCGGCCTGCCGGCCGAGAACGCCGCGATGAAAAACGGCGGCGCGCCGGCGGCCTGGACCTACGCCAACATCGAATACATGAAGCAGCAGCTGGACAGCCTGGGCTTTGCGCTGGACTGGGACCGCGAGCTGGCCACCTGCAAGCCGGACTACTACCGCTGGGAACAGTGGCTGTTCACCCGTTTGTTTGAAAAAGGCGTGATCTATAAGAAAAACGGCGTGGTCAACTGGGACCCGGTGGATCAGACCGTGCTGGCCAACGAGCAAGTGGTGGACGGCCGCGGCTGGCGTTCCGGCGCGCTGGTGGAAAAGCGCGAAATCCCGATGTACTACTTCCGCATCACCGACTACGCCGAGCAGCTGCTGGCGGATCTGGACAAGCTGGACGGCTGGCCGGAACAGGTCAAGACCATGCAGCGCAACTGGATAGGCAAGAGCTTCGGCTCCGACGTGGCCTTCGCCTACGACGAAGCCAGCATCGGCCACGCCGGCCAGCTCAAGGTCTACACCACCCGTCCCGACACCCTGATGGGCGCCACCTATGTGGCGGTGGCCGCCGAACACCCGCTGGCCAGCCAGGCCGCGGCCGGCAACGCCGAGCTGCAAGCCTTCATCGCCGAATGCAAGGCCGGCTCCGTGGCCGAGGCCGACGTGGCCAAGATGGAAAAGAAGGGCATGGACACCGGCCTGTTCGTCGTTCATCCGCTGACCGGCGCCAAGCTGCCGGTATGGGTGGCCAACTACGTGCTGTGGGGTTACGGCGAAGGCGCGGTGATGGCGGTGCCGGCGCATGACGAGCGCGATTTCGAGTTCGCCAACAAATACCGCTTGCCGATCCAGCAGGTCTACGCGCCGGCCAGCGGCGAAGACAACTTCGATGCCGCCGCCTGGCAGGACTGGTACGCCGCCAAGGACGACAGCATCCGCACCGTGGGCAGCGGCAAATACGACGGCCTGAACTTCGCCGCCGCCTTCGACGCCATCGTCGGCGATCTGGAAGCCAAGGCCTCCGGCCAGAAGAAAACCCAATACCGCCTGCGCGACTGGGGCATCTCCCGCCAGCGCTACTGGGGCTGCCCTATCCCCATCATCCACTGCCAGAGCTGCGGCGATGTGCCGGTGCCGGAAAAAGACCTGCCGGTGACGCTGCCGGAGAACGTGATTCCGGACGGCGCCGGCTCCCCGCTGGCCAAGATGCCGGAATTCTACGAAACCAGCTGCCCAAAATGCGGCGGCGCGGCCAAGCGCGAAACCGACACCATGGACACCTTCGTCGAGTCCAGCTGGTACTACGCGCGCTACGCCTCGCCCAAGTGCGACACCGCGATGGTGGACAAGAAGGCGGCCGACTACTGGCTGCAAGTGGACCAGTACGTGGGCGGCATCGAACACGCCATCCTGCACCTGCTGTACGCGCGCTTCTTCCACAAGCTGATGCGCGACGAGGGCCTGGTGTCCAGCGACGAGCCGTTCAAGAGCCTGCTGACCCAGGGCATGGTGGTGTGCGAAACCTTCTATCGCGAACTGCCCAACGGCGCCACCGACTGGATCGCGCCGCAGGACGTGGTGCTGGAGCGCGACGCCAAGGGCAAGATCGTGGCCGCCAAGCATCGCGTGGACGGCCTGCCGGTCGTGGTGGGCGGCATCGAGAAAATGTCCAAGTCCAAGAACAACGGCGTGGACCCGCAGGAATTCATTGAAAACTACGGCGCGGACACCGCCCGTCTGTTCATGATGTTCGCCGCGCCGCCGGAGCAGAGCCTGGAATGGTCGGACGCCGGCGTGGAAGGCGCGTTCCGCTTCCTCAAGCGC
The DNA here is from genome assembly GCF_024158805.1 of Chromobacterium sp. S0633. NCBI lineage: Bacteria > Pseudomonadati > Pseudomonadota > Betaproteobacteria > Neisseriales > Chromobacteriaceae > Chromobacterium > Chromobacterium sp. S0633. Next base: position 198,243 of record NZ_JAMZGH010000001.1, on the reverse strand, counting down.
TTGTGGAAGGCGGCGAACGAGCATGTCGCAACCGGCCTGGCGCCGGCTTACAGCGGCGGCGAACTGAGCGCCGGCCTGAAAGACCTGCGCTTCAAGCTGCACGCCACCATCCAGAAAGTGGCCGACGACTACGGCCGCCGCCAGCAATTCAACACCGCCATCGCCGCGGTGATGGAACTGCTGAACACCTACGACAAGACCGACACCTCCGGCGACGCCGGCCGCGCCGTGGCGCAGGAAACGCTGGAAGCCGTGACGCTGTTGCTGTCCCCCATCGTGCCGCATATCTGCGACGCGTTGTGGAACGCCTTGCGTCCGGGCAGCGAATTGCTGCAACAAGCTTGGCCGAAAGTGGACGAGAGCGCGCTGATCAAGAGCGAGATCGAACTGATGGTGCAAGTGGGCGGCAAGCTGCGCGGCAGCGTCACCGTGGCCGCCGACGCGGCCAAGGACGCGATCGAGGCGGCGGCGCTGGCGCATGAAAACGTGCAGAAGTTCATGGAAGGCAAACCGGCCAAGAAAATCATCGTGGTGCCGGGCCGCCTGGTCAACATCGTGGTGTAAACCGGCGTGGCTTAGGCTCCGGGACGCGGATCGCGCCCCGGGCCGGGCCAGGCAAGCATTGTTTCCCGATAAGGAATCGCGAATGAGACTTTCCCTGCAATGGCTGTGGCTGGCGCTGCTGGCCCTTACGCTGAGCGCCTGCGGCTTCCACCTGCGCGGCCTGGGCGGCCCGATGAAGCCGCTGCCGTTCGCCTCGATGTATTTCGATGGCGGCAACACCGCGGTGGCCGGCGACGTGCGCACCGTGCTGGCGCGCGACCCGCGTCTGCAAGTGCTGGGCAATCCCAAGCAGGCCGAGGCGGTGGTGACCATCCTCAGCGAAAATCAGTCCAAGGACATCCTGACCCTGAACGTGGGCGGCAAGATCAACGAGTACCAGCTGACTTACACCGCCGTGGTGCGCACCGTGCTGTTCGGCGTGCCGGTGGAGCCGGACATGACGGTGGTCGTGCGCCGCAGCATGAACTACTCCGACAGCGCCATCCTCGGCAAGGAGCAGGAAGAAGCGCTGATCTGGGCCGACGCCCGCCGCGACGCGGCCGAGCAGATCGTGCGCCGGCTGGCCTATCTGAAAAAGCCGGCCGCCGCGCCGCTGACCGGCCCGCAAAGCCTGAAGCCCGCCGATGCCCAGCCTAAGCCCTGACGCGCTGATCGCGGCGTTGGGCAAGGGCCTGGCGCCGCTTTACCTGATCCACGGCGAGGAAGCGCTGCTGGCGCTGGAAGCCGCCGACGCGCTGCGCCAGGCGGCGCGCGAGCAAGGCTATCAGGAGCGCGAAGTGCTGACGGTGGAGGCTGGTTTCGATTGGTCGCAATTGCGCGACGCGATGAGCAGCGTCTCGCTGTTCGCCGAGCGCAAGCTGCTGGAAATCCGCATCCCCAACGGCAAACCCGGCACCGAAGGCGCGGAAGCGCTGCAACAGCTGGCGGCGCAGCCGCCGCAGGACACGGTGACCTTGATCACCCTGCCCAAGCTGGAGCGCGCGCAGCAGCAGTCCAAATGGTTCCAGGCGCTGGAAAAGCTGGCGGTGACGGCGGAGGCCCGCCTGGTGGGGCGCGCCGAGCTGCCCGGCTGGATCACGCGCCGGCTCAAGGCCCAGGGCCAGGTGCTGGGCGGCGAGGCGCTGGCCTTCTTCGTCGATCGCGTGGAGGGCAATCTGCTGGCCGCGCGCCAGGAAGTGGACAAGCTGGCCTTGTTGTATCCGGCCGGCGAACTGACGCTGGAGCAACTGCGCGCCGCGGTGGCCAATGTGGCCCGCTTCGACGTGTTCCATCTGTCCGAATCCTGGCTGGCCGGCGACGTGCCGCGGGTGCTGCGCATGCTGGACGGCCTGATGGCCGAAGGCGAGGCGCCGGTGCTGGTGTTGTGGTCGCTGACCGAAGACGTGCGCATGTTGCTGCGTCTGCGCCAGGGCCTGAAGGATGGGCGCAACGCGCGCGACATGGCGCGCGAACTGCGTTTGTGGGGCGACAAGCAGCGTCTGGCCGAACCGGCCTTGCGCCGCATCGGCCCGCGCAAGCTGATGACCGCGCTGGACGAATGCGCGCGCATAGACCGTCAGATCAAGGGCGTGGAAGTCGGCGACCCCTGGCAGACCATGCGCGGGCTGGCGGGCCTGCTGGCTGCTTGAGCCAGCGGGACATTCACCAAGATTCGCGCCCCGTGCGCGGCAAACAGGAGAGCACCATGGCTTTATTCGATACCTTGAGCGGTTTGCTGTCCGGCGGCGCGGAAGGCGGCGCCGGCGAAGCCCTGCAAAGCTTGTTGCAACAACAAGGCGGCTTGTCCGGACTGCTGGAACAGTTCCAGCAAGGCGGTCTGGGCGAGCTGGTGTCTTCGTGGGTGGGGCAGGGCGGCAATCTGCCGGTGTCCGCCGAGCAGATCCAGCAAGTACTGGGCGGCGATCAACTCGCCGGCATCGCGGAAAAAGTGGGCCTGGACCAGGGGCAAGTGTCGCAATTGGTGGCCGAACATCTGCCCGGTCTGGTGGACAAGCTGACCCCCAACGGCCAGCTGCCGCAGGGCGATGATTTGCTGTCCCAGGGCGCGGATCTGCTCAAAGGCTTATTCCGCTGATCCCTCCCATCCATGCAACAACGCCGGCCGCGAGAGACTCGCCGCCGGCGTTTTTCATGCCTCTGGCCGGCCCGCTTGCAAGCGGGATCAGGCCGGCGCAAGGAATCCGTTCCGAGAACGTGTTTACGATCTCGCGCGCTAAGGCGAGACAAGGCGAAAACCGCTGAGGAAGCGGAATGTACATAAGGCACATGAGCGTTTCCAAGGTGCACTCACCGAGCCACGTTCCACGACGCGCAGCAGATCGTAAATAGATTCTTAATGATGATGACCGGCCGCGCCGGCGGTCACCGTCAGCTCCGCCGCCGGGCTTTTCAAGTCATGGGCGTCCTGGCCGGGGGCCGGAATGTCCGCCCAATTGGTTTCGCCCTGTTCGCACAGCTGTTTCACCTTGAAGTAGAGCTTGCCCGGCTGGGCGGCGATCTTGGCCTGGAATACGAACTCATCGTAGAAATTGGACGGCAGCTTGCCGCCCTTCCAGGTGATGCGGCTCACATCCTCGCTCACCTTGCGGCCGTAATTGTCGAAAGGCTTGACCGCGCTCTTGCTCACCTCCACCTCCCAGCCGGCTTTCGGCATCGGCTGCGCCAGATGCACGCCCTCCGGCATTTCCACGCTGATGGCGGTGGTGGGGCTGCCGTTGCAGCCATGGCCGATTTTCAGCACGCCCTTGTAATAGCCGCCGCTGGCGGCGGTGGGCGTTTCCAGGGTGACGTGGGCGAGGGCGGAGCCGGAAGCGGCCAGCAAGGCCAGCAGGGCGATCTTTTTCATCGTAGCTCTTTGCGGATCAGGGTTAGCGCGCGTGTCGGCCATTGGCGGCGACAAATGCGAATGAGGATTAGCCGCATCAGTTTAGCGCCTGCTCATCCCCCTAGCATGCGACAAAGTGTCGCAGAGTCGGCATGAGAATAATGCAAATTGCGATGGCTTTGTCATGGCCGCTATACTGGTCGCCCGCCCAATGGTTCAGGAGTCGTCATGATGGTCCGTGCCTTATCCACCGCAGCGTTGATGATGTTGTCCACTCATGACTGTGCCGCCGGCGGCTACAGCGGCCTTGGCGCCGCCAGCGTCAGCGCGGAGGAGGTGGCGCGCTACCGCGCCGCGCCCTTGCCGGCGGAGCTGAGCCGCAAAGTGCAGAATATGCTGGACCTGCGCGCGCCCGGCGCCGGCGTGCTGTCCCCGGACGGCAAGGCCTTGTATTTCAGCTGGCGCGTCACCGGCGTGCCGCAGGTCTGGAGGCTGGACGGTCCGCAACGCTTTCCGGTGCAGCTTACCGGCGGCGAAGACGCCACCCTGATCCAGGACGTCAGTCCGGACGGGCGCTGGCTGGTGCTCAGCCGCGACCGCAAGGGCGAGGAAAATCCCGGCCTCTATCTGCAAGCCGCCGCCGGCGGCGCGCTGCGCGAAGTCCAGCACAAGCCCGGCGTGCAGACCCAGTTCCAGTTTCTCAGCAAGGACGGCCAATGGCTGTACTACCGCAGCAACGACGAGCGGGCCGACAGCTACACCCTGTATCGCTATCGGCTGGCCGACGGCCGCCGCGAGCGTCTGTTCGGCGATCGCGGGGCCTGGAGCATCGCCGATCACCGCGACGACGGCCGTCTATTGCTGCAAAAGACGCTGAGCAACGCCAGCGCGGAATTCTATTTATGGACGCCGGACGGCAAAGCCTTGCAGCCGCTGCTGGGCCAGGGCGAGGCCGTCGACTATCGGATGGACTTCGGCCTGCGCGACGGCGAATACCTGGTGCGCAGCAATAAGTTCGGCGAATACCACCGTCTTTATCTGTGGAGCGCCGGCGTCTTCCAGGCGCTGACGCCGGAAGCGCGCGGCGACGTGGAAAACCTCAACATCGACCATGAGCGGGGCCGCGTCTACTACACGCTGAGCCAGGATGGTTACGGCAAGGCCTTGGCGCTGGACGGCCGCCGCGGCTATCGCGCGCTGAAGCTGCCGGCCTTCCCTGGCGCGGCCCAGGTCAACGTCGTCAACCTCAGCCGCGACGGCCGCTACGTCAACTTCAGCGTGGAAACCGACACCGCGCCGGCCAGCAGCCATGTTTGGGACAGCAAGCGCGGCAAGCTCAGCCAGTGGCTGTTGCCGTCCGCGCCGGAGCTGGATACCCGGGGCTTCGCCAAGGTCAGCCTGGAAAGCTACCCGGCGCGCGACGGCACGCCGATTCCGATGTTCGTGCGCCGGCCGACGCGCTGCGCGGCCACGCCCTGCCCGGTGGTGGTCCACTTTCACGGCGGGCCGGAGAGCCAGAGCCGGGCCGGCTTCTTGCCGCAGGCCCAGTTATTCGTCGACGCCGGCTTCATCTATGTGCAGCCCAATGTGCGCGGCTCCGTCGGCTACGGCAAGAGCTGGCTGGACAGCGACAACGGTCCGCGCCGGCTGCAAGTGCTGTCCGATATCGAAGACGCCGCGCGCTACATCCGCAGCCAGTGGGGCGCGGACGGCGTGGCGCCCAAGATCGGGGTGATGGGCGGCAGCTACGGCGGCTATTCCACACTGGCGGCGATGACCATCTTCGCCGGCGCCTACGACGCCGGCGTGTCCAATGTCGGCATCGCCAACCTGGTCAGCTTCCTGCAAAACACCGCGCCCTACCGCCGCGCGCTGCGGGCCGCCGAATACGGCGACCTGGAGCGCGACCGCGCCGCGCTGGAGCAATTGTCGCCCATCAATCACATCGACAAGCTGCGCGCTCCGCTGCTGATCATCCAGGGCGTTAGCGATCCGCGAGTGCCGGTGGGCGAGGCGCTGCAAATGTACCGCGCGATGGCCGGCAAGGGCGTGGACGGCGGCCTGATCCTGTTCCCGGACGAAGGCCACGGCGCGGCCAAACGGGAAAACCAGGTGCTGCAACTGGGCCATAGCCTGTGGTTTTTCCAGCGCCACCTCTTGGGGCAGAATGAGAGCGGCGGCGCCAAAGCCGGGCGTGCCGAATCGGGAGAACAACATGAGTCCACAGGCGCTTGAAGACTACCTCCATCAACACATCCCGCTGTCCGCCGCGATGGCGGTCAGCGTGGCCGAGGCCAGCGGCGAGCGCGTGATCCTGAGCGCGCCGCTGGCGCCCAATATCAACCACCGCGCCACCGTGTTCGGCGGCAGCGCCTCGGCGGCGGCCATCCTCGCCGCCTGGTGCCTGGTGTTCATGCGCCTGCGCGAGCGCGGCCTGGCCGGCCGCGTCATCATTCACGGCAACGACATGCGCTACGACAAGCCCATCGTCGCCGACTTTCTCGCCCGCGCCGCCGCGCCGGACGCCGCCGATTGGGACAAGCTGGAGCGGGCTTTGCGGCGCGGACGCATGGGGCGCTTGCGGCTTGCCGTGGCGCTGGAGTGCGGCGGCGAAGCGGTGGGCAGCCTGAACGGCGAGTTCGTGGTGCTGCCCGGCGAAGGAGATTCCCAGCACTGAAGCCCCCCCGGCGCAGCGCTATCGCTTATCAAACTTTAAATCCAATCTGAATAGCTTATTTTTTGTGCTAAAAAGAAATATCTTGTGCCGGGTTGGGTTGAGCGATAGCCAAAATAACCGCGCCCCGGCGTTGTCGGCCGCAGCCGCGCCGCAACGCCAGCGGACGCAGGCTGGGGGAGGCCGATGGCTTCAAAAGCGCAAAAAGAGCTGGAACTGGTGCTGCGTTTATTGCAGCGCAAGGGTTTGCACGCAGTGGACCGGCAGTCCTGGCCGCCGCCGCTGCCGGATGTGGGCGCCACCCTCAGCGACGGCCGGCGGATCGCTTTCGAAGTGACGGAAGTGCATGCGGACGAGCACTTGTTCGGCGGCGGCAAGGGCTGTCTGCGCGCCCGCGAAGTGCGCCAGGCGCAGCAGGGCGAGGATGCGGCGATCAGCGTGCCCAACGCGCCCATCGCCGCGATCAAATACCGTATCCAAGCCAAGTGCGTGAAGCGCTACGCGGCCAAGCCCGGCTATGAATTGAGCCTGCTGCTGGCGGCCAATATCCCGCAGTTCGGCGGCGTGGCCGCCACCACCCTGTTTCCCGCCTTCATCCAGGAAGCGGCGCTGACCGCCGCCACCCATCATCTGTTGGAGTCGTCCGCCTTCGAGCGCGTCTACCTGCATCTGATCCAGCCCGGCGTTTTGTACGAGTGGAGCAAGCAAGACGCCTGGGTGGAAATGGCCAAAACAACGGAGGAGGGCGTCCGTCCGCCTTTTTGGGCGGAACCCATGCTCGGCGGCGTCTGTTGGCAAGGCGGCGCGTCCTGAAGGTTAGGACGCGCGTTTTCATTCCGGCTCGTGTTTGCGGGAGCCGTCGTTCCACACACTCCTTAAGCGTGACGCGCAAGGAAAGGCGGCGAGGCTTGGTGGGTATCGCCTATCGGCTCCACCCACCCTACAAATACCCCCGACCAAAGCATCCGCCGTAGGGCGGAGCGCAGCGATACCCACGCGGAAACGCGGTGGGATCGATGCCTGGACCTTGGCGGCGGGGTTTGGTGGGTATCGCCTTTCGGCTCCACCCACCCTACAAATACCTCCGACCAAACTATCCGCCGTAGGGAGGGAGGAGCGCAGCGATACCCACGCGGAAACGCGGTGGGACCGATGCTTGGACCTTGGCGGCGGAGTTTGGCAGGTATCGCCTACGGCTCCACCCACCCTACAAATACCTCCGACCAAACTATCCGCCGTAGGGAGGGAGGAGCGCAGCGGTACCCACGCGGAAACGTGATGGGATCGATTCTTGGGCCTTGGCGGCGGGGTTTGGTGGGTATCGCCTATCGGCTCCACCCTCCCTACAAATACCCCGACAAACCAGCCACCGTAGGGTGGGTGGAGCGTAGCGATACCCACCGCAAGACGCTTAGCGGTTTCGCAGGCGGATGCGGCGGAAGCGCGCTTCCAGGCTGAAGCGCTGTCCCAGCGCCAGGTAGATCTGGTGTTGGCTATCGACATGGCGGTAAACCCGGACCCGGTCGGCGCCCAGCAGCATCATGATTTCCAGATAGTTGAAGAAACCCATCCACTGACCGCGTCCGGCGCGGTCGTCAAAATCAATGTCGCGCGCCACGCGGCTGAGCAGACCTTTGCCGACGTATTCCCGATTGTCCTTCAGCCATTGCAATAGGTGAGCCGCGCATTCGCGGCCATAGGCGTGGTCGGCGAGGAGATCCTTGCTGGGCGTGGGCATTTGCCAGTAATGCGGGTAGGTGCGGCCGGGGCAGAAGCGGACGAAGGGGAGCAGCGCTTCCTGTTGTCCCAGGGCGTTCAATTTGTAGCGACGGCGCGGGGGAAAGTTTTGAGGCTGTTGCATGGTGTTTCTCCTGCTGTGACACAAGATAAACCACCTGCCGGGGAAGGCTGAGGTATTGGGCAGGCGCGTGGCAGGATTGGCGTACCGGACTGTCTCCAAACCGGCGAGTGCCATGGCACTCCCCCACCATGCGCCTGCCAAATGGCGCGGCCATGGTAAAGCAGCCTGCGCAGTTGCTGCGTAGGCCACAAAGATGGAGATGTACCGGGACGCCAATCCCGGGTGCCGCGTGTAGGCGGCAACGTGGGGATTGTTGCCGAGCGGCGGGCGGGGGTCAAGGCGAGGCGGCTTCTTCTTGATCGTTTCAAGATATCCACAGATGGGGCGGAATGGGAAAGTTATCCCCAGTCAACCCATATGGCTAAGCCGCTCGCCATTTTCAAACGGGTCGGCGTTGCGTTAGCGGCCGGGCGCCGGCCCCCATTTCGCCAGAGTCTCGCGCTCTTCCTGGGTCATCTGGGTCAAATTGGCCAGCGGCATGTATTTGGACGCCACCGCCTGCTTGATTCGGTGCGCGTTGATGAGAATCTCCTGCGCATCGTCAAACTTCAGGCCGGCCGGCGGCGCCACGAAGCCGGCCTGACTGGGCGTGGCCGAGTGACAGGAGAGGCAGCGGTTTTGAATGATGGCGTGAATCTGCCGCAGACGGACATCGGCCGCCGTTTGCGCCGCCGCCGGTTCAGCGGCGTCCGCCGCGGCTTGCGGCGCCGCGGGCGCGGTATTGGGCGGGGGCGGCGCGGCCAATAGCGCCACGCCGACCAGCAGCAGGCCGCCCAGCGCCGGCAGCAGCGGCCGCTGGCGGCCGGAGTGGCGCAGCACGAAGTATTGGCGGATCAGCGCGCCGGACAGGATGAACAGCACCATGATCAGCCAGGCGTGGCGGCTGCCGAAGGTGAAGGCGTAGTGATTGCTGATCATCAGGAACACCACCGGCAGCGTGAAATAGGTGTTGTGCACCGAGCGTTGCTTGCCGCGCAGCCCATCCAGCGGATTGGGTTTGTCGCCGGCCTGGATGGCGCGCACCATGCGGCGCTGACCGGGAATGATCCAGAACAGGACATTGGCCGACATGCAGGTGGCCATGACCGCGCCGGTGATCAGGAAGGCGGCGCGGCCCTGGAAGATGTGGCTGCTGGCGTAGGCCGCCAGCGCCATCAGCAGCGCCACGGCCAGGCTGAGCGCGCCGTCGCGGTTCATGTCCGGACTGATGCGGCGGCAGAGCTGATCGTAGGCCAGCCAGCCGCCCAAGAGGAAGGCGACGGCGATTACGGCGGCCGCGCCGCCGGACAAGGCCGCCGCCCAGGCCCAGGGGCTGGCGGGGTTGACCAGGTAGAAGGCGGGATTGAGCAGGTAGAGCAGGGAGAACAGGCCAAAGCCGGACAGCCAGGTGGCGTAGGATTTCCAGAATGACCAGTGCAGTTTGTCGTCCAGCGGGAAGGGCGGTTGGCCCAGGTATTTCTGGTTATGGTAAAAGCCGCCGCCGTGCACGGCGAACATTTCGCCGTGCAGGCCGTGCGGGGCATCGGCGGCGGCGGGCGGCGACAGGCTGTTGTCCAACATGACGAAGTAAATCGATTCGCCTATCCAGGCGATGGCGGCGATCACGTGCAACCAGCGCAGCAGCAGGTTGCCCAGCTCCAGCAGGTAGTTTTCCATGGCGAGGTTTCCGGGTGGGGGACGGGAACAGCGTCAACTGCCGCGGTAGGTGGAGTAGCTCCACGGCGTCAGGACCAGCGGCACATGGAAGTTTTCGTCCGCCTTGGCGACGCCGAAGCGCAGCAGCACCTGATCTAGAAAGCGCGGTTCCGGCAACTTCACGCCTTGGGCGGCGAAATAATCGCCGGCATGGAATAGCAGTTCGTACACGCCGGCGCGCAGCTGCTCGCCTTCCAGCAGCGGGCGTTCACAGCGGCCGTCGTGCGTGGTCGTCGTGTCGGCCTGCAACAGCCGTTGTTCTCCGTCCAGCCGGTACAACTGGCAGCGCACGCCCGCCGCCGGCTTGCCGTGCATGGTGTCCAGCACATGGGTGGTCAATTTGCCCACGGTTGTTTCTCCTTTGTTGTGCGGCCCGATCTGGCGGACCTGTTGTCGATCTTGTTGTTCGCGATGGCGATTTAAAATTGTCGACAATTTGTGTTGACGATAGTGTTTGCCAACGACAATAATTGTCAACAAAATTCTGAAGGCATAGAGCGGGATATGGAAATACCGGGAGAGGACATGTTGCATTCCGCTAACGGAACGCAGGCCGCGGCGCCCAGGGCGTCCACCTTGGTGGGCGACGGCGCGCCGGGCAATGACGCCGATCGCTTGTACTGGGAAATCTTCGACGCGGTGATAGACCAGCGCTTATTGCCGGGGGTCAAGCTGACCGAGGCGGTGCTGTGCGACGCCTTTCAATGTTCGCGCAGCAGCGCCCGCAGCGCGCTGGCCCAGCTGGCGCACGACAAGATCGTCGACATCCTGCCCAACCGCGGCGCTTTCGTCGCCAAGCCGGACGAGAAGGAAACCCGCGATGTGTTCGAGGCGCGGCGCATGGTGGAGGCGGCGATTCTGGACAAGCTGCTGGCCTTGCCCGATCTGGCCGAGCGCCTGCCGCCGATGCGGCGCATGGTGGCCGACGAGCGCGCCGCCTTCGAGCGCGGAGACCGGGTCAGCTGGATCCGTCTGTCCAACGCCTTCCATGTGCAATTGGCGCGGCTGGCCGACAACGAGGTGTTGACCGAGTTGATGCACGGCCTGTGTTCGCGCACTTCGCTGATCATCGCCTTATACGATGTGCCCGGCCGCAGCGCTTGTTCCTTCGACGAGCATGAGGCGATTCTGACGCGGCTGGAGGCGGGGGACCGCGCCGGCGCGGCGGCGGCGATGCACCATCATCTGGAGGATTGCGAGCGGCGGATGAAGGTGGAAACCCACACCCATTTGGACCCGTGGACGGTGTTCAATCTTAAGCGCTGACAGCGGGAAGGATGGCCATGCAGGCGGATTACCCACGCGATTTGATCGGCTACGGCCGCGATCTGCCGGAGGCCAACTGGCCGGGCGCGGCGCGCATCGCCGTGCAGTTCGTGCTCAATTACGAGGAAGGCGGCGAGAGTTGCGTGTTGCACGGCGACGCCGGCTCCGAGCAGTTCTTGTCGGAAATCATCGGCGCGGCGGCCTACCCGGCGCGGCATCTGTCGATGGAGTCGATTTACGAGTACGGCTCGCGCGCCGGGGTGTGGCGCATTCTGCGCGAGTTTGAGCGGCGCGGCCTGCCCTTGACGGTGTTCGGCGTCGGCATGGCTTTGGAGCGGCATCCGGAGCTGGCCGGCGTGCTGGCGGAGCTGGGCCACGAGATCGCCGGCCACGGCTATCGCTGGCTGCATTATCAGCAGGTGGACGAAGCGGTGGAGCGGGAGCACATGCGGCGCTGCGTGGAGGCGATCCGTCGTTTGACCGGCCAGCGTCCGTCCGGCTGGTACACCGGCCGCGACAGCCCCAATACGCGCCGGCTGGTGGCGGACGACGGCGGCTTTCTCTACGACTCCGATTACTACGGCGACGATTTGCCGTTCTGGACCCTGGTGCGGCGCAGCGACGGCGGCGAGCAGCCGCATCTGATCGTGCCTTACGCGCTGGACACCAACGATATGCGCTTCGCCACCGCGCAGGGCTTCAATACCGGCGAGCATTTTTTCAGCTATCTGAAAGACGCGTTCGACGTGCTGTACGCCGAAGGGGCGGACAAGCCGCGCATGTTGTCGGTGGGCCTGCATTGCCGCTTGATCGGCCGGCCCGGCCGCTTTGCCGGCCTGTGTCGTTTTCTCGATTATCTGGAGCGTCATCCGCGGGTATGGATCTGCCGGCGGCTGGACATCGCCCGGCATTGGCGGGAGACGCATCCTTTCACCGGAGAGCGGCCATGTCCTTGACGCTGGAACGCATCAACGCCCTGCCGACGGAGCAGTTCGTCACCGCGCTGGGTGGTGTTTTCGAGCACTCGCCGTGGGTGGCGGCGCAGGCGGCCGGCCTGAGGCCGTTCGCCAGCGTGGCGGACCTGCACGGCTGCATGCGGCGGCAGGTGGAGGAGGCGGGAGCGGAGGCGCAATTGAAACTGATCCGCGCCCACCCGGAGCTGGCCGGCAAGGCCGCGCTGCGCGGGGAGTTGACCGCCGAGTCCGCCGCCGAGCAAGGCGGCGCCGGCCTGGATCAGTGTTCGCCGCAGGAACTGGAGTTGTTGCGGCGGCTGAACGCCGACTACCGGGCCCGTTTCGGTTTTCCCTTCATCCTGGCGGTGCGCGGCTATGGGCGCGCCGGCGTCATCGCCGAGTTCCAGCGGCGGCTGGCTGCCGAGCCGGAGGCGGAACGGCTGGCCTGTTTGCAGCAAATCTATCGGATCGCCGGCCTGCGCTTGGCCGAACTGATTTCTTCCTGATCCCGCGCCAAGACCGGAGCCGCCATGTCCAGCCAGATTCTCGTCATGTACTTGTTGTCCATCCTGGTGGTGATCGCCGTGCCCGGCCCCCTGTCGCTGTTCATGGTCGCCACCAGCGCCGAGCATGGCCTGTTGCGCGCCTGGCCGGCGTTTGCCGGCGGCGTGCTGGCGTCTTTGTCGCTGCTGCTTTTGTCCGCCTTGGGCGTGGGCGCGCTGATCCTGGCCTCTCCCGGTCTGTTCTCCGTCCTGCAGACGCTGGGGGCCGGCTATCTGCTGTGGCTGGGTTTCAAGACCTGGCGCGGCGCCGGCCGGGCCGCGGCGGCTCAGGGCCGCCGAAAGGCGGCGCCGGCGCAATGGTTTTCCCATGCTTTTCTGCTGGGCATCAGCAATCCCAAGGACATCGCTTTTTTCGTGGCGCTGCTGCCGCAGTTCATCAACGCCCAAGCGCCGCTGGCGCCGCAACTGGGCTGGATGGCGGCCGGCTGGGTGGCGATCGATTTATCGTGCAAGACCGCGTACGGCCTGTTGGCGGAGCTGTTCTTCCAGCGTCTGGCGGTGCTGCGGCTCGTCTTCCTCAAGGTTTCGGCCTTGTTTTTTCTCGCCTTGGGGCTGGCGCTGATTTGGAGCCGGCTGGTGGCATGAACGGCGTACGGCGCGCGCGCCGACGTCATTGATAAGGAGAAAGTTTGATGGCGCTTGTCAATCACCCGGCGGGAACGGCGCTGCACGCCCCGGCGGTCGAGGTGCCGGAGTTCGCCCGGCGTTACGCCAATCTGGCCGCGGCGGATTTCGGCGCCAGGGTCCTGGCCTGTTCCGATCAGTGGTTCGCCGCGGCGGAGCGGATGCTGCAAGCGTCCGAGCCGGTGTTCATCGTCGGCGAGTTCGACGATCACGGCAAATGGATGGACGGCTGGGAAACCCGCCGCCGCCGCAACGGCGGCTACGACCACGCGGTGATCAAGCTGGGCCTGCCCGGGGTGATCAAGGGACTGGACATCGATACCAGCCACTTCAGCGGCAACTACCCGCCGGCGGCCTCGGTGGACGCCTGCCGTTCGGCCGGCGATCCGGACGAAGGCAGCGAGTGGGTGGAAATCCTGCCGGCCACCTCCTTGGGCGCCAGCGCCCATCATTTCATCGCCATCGACGATGCGCGCGATTGGACCCATCTGCGTTTGAATATTTACCCGGACGGCGGCGTGGCGCGTTTCCGCGTCTACGGCCAGCCCGCCTGCGACTGGGCGCGACAGGACCCGGCCGCGCTGCATGAGGTGTCGGCGCTGGAAAAGGGCGGCCGCATCGTCGCCTATAACGACGCCCATTTCGGCGTGCCCTTCCGGCTGATCATGCCGGGGCGCGGTGTGAATATGGGCGACGGCTGGGAAACCCGCCGCCGCCGAGAGCCGGGCAACGACTGGTGCATCGTCGAGCTGGGACATGCGGCGCTGGTGGACAGCATCGAAGTCGACACCGCGCATTTCAAGGGCAATTACCCGGATCGGGTCTCGGTGCAGGCGGCTTACGTTCGTCAAGGCACCGATCAATCCATCGTGACCCAAGCCATGTTTTGGGAGCACTTATTGCCGGAGCAGAAAACCGAGATGGACCGGCAGCATTTTTACGACAAGACCATGCTGCGCGATCTGGGCGCGGTCACCCATGTGCGGCTGAACATCTTCCCGGATGGCGGGGTCAGCCGGCTGCGGATTTGGGGACGGCTGGCGGATTGAGCCGCTCGCCCTTGCCGATGGCGTTCTGTTGAGGAGCGAGGCATGAGGATTCTAAGCTTGGAACCGTTGACCAAACAGGCGTTCGCCCCGTTTGGCGATGTGATCGAAATCGACGGCAGCGATTGGTTTCCCATCAATCAGGGCAGCACTCGCCGCTATCACCGGCTGGGCCTGGTGGAGGCCGGCGGCGGCCAGCCCGGCATCAGCATGGCGCGCGGCGACGCGCATGGCCTGCCGTTGGAGATCCGCATGCTGGAACGGCATCCGCTGGGCAGCCAGGCCTTCATTCCCTGCAGCGGCGCCGCCTGCGTGGTGGTGGTGGCGCCGGCAGGCATGGGCGACCGTCCGGACGAAGACCGGATCCGCGCCTTCCTGGCGCGCGGGGATCAGGGGGTCAACTACCACCGCGGCACCTGGCACCACCCGCTGACTTGTCTGGAGCAGGTGGGCGATTTCATTCTGCTGGACCGCATCGGCGCCGGCGACAACTGCGACGAGGCCGTCTTGTCGCGCCCCTGCCTGATCAAACCGGGCGGCGCGGGCTGAGCCTGCGCCGCCTTCCCTTATTTGCTGTCAAGGAGTCGATTGTGTAATACCCGCAAGTCGCCAGGACCGCGTGTTTGAAAAAGCGGCCCGGCATCTACCAAGGAGACGAGCATGGATGGCAAGCAGACGGTGCACCCGGTGGATCAGCCCCTGCCGGCGGGCAAGCTGTTCACCCTGGGCCTGCAGCATGTGTTGGTGATGTACGCCGGCGCGGTGGCGGTGCCGCTGATCATCGGCGGTTCCTTGGGCTTGCCCAAGGAGCAGATCGCGTTCTTGATCAGCGCCGATTTATTCTGTTGCGGGCTGGTGACGCTATTGCAGTGTGTGGGCTTCCGCGGCCTGGGCATCCGGCTGCCGGTCATCATGGCGGTGACTTTCGCCGCCGTGGGCCCGATGGTGGCCATTGGCGGCAACCCGGCGCTGGGCCTGCCCGGCATCTTCGGCGCCACCATCGGCGCCGGGGTGCTCAGCCTGTTGCTGGTGCCGCTGATGGGGCGCTTGATCGGCCTGTTTCCGCCGCTGGTCACTGGGGTGGTGATCACCTCCATCGGCCTGTCCATCATCCGCGTCGGCATAGACTGGGCCGCCGGCGGCAGGGGCAACCCGGATTACGGCCATCCGCTTTATCTGGGGGTGTCGGTGGCGGTGCTGGTGTTCATCCTCTTGATCACCCGCTATCTGAAAGGCTTTTTCTGCAATATCGCGGTGTTGCTGGGTTTGCTGTTCGGCTTTGTCCTGGCCTTGCTGCTGGGCAAGGTCAATTTGGGCGGCCTGGGCGAGGCGGCCTGGTTCGCGCCCATCGCGCCCTTCCGTTTCGGCATGCCGCGCTTTGAGCTGTGGTCCATCCTGACGCTGACCGTGGTGATGCTGATCATCTTCGTGGAGTCCATGGGCATGTTTCTGGCGCTGGGGGAGATCGTGGAACGTCCGGTGGACAGAGCGGCCTTGGTGCGCGGCCTGCGGGTGGACGCGCTGGGCACGGTGATCGGCGGTCTGTTCAATTCCTTCCCGCATACCTCGTTTTCCCAGAACGTCGGCCTGGTGGGCGTCACCGGGGTCAGCAGCCGCTGGGTGTGCGTGATGGCCGGCGGCATCCTGGTGGTGTTTGGCCTGGTGCCCAAGATGTCGCTGATCGTGGCCTCGATTCCGCCCTTTGTGCTGGGAGGGGCCGGCCTGGTGATGTTCGGCATGGTGCTGGCCACCGGCATCAAGATTCTGGGCAAGGTGGACTATCAGACGCAGCGGCATAATCTGCTGGTGGTGGCCATCAGCCTGGGCCTGGGCATGATTCCCACGGTGTCGCCCGGTTTTTTCCGGCAGCTGCCGGAGGTGCTGGCGCCGCTGCTGCACAGCGGCATCCTGTTGGCCACGGTCAGCGCGGTGGCGCTGAATGTCTGGTTCAACGGCCTGGCGCGGCCGCGGGAGACGGCGTCGTCAGGCGTCGCGCTTGGGGAGGCCGCGCATTAGCGGGGGCGGGGTTGCGGCGGCCTGGGATCAGGCCGTCTCGGCGCCCGCCGCTGCGATCTCGCGCTTGTCGCCGTACATTTTGCGGTCCGCCACCGTCAGCAGTTCGTCGATCAACAAGCCGTCCTCCGGGTAATAGGCGATGCCGATGCTGACGCCCACCGTGATCAGGTTATCGTTGACCTCGTAGGGCTGATGAATCACCTGTTTCAGACGATTGACGATTTTGTCCGCCTCGCGGTTGGATTCTATGTCTTCCATCAGCACCACGAACTCGTCGCCGCCCAGCCGCGCCACCGTGTCTTCGCCGCGCAATTCTTCCTTGATGCGGGCGGCGATCAGTTGCAGGATGCGGTCGCCGGTGATGTGGCCGTAGGTGTCGTTCACCGGTTTGAAGCGATCCAGGTCCAGGAACAGCAAGGCCAGCCGCTTGCCGCTGCGGTCCACCCGCGAGATGGCGTGTTGCAGCCGGTCGTAGAACAGATTGCGGTTGGCCAGGCCGGTCAGACGGTCGTGATTGGCCAGGTAGAACAGTTGGTTTTCACGCTGGCGACGTCCGTGCGCCAGTTGCAGATAGTGGTGCGATACCAGCAGCAAGCCGGCCAGCAAGGCCAGCGACAGGAATAGCAGCATGCCCCATTCAAACGCGCCTATCTGCCGCCAGCCCAGTTGCTGGCTGATGGTGAGCAAGAGCGGCTGGCTGGCGCCGCCCAGCGGATGGCGGGCTTCCAGCCGGGGGAAGAGCAGGGTTTCCAGGGCGCTGGCGCGTGCCGCGTCGCGCAGCAGGGTGGGCGGGCCGGGCGGCGGGTCGTTGCGGTGGAACAGGCGCACTTCCACGCCCTCGCGCAGCGCCAGCGGGCTGGGCAGCAGGCTGTCGGCGCGTATCGCCATGGCGGCGAAGTGGGCCGGCGCCAGCGGGGCGGCCAGCGGCTTGCTCAGCATATCGTCCATGGCGCGGATCAGCAGATAGCCGGCCGGCAGGCCGGGCAACTTGATCTGACTGGAGATTTCCATCCGTCCGCTTTCCAGCGCGTTCTGAAGGGCTTGGCGCGCGGCTTGCAGCCGGCCCAGGTCCGCGGCCAGCAGGCCGGGCTGGGGCATGGGTTCGATGAAGGCGAGCGGGAACAGGCCGAAGCGGCCTTCCCAGCCGTCGCCGCTGGCGGCGGGCAGGGGCAGCGCTTGGCCGTACAGCTGCTTCAAGCGTTGTCTGAACATCGGCAATTGGCCGGGACTGATGCGTTCGATATGCCCCAGCCACTGGATCTGTGGATAACGGCGCAGCAGCTGCCGGGCCAGCCTTTTCTCGGACGGCAGGCTCCAGCTGCGGTCCAGCGTGCTGAAGGTGGCGTAGCTGTCCAGCACGGTTTCATGGCTTTGCAGTTTTTGATTGAGCTGTTCGGACAGCAGCAGGGCGTCGCGGTTGAATTGCTGCTCCGCGCCCAGCAGCGCGTGACTGGCGACCGACAGGGCCACTAGCGCACTCAGCACCAGCCATATCGCGATGCATCCTGCATAAACCAGCCGTGTCCGCATGTAGCAACCGTAGGAAGGGGGAAAGAGGGGATGACAGATTTTATAAGAAGGAGCGGCTATTTTTTAGCTTTGACTGATGAAAAAGCGGGTTTTAAGTAGTTGTACGTAAAACAATACTGTGGTTTTTCGGGATGAGATTGAAATCAAACGGCCCGCCAGGGCGGGCCGTTTGGGCGTTGAAGAGACGGGTCTTTGCTCTTTGAAGGCTGTTTTAAAGCGCTGTCTCGCCGTTGCTCAGCGCGCCTGCGCCCAGTCGGCGATCAGGCGTTGCGGCGTGCCGCAGGCTTTGCGCTTGAGCACGAAGTTGCGGCATTTTTCCAGGAACTGGCCGCGGTTTTCCACCATGTCCTGGCGCATCTCCAGCAGCTCGGTCTGGCGGCAGCGCTCCATGCGCTCCAGATCCAGCTCGGCCTTGCGCGCGCGCTGCGGGCGGAAGCGGTCGTCGTTCAGCGCCAGTCCGGCGGCCTGCCGCAGCCAGACGCCGAAGTCGTGCGGGTCGTGCGGGCCAATGTCGTGGACCATGCCCAGACGCCAGGCTTCGCGCGCGCTCAGCGGCAGGCAGGCTTCGGTCAGCTGCTGGGCCTGTTCCTCGCCCACCGCGCGCGGCAGGCTGTAGGTCCAGTATTCCGAGCCGTACAGGCCCATGGTCTTGTAGTGCGGGTTGAGCACCACGCCGCCGCGGGCGAACACCAGATCGGCGGCCAGGGCCAGCATCACGCCGCCGGCGCCGGCGTTGCCGCTCAGGCCGGACACCACCAGCTGCCGCGCAGTCAGCATTTCCTGGCAGACGTCGTCTATGGCCTGGATATTGGCCCAGGCTTCCAGCCCCGGTTCCGGCGCGGCCTGAATCACGTTGAGGTGGACGCCGTTGCTGAAGCTGCCGCGGCCGCCGCGCACCAGCAGCACGCTGGTGTCCTGGGCCTTGGCCCAGCGCAGGGCCTCGCTCAGCCGCCGGCATTGCTCGGTGCTCATCGCGCCGTTGTAGAACTCGAAGGTCAGCTCGCCGACGCGGCCGTATTCGCGGTAGCGGATGGGCTGATAGCTTTCCTCGCAGTGAGGATGGGTGGCGAGGCTCCAGTCCAACCGCGGCACGTCGTCCAGCAAGCCGGCCAGCACATGGCGCGCCGGGCGTTTGAAGGTTTCTTCGCCGGCCTCCGGCTTGCGGCGCAGCGCGCCCAGCCACAGGCTGTGCTCGCCGGCGCCCACCAGCACGGCGTCGTCGTGCACCGCCAGCAGTTGGCCAGGCTGGCCGGCGCGGTAGTCCAGATGGGCGTCGTAGACGTAGTAGTCGCCGCCGGCCAGTTGCGTCAGCACGCCGGGCTGGCCGTCGGCGGCGTCGATGCGGCGCTTGATCTCGGCGGCGGGCTGTTGCCACAGGAAGGCGCGGTCGCTTTGCCGCATATTGGCTTGCAGCCGGCCGCGCACATGCGCTTGGCCGTAGTCCAACGGCGCGGGCTTGAAGCCGGTGCCGAACTTCTCCACCACGTCGCGGATGCAATACAGGGCGGCGTCGCTGACCGGGCCGTTGTAGAGCTCGGATTTGCGTACGTCCGGCGGCATGTCGAATTCGCAGCTGGACCAGATCGGGCCGGCGTCCATTTCCTCCACCGCCTGCAGCGCGGTGACGCCCCAGCGTTTTTCCCGCAGCGTGATGGCCCAGTCCAGCGCCGAGGCGCCGCGGTCGCCGATGATGCCGGGGTGGATGATGACCACCGGCCGGCTGGCGTCGCGCCACAGGGTTTCCGGCACCCGGTCCTTGAGGAAGGGGCAGATGACGAGATCGGCGCCGGATTGCTGGATGTTGGCGCTGACTTCCTGTTCATTGGTGAACAGCTGCACGCTGACTTGGTGGCCGGACTGGCGCAATTCCAGCCAGGCGCGCTGGGTGAGTCCGTTGAACGCCGACGACAACAAGATGATTTTCAATGACCGCATGACCGCTCCTTGCCCAAAAATGAATGTATGGCCGGCGGCGGGAGGCTGCCGCGCGAACCGTGCGCATGGGCGAGGATGATAGTTTTAGTTCTGATAATGACAAATGACTAAAGTCAAGCTTGATGCGATTGAAAATCAGAACGCAGCTTTCTGCCATCAATGATTACAGATGCTTTGGTTTTGTGATCTGTATATATGGCGACGGCGCGCGGGGAGGGAAGGGCGCGCCTAGTCCTGCTGGTGCAGGCATTGCTTGATGCCGGCCAGCTGCCGCCGGCTGACCGGCAGAGGCTGGCCGATATCGGCCAGGCGCACCTGCCATTGTTCCTCGCCGTCCGCGCTGGCGCGGAACAGCTCGCGCAGCGCGTGGCGCATCACCAAGCAATTGCGGTGGATGCGCACGGCGGCGTCGCCCAGCCGCTGTTCCAGTGCGATCAGGGTTTCGTCCAGCAGGTATTCCGCGTCCGGGGTCACCAGGGTGACGTATTTGAGTTCGGCCTTGAGGTAGCGGGCCTGGGAGAAGGGGATGGGCAGCAGGCGGTCGCGCTGGCGCACGGTGAAGCTGGCCTCCGGCTGCGGCGCATCGCCGCGCTGGCGGGCGGCGCGCTCCAGCGCCTGACGCAGGCGTTCGCGCCGCACCGGCTTGAGCAGGTAGTCTATGGCCTCCAGTTCGAAGGCGCTGACCGCGTACTGTTCATGGGCGGTGGTGAAGATCAGCTGCGGCGCCAGCGGCTGGCGCCGCAGTTGCTGAGCCAGTTCCAGGCCGGAAACGCCGGGCATGGAGATGTCGGCCAGCACGATGTCGGCCGGGTTTTGCGCCAGCCAGCTCATGGCCTGGCGGCTGTCGGTCAGGCAGTAAACATGTTGCAGGCCTTGCTCGCGCAGCAGTTGGCGCAGGCGCTCGCAGGCCAGCGGTTCGTCGTCCACCACCAGCGCGCGCCAATCTTGCCAGGGGCTTACAGCACCCATTGCGGCTTGCCCAGCTTTTCCACCAGCATGCGCCAGGCTTGCAGGATTTTCTGGAACTTGTTGTTGGTGGGGGCGAGGTCGCGCACCTTGCTCAGCATGTCGTGGGCGCGGCGCATATGGCTTTCGTGCCAGCCCTGGCGGTGGACGTAGGCCATGGTGGCGTTGATCAGGTTGAGCATGACCTGGATGTTTTGCGGCATTTCCTCGTGGGCTTTGACGAAGCGCTCGATGGCGGAGTCGAATTGCCCGGCCTGGGCTTCGCGCACCGCCTGGTTGTTGAGTTCCAGCACCGATTGCACATTGTCGGCGATCAGCTGGCGGCCGTCCTCGCCCAGGCCCACTTCTTCGAACATGTCGCCGAAGCGCGCCAGCAGTTCCTCGTCGTCGTGATGGTTGCGCACCAGATCGCGCATCACGCTGTTGCCGGCGTCCTTGTGGCCCTGGGCGTAGCAGGCGCGGGCGAACTCCATCTGCGCGTCGCTGCTGAGTTTGGGCGCCAGCTGGCGGAATTTGGTCTCGGCGTCGCTAAACAACTGACGCGCCTTGTCGCGGTTGCCCTTTTTGTTTTGCAGCTGGCTGTCCACCACGCCGGCCATCCATTCGCCTTCTTCGTTGTAGCGGTAGTCGCGGCGCAGATTGGACAGGGTGCGGCCGACGTTGGCGGTGTCACCGCGCGCCAGTTGCACCCGCGCCAGCGCGGCGTAGTGGGTGGGGCTGCGGTGCCAGGTGTATTTGGCGATGTCCAGCGTGGTCTGGCAGGCGCCTTCCGCCACTTCCAGCTGATTATTGAGCAGGGCCACTTCCGCCAGCTGCTGCTGGCGGCGGAACACCACCGGCGAGATGTCGGTGGCCTGTTTCAAGGTGGCCTGGGCTTCGTCCAGATTGTGGTTGCTGCGGTAGAGCTTGGCCAGCCAGTCGTAGGCTTCCATCACCCGGTCGTTGTCGGTGAGCACCTCTTCGAACAGCAGCCGCGCCTCGTCGTAGGCTTTCAGCCCGGTCAGCGATTTGGCCAGGCCCATCTTGGCCCAGGGCACCGGCTTGATGCGCAGCACGTCCATGTACAGGGAACGCGCGCTGTCGAAGTCGCCTATCTTCAGCGCCAGCGAGCCCTTGAGCTTCATGAAGTCCAGCGTGAATTCGCCTCGCTCGCCGATCAGGCGCGTGCAGACTTCGATGGCGCTCAGGTATTCGTGGCGCATGATGGCCTCGTCCACCAGACGGAAGGCTTCGCGGCGGCGCATCGCCTTTTCCAGCCGCTCGCGCAGCACTTCGCCGGTGAAGGGTTTGAGCAGGTAGTCGTCGGGCCCCAGTTCCGCGGCGGAGATCACGCGCTGGGAGCGGCGCTCGCCGGTGACGATCATGAACACGCAGGACTGCTTGATCAGATTGCGTTCCTTGACCTCTTCGAACAGGTAGAGGCCGTCGTAGCCGTTGCCCAGATCGTAGTCGCACAGCACCACGTCGAACTCGTACTTGCCCATCTTGGCCAGCGCGTCGCCGGCCTTGCTGGCGTACTCCACCTTGTCAGCGCCGAAGGAGGAAAGGGTCATCGCCAGCGCGCGCTGCATTTCCGGCAGGCTGTCTATGATCAGGAACAGACGCTTGCTGTACGGATCGTCGTAGCTTTTCCGCGGCGCGGCGCCGGTCTTGCTGGCGGCGGCGACGCTCTGGAAGGTGGTCGAGTTGGTGTTGGCTGTGCTCATCTCGCTATCTTTGACGATTCTCCGCAAACTGTCATCAGTGCGACTTACAAAAATCGCTCAAGCGGCCGCCGCCGCGGCGAGAGGCTTAGCCGGCGCTCAGCTTGGCGTAGCGCAGATCCAGCCACTTCACGCCGTGCTCGGCGAAGTTGATTTGCAGGCGCACATCCTCGCCGCCGCCTTCGGCGTTGATCACCACGCCGCTGCCGAACTTGGCGTGTTCCACCGATTGGCCGATGCGGAAGCCCTGGCTGTTGTCGGCGGCCACGCGGCCCACCTTCGGAACCGCGCGCCAGGATGCATTTGTCGATGCATTTGTCTTGGCCGTCGCTTTCACTTTAGCAGATAGGTCGTGGGTGAGCTCCGCCGGGATTTCGTCGACGAAGCGCGAGCGGATGGGGTAGCGGCTCTGGCCGTGCAGCATGCGGCTTTGCGCGTTGGACAGATAGAGGCGCTGACGCGCGCGGGTGATGGCCACGTACATCAGCCGGCGTTCTTCTTGCAGGCCCTTGCCGTCGTTCATGCTGTTTTCATGCGGGAACAGGCCTTCTTCCAGGCCGGAGACGAAGACGGCGTCGAATTCCAGGCCCTTGGCGGCGTGCACCGTCATCAGTTGCAGCGCGTCGCTGCCGGCTTCGGCCTGGTGTTCGCCGGCTTCCAGGCTGGCGGCGCTGAGGAATTCGGTCAGCGCTTGCGCCGGCTCGTCCGGCATGAAGCCGGCGGCGGCGTTGATCAATTCGTCCAGGTTGGCCAGGCGCTCTTCGCCTTCTTTCTTGTCCTGCTCGTACATCGCGCGCAGGCCGGAGTCGTCTATGGCCAGGCTGACGGCTTCGGCCAGCGGCAGCTCGCGGCCGCGTTCGCGCATGCGTTCCACCAGCAGCACGAACTCGCCCAGTTTGGCCGCGGTGCGGCCGCCGCCGGAGGCGCAGGCGGCCTGCCACAGGGTGACGCCCTGCTCGCGGCTGACCGCTTGCAGGCCTTCCACCGTGCGCGCGCCGATGCCGCGCGCCGGCACATTGATCACGCGCAGCAGCGCGTTGTCGTCTTCCGGGTTGGCGATCAGGCGCAGATAAGCCAGCGCGTGTTTGACTTCCTGGCGTTCGAAGAAGCGCAGGCCGCCGTAAATGCGGTAGGGAATCTGGGCGTTGACCAGCACGTGTTCCAGCAAGCGCGACTGGGCGTTGGAACGGTAGAGAATGGCCATGTCGGACAGATTGAAGCCGTCCCGCTTGAGGCTGCGCACCTCGTCGCTGATGAACTCGGCTTCCTCGCCGTCGGAGTAGGCTTCGAACAGGCGGATCTTTTCGCCCTCGCCGGCGTCGGTCCACAGATTCTTGCCCAGCCGGCCGTCGTTCTGCTCGATCAGCGCGTTGGCGGCGTTGAGGATATTGCCCATCGAACGGTAGTTCTGTTCCAGCCGCACCGGCTCGCTGACCGAGAAGTCGTTGAGCAGGGAGCGCATATTGCCCACTTCCGCGCCGCGGAAGGCGTAGATGCTCTGGTCGTCGTCGCCGACGGCGAACAAGGAGCCGCCGTCGCCGGCCAAGAGCTTGAGCCAGGCGTACTGCAGGCGGTTGGTGTCCTGGAACTCGTCCACCAGGATGTGGCGGAAGCGGCTGCAATAATGCTGGCGCAGCGCCTGGTTGGCGCTCAGCAGCTCGTAGCTGCGCAACAGCAGTTCGGCGAAGTCCACCACGCCTTCGCGGCGGCATTGGGCGTCGTAGGTGGCGTACAGCTCCACCAGCTTGGCTTCGTAGGGATTGAGCGCCGGCGGCAGCTTGTCGGCGCGCAGGCCGGCTTCCTTGCTGCCGTTGATGAAGCTTTGCACCGCGCGCGGCGGGAATTTCTCGTCGGACAGTTCCAGGCTTTTCAGCAGGCGCTTGATCGCCGCCTGTTGGTCGGCGGAGTCCAGAATCTGGAAGGTCTGCGGCAGGCCGGCGTCGCGGTAGTGGGAGCGCAGGAAGCGGTTGCACAGGCCGTGGAAAGTGCCTATCCACATGGTGCGCACGTTGACCGGCACCATGGTCGCCAGCCGGGTCTGCATCTCGCGCGCGGCCTTGTTGGTGAAGGTTACCGCCAGAACGCCGCTGGGACTGGTTTGTCCGGTGGACAACAGCCAGGCGATGCGGGTGGTCAGCACCCGGGTCTTGCCGCTGCCCGCGCCGGCCAGCACCAGCGCGCTCTTGTCGGGCCAGGTGACGGCGCGCAGTTGTTCTGGATTGAGGCCGGCGAGGAGATCTGTCATGGCGAGGTGTCTATCTGGTTCAGGCAAAACGCCATTTTACACCAGGCGTCGGCATCGTCGGCATTGCGTGGGTAAAAGCGAAAATGGCAGCCGGGAGGCTGCCATTTCGAGGAGGGCGGGTTCAGCGTTCGGCGCTTCTCGCCCAGTCGAAGCTGGGGCGGAAACTATCCGTCAAGGTCAGCGCCATGCTGGCGGTGATATGGTCCTTGTCCTGGTAGCGCACTTTGCCGTCGCGGCTGGCGAAGCAGGTCTTGGCGTCGCAGAACGGATCCAGGGGGTCCCACAAGCGGATGTTGGGGTGACGGGCGGCGACGCGTTGCAGCAGCTGGACAATCTGCAGGCGATGGCGCTCAACGTCCGCGCGCGGCGCGTTGCAGGCCGCCGCGCCCAAGTGGGCCACGCATTCCGGCGGCGACTTGCTCATCTCCGCCTCCGGCAGCACCAGGACGATTTTCAGTCCCAGGCCGGCCATGTCTTGCGCGCTGCGGTCCAGCGATTGCTCCAGGACCTGAAGCGAGGAGGCGCGGTCCAGCGGAGCCACGCCGGCCTTCATGCCGCCGGATACGCTGGGGACGCCTTCGAGACCGGCGGCCACCAGACCGGTCATGGCCGGTCTGCCCGGCAGATCTTGGGCGGTATAGCTGTTCCAGCGCGCGTTGAGCAGCACGCCGGTGACGCCTTGGGCCGCCAGCTGCGGCAATTCCGCGCGCACGGCCCGCGCGAAGCTGGGGCACCAACTACGTTTTTTGCCTTCGCCCACCGGCATGGCGTCGGCCAGCGGCGGGCAACCGTGGTAGACCCGGCGCAGGATGGCGATGCCGCGCTCCTTGGCCAGCGCGTCGTACAGCGGCATCAGATGGTCGGTGTGGGAATCGCCCCAGGCCAGCAGTTTAAGCGGCGCGCCGGGCGCGCCGATCAGGCATTGGGCGCGCGGGGACAAGGGGACGCCGGCGGCCGGCATGCCGCAATCGCCGACAAAATGGAAAGCGTCGCGCTTGGCCTGCAGAATGCTTTGCTGTCCCGGCCAAGGAAAGTGCTTGGGCAAATACATGGCGACCGTGCCCAGCAGCCATAGGCCGAGGGTGATGCTGAGGCCGGTTCGCAGCGTGGACCGGGTGTCGCTAAGCTTCCGCCATTGTCCCCGGCGCAGCGGTTGTTCCACATAGCGGTAACTCAGCCAGGCCAGCGCCAGCGCCAAGACGCCGCCCAGAAGCGCGTCGCGGCCCAGATCGCGTTCGCCCAGGCCCCAATAGCGGCCCAGCGCCAGCAAGGGCCAGTGCCACAGATAAAAGCCGTAGGACAGAAGGCCGATGCTGGTCCAGGGACGGGAGCCGATGCAGCGGCTTATCGGATTGGACGGGTCCAGCATGCCGGCCAGAATGAACAGCACGCTGCCGATGACCGGCAGCAATACGATGACGCCGGGAAAGACCATACGTTCATTCAGCAGCGCGATGGACGCCAGCAGCAGCGCCAGACCCAGCGCGGCGATGGGCAAGGCCAGGCGCCGGCCTCCGCGCGGGGGCGGCAGCAAGGCCAGCAGGGCGCCGGCGGCGAATTCCCAGGCGCGGGCGGGCATCAGGTAAAAGGCTTGCGGCGTATCGCGATAGCTTAGCCATAAGCTCAAGCCCAGCGATCCGAGCAAGACCGCGCCCAGGGCCAGACGCATGCGCAGGTCGGTGACATGGCGATCCCCCTTGCTCAGGCGGAAGACGCTCCATAGCAGCAAGGGCCAGACCAGATAATATTGCTCCTCCACCGCCAGCGACCAAGTGTGCAGCAAGACTTTGAGGTCGGCGTCGGAGTCGAAATAATCAAAAGCGTGCTTGAGAAAGTGATGGTTGGCGGACAGCGTGGCGACCGCGCGGACTTCCCGTCCCAGCTTGATCTGGTCGTCCGGCAGCATCACGAAGTAGGCCAGCGCCAGACTGACGGCCAGCACCAGCGCCAGCGCGGGCGCAAGCCTGCGGATGCGGCGAGCGTAGAAAGCCTTGAAGTCGATGTGGCCTTGCGCAAGCAATTCCTGCCGCAGCAGGCCGCTGATCAGGAAGCCGGAAATGACGAAGAATATATCTACGCCGACAAAGCCGCCGCCGAATCCGGGCAGGCCGATGTGGAAAGCGACCACGCTGAGCACGGCCAGCGCGCGCAGGCCGTCGATGTCCGGCCGATAAGCTTTGGCGTCGATACAGGAGTGGGGAGTGAGCGACATAGTGCGGAAGGCTCAAGCCATGATTCTGGCTTGAATAATAAAAAACCAAACATTCTATCCTTATTCCTGCTCAAGCTCCCGGTTTTATCACCATTAGAAAGTATGTCGTAAGCATGGCCAGGAAGGCAGGGTAGCCCAGGCATTCCCAGTAGCGGGCGTAGCGCCAGTAGCGCGCGGGCAGCGGCTGGCCGGCGGCGACGGCGGCGCGCGCCATCGCCGCCATGCGGGTTTGCAGCCGCAGCACCGGCAGCCAGCACAGGCCGGCGAACAGGAACAGGCCGATGGAGGCGAGCAGCCAGTCGCTGGCGAGCGGCCAGCCTGCCTGCCGCGCCAGCCACAGGCCGGACAGCGGTTGGAAGATCACCGCCGGCGTGGTGAACCACCAGTCGGCGCGCACCACCAGCCGCGCCACTTCGGCCTGGGCCGCGGTCTGGCGGCCGCGGTTGGCGAAGAACAGGTAGAAGGCGGAGCCGAAGCCGGTGCCCACCATCAGGGTGGCGGACAGGATGTGCAGGGTTTTGACCACGAGATAGGCGTTCATGCGGAAGTCTCCCGGCGGGCGCCCAGCCACAGCAGCATGGCCAGGATGGGCAGGTTTTTCACTAAGGGGGCGAACGGATGCAGCCAGTTTTCCGGCAGCCAGAGCGCCAGCGTCAGGCTGTAGCCGGCGACGACGGCGGCCTGGGTCCGCCACAAGGCGCGGCAGGGGCGTCCCAGCGTCAGCAGGCCGAAGGCGATATCCAGGCCGCAGGCGGCGAGGAAGAGCGGCGCGGCCCAGTCGGCGGGCAAGGGCAGCCGCTGCAGCATGGCGACGGAGGCGTCCCAGGCGCTGAGCGGCGGCTGCAGGCCGCTCCACAGCCACAGCGCCGCCAACGCGTATTCGATGTTGCGCGTGGAGGGCGTCATGGCGCTTCCCGGAATTGGCTGCTGGCCAGCGGCGCGCGTTGCAGCAGCGCGCCGAGGGCGGACGGGTCGCCGCAGCTGCCGTGGTTCAGCATCTCCAGGGTGTCGCGGCTGATCAGGCTGGACGGCCAGCGTTCGGCCAGCGCCGCCAGCGTCCGGCTGGCCTGGGGCGGCAGGTTGAGGATGTAGGCCGGGGCGTTCAGTCCTTGCAATCGACGCAGCTGGCGCAGGTAGTCGGCCAGGGTCAGCGCCTCGGCGCCGACGAACTCGATGACGCCTTCCGGCGCGTCGTCGGCCAAGGCCAGCCGCGCCAGCCCCTCCACCGCGTCGTCCAGCGCCAGCGGCTGGATGCGCTGATTGCCGCCGTCGGGCAGCAGCCACAGGGGCAGCCGCGCCAGTTGCAGCAATAGCCGGCTGCTGGCGCCTTGCGGGCCGTAGATCAGCGAGGGCCGCGCGATGCGGGCTTCCAGGCCGCTGGCCAGCAGGGCGGCGTCGCCGCGGCCCTTGCCGGCCAGGAACGGGGTGGCGGCCTGCGGATCCGCGCCCAGCGCCGACAGCTGCACCCAGCGGCGCACATCGGCTTGATAGGCCATGCTGGCCAACTGCAGCGGTCCCAAGTGATGAACGGCTTCCAGCGCGCCGGCTGGGCGGTCCAGCAACTGGCCGGCGGCGTTGACCACCGTGTCGACGCCTTCCAGCCATTGACGCCAGTCGGCGCGCGGCTGGCGCAGGTCCAGTTGCCGGCGCGAGGGCGAGCTGACTTGGTGCCCGTCCCGTTCCAGCCGCTGGCGCAGCGGCCGTCCGATGAAGCCGCCGCCGCCCAAGAGCAGTATCTTCATTGCGCGGTCTCCTGAGGCGCGGCGGGCAAGGGCTGGGCCTGCCGCGCGACGGGGCGCGGCGCCACCTGCCGCCAGACCAGGCGCAGCAGCACCAGCAACTGGGCCACCACGCCCAGCAGCGCCCACATCAGGATGGCGCGGATGTCCAGCCATAGAGAGGCGGAAGGGGCGTCCGGCGCGAACAGCAGCACGGCCAGCAGCGGTCCGGCCAGGATCAGGATCAAGAAGGCGCGCTGCCAGAACGGGCCGCCGGCGCCGTGCTCGCACAGGGCCTGGGTCACTTGGCGCAAGGGGCCGGCCAGCAGCCACCAGCACAACAGGCTGCACAGCAGAGGGACGATGATCATGCTGGTGATGAATCCGCTCATGGTGTTCTCCTTTATTTCTGAAATTTCTGTCAAAACAGAAATGTGATGGCAAAAAAAATGCGCGGGGTTTCCGGCGGCGCAAGGCCGCCCGGCGCCGCCCGCGTGCGCGGCGAACTTATTTATCCCGTCCCAGCAGTTTCTGAATGCTGGCGCCCATCTTCAGCACCCGGCTCAGCGTGGCGGTGGACAAGCGCAGCATTTCCCGAGTCCAGGAGGTGAGGGTGTCCATGAACTGCCAGGTGTTGCGGATGCGTTCCTGCGCCAGCGGGCTCTCCTGCTGGAAGTCCGGGCTGTCCATGCATTCCTTCAGCACCAGCAGGGTGGGCTCGATTTCACGGCGCTGCCGCTCTGCCACGATGATGCGGAACAGTTCCCAAACGTCGCCCGAAGTTTCAAAGTGGTCGCGGCGGTCGCCCAGCACGTGCACGATGCGGATCAGTTGCCAGTTCTGCAGCTCTTTCAGGCTGTTGCTGATGTTGGAGCGAGCCACGTTGAGGGTGTCGGCCAGTTCTTCGGCGTTCAGCGGGCGGCCGGTGATGAAGAGCAGCGCGTGTATTTGAGCGACGGTGCGGTTCACGCCCCAGCGGGTGCCCATTTCGCCCCAGTGCAGCACGAAGCGTTGGGATACGGGTGTCAGTTCCATGGTGCTTACGATAGTTGTTTCCGAAATTTCTGTCAATACAGAAATTCATTGGCATGGAGCGGGACGAAGCGCCGCGAAAGCAAGGCCGCGCCCGGACAGGGGCGCGGCGCCGTTGGCGTCAGTGCTGATGGAACAGGGCGTTGTGTCCGGCGGCGCCGGTTTCGGCGGCTTGGGCCTTGCGGCCACGGATGCGGTCCCACACCTTCTCGTGGAAGTAATAGGCCACGGTGTTGACCAGCGGTTCCACCAGGGCCAGCAGGCTGGAGACGCCGATATTGCCGGTCAGCAGATAAGCCACGCTGAAGGCGACGGTGAAGTGGCAGATGGCGAAAGTAATGGTCTTGAGCATGGCAGGGCTCCACGTTGAGTATTTATTGAATGATAGTCATTATCATTTGAGTGGGCCAGTTGAATATTTTGCTCAGAGCGATAGCATTTTACTAATGAACTTTTGGATTTGATTGCGGAGGGCCGCCAGCGGCGGTGGGAAGCCGCCGCTGCGAGGGGTTTGCCGTCAGTTCACGATCGCGCGAGCGCAGACGAGACAAGGCGTTGCGGCAAGGGGACGATGGATGAGGCTGCGAAGCCGCACCCACCGGGTTACGCCGCGCGACGCGCGGCGGTTCTTACATCTTGACGCCCAGTTCGCGCAGGCGCTCGTTCAGATAGCTGTCCGCGGTATAGCGTTCGGACAGCACCACTTCCGGACGCGGATGCAGGAAGAGCGGCAGCGAGATGCGGCTCTTGGTCGTGCCTTCGCCGCTGGGGTTGACCACGCGGTGTTGGGTGGACGGATAGTAGCCGCCGGAGGCCTCTTGCAGCATGTCGCCGATATTGACCACCAGGGTGCCGAAATCACAGGGTACGTCCAGCCATTCGCCTTGCTTGTCCTGCACTTGCAGGCCGGGCTCGTTGGCGGCGGGCAGGATGGTCAGCAGATTGATGTCGCCGTGGGCGGCGGCGCGCAGCGAGCCGGCCGGCTCCTGGCCGGTGAGCGGCGGATAACGCAGCACGCGCAGCAGGGTTTTCTGGCTGTCGGCGATCATGTGGGACAGCGGCTCGGTGTAGCTGGCAGCGATATGGGCCGGTGTGTATTGCTGCACCCAGGACAGCAGCTCCTGCGCCAGCTGGTTGGCGACGGCGTAGTAGTGGTCGGCGTCGGCCTTGAGTTCCGGCGGCACGCGGCCCCAGGGGTAGATGTGGAAGTATTCCTTGATGTCTTTCAGGCTTGCGCCCTTGGCGGTTTCCGATACCTCCGGGGAGAACCAGCCGTCCTGACGTTCCATGGAAAAGGCGTAGTCGTATTTGGTCTGGCTGTTGAAGAAGGCCAGCCAGTCGGCGTAGATCTTTTCCACCAGGCTTTGCGGGATCGGATGGTTGACCAGCACGCCGAAGCCGGTTTCGTGCAGGGAGCGGGTGAATTGTTCCGCCGCGTCCGGCGCGTGGTAGTCGACAACTCTGACATTCATGGGGTGGGGTTCCTGAGGATTGCAGGACGCTGCCATTCAATGGCGGGGCAGGCGCCGAGGGCTGGGATTTTACCCGCGGCTCCCGGCATCACCAAGCGCGGGCCGCGGGGGTGTCGCGTCGCGGCAACGTCGGTTCAGCCGCCGGCGCGGATGAAGGGCGAGGAGCCGCCGCCGGCCATGGTTTCGGCGCGGAGCCGGCCCGCGCGCAGCAACTGCTGGACGCGCCAGAACAGGATGTCGGAGGACAGCAGCGCTTCCCGGATGTGGACGAGGGCGTCGCCGACCAGGCGGGACACCGCGCGCGGCTGCTCGCCGCTCAGTTCCAGCAGCAGCGCGTCGTAGCGGTCCAGCGGCGCTTCGACGACGTCATCGTCTTGCCGGCGGCGCAGGCCTTGGCCGTGTTCGCGCCAGCGGCGCCATTGCGAGGCCAGCGCCTGGCGTTCGCCGGCCGCCAGCGGGCGCTCCCGCCGCCGGCAATCCGCCAGCCGTTCCAGCGGCAGCATGGCCATGCTCCATTCCGCCATCTCGTCGCCGGCCTGCCAGACGGGCTCCGGCGCGGCGCAGACGGTCAACGGGCAGTCCGCCGGCAGCTGCTCGGCCAGCAGCGCCAGCGCCAGGCGGTCGCCGGCGTTGCGGCCTTGCCAGACGGTGAGCGGCCGCGGCCGCTCCAGCAGCCGCAGCAGCGCTTTGCGGCCGGCTTGATGCCGGCGCAGCCAATCGTCCTCGTATTCCGGCAGCCAGGGCTGGGCCTGCAGCAGTTGCTGATGCCAGGCCAGGCGCAGGCCTTGATCGATGGCGTCGGCGTCCAGCAGCGGCCCGGCGCTCAGGTCTTCGATGAAGGGCAGGACCTCGCCGTCCAGCAGGCCGTCGCGCCGCAGCGCGTTCAGCATGCCGGCGGCGGAGTCGCCGACGGCGAGGTGAACCCGCTCCGCGCTCATACGCGCTGGTCCATGTCCAGCGCCGGGGTGCCTTCAGCGCGGGCCACCACGCGGGCGGGCACGCCGACCACGGTGGTGTGGGCCGGCACGTCTTCCAGCACCACGCTGCCGGCGCCTATCTTGGCGCAGGCGCCCACCAGGATGTTGCCGAGAATGGAGGTGTTGGCGCCGATCAGCACGCCGTCGGCGATCTTGGGATGGCGGTCGCCGTGTTCCTTGCCGGTGCCGCCCAGGGTCACGCCCTGCAGCAGCGAGACGTTGTCGCCGATGACGGCGGTTTCGCCCACCACCACGCCGGTGCCGTGGTCAAGCATCACGCCCTGGCCGATGCGCGCGGCCGGGTGGATGTCGGCGCCGGTGACTTCGGAGATGCGGTTCTGCAGAAAGAGCGCCAGGGTTTTGCGCTCCTCCCGCCACAGCCAGTGGGTGATGCGCTGGCACTGGATGGCGTGGAAGCCCTTGAAGTAAAGCAGCGGGGTGGAGTAGTTGTCGCAGGCCGGGTCGCGGTCGAAACAGGCGCTGATGTCGGCGCGGGCGGCGGCGCTGATGGCCGGATCGGCGTCCAGCGCCTCGCGGAACAATTCCATCAGCGCGCGGGCGTCCATCACCGGGCTGGCGAGCTTGCTGGACAGGTGGAAGGCCAGCACGTCTTCCAGGGTGGTGTGGCGCAGCACGGTCATGTGCAGGAAACTGGCCAGCATGGGCTCGTCTTGCGCGGCTTGTTCGGCTTCCCGCCGGATGGCGGACCAGAGCGGGTCGCCGTTTGCTTCGTTCATTTTGCGAAACTCCCTTGCGCTGGGGCGGCGCGCCTCAGCGGTCTTTCAATTGCCAGAATAGTGCGCGGTCGAACGGGGACCACCAGGCGGTGCGCGCGCCGCTGGCGGCCAGCGCGTCGCGCACCCACTGGTTGCAGGTGGTCAACGGGCTGTAACGGCCGTTGGCCAGGTAAAACGCGTCCTGATCATGATAATGATAGCCCGGCATCCACAGGGCCTGGCCGGCCGCGTCGCGGGCGACGGCGGCCTGGATGAAGTCGGTCAGCCGCCGGTATTGTTCCGGCGCGAGCAGCAGGCGCCGGGTGGCGGCGCCTTCGCGCGGCGTCGGCAGGTATTCCACGTGCAACACGGCGCCGTCCAGCCCGGACAGCGCGTAGAGCGCCTTGCCTGGGGTGAGGTCGGACCAGTTCCGCGTTTCCAGGTAAAAGCTGCGGCTGCCCCAGCCTATGCCCACATAGGGCAGTTTGTCCAGATTGGCCCCGGTCCGCGGATGGCGCGGGGAAAAGGTCTCGTCCCAGTCCATGCCTGGGGCGCGGCGGGGCAGCAGCAGGCCGGCGTGCACGCCGTTGCTGTCCAGGTAGACCGGTATGCCGGACTCGGCCGGCCGCCAGTCCCGGTTGACCGGCAACAGGCCCAGGGTCAGCGCGGCGAGCAGATAGAGGGCGATCAGAGCCAGCAGGCCCAGCGCCGCGCGGGACAACAGGCGCGGCAGCCGGGCCGCCGGACGGAGCGGGCGGGATGGCATGCGCGGCTTACAACAGGACGACGTCGAATTGTTCCTGGGTGTAAGTGGCTTCCACCGACAGCGAGATCGGCTTGCCGATGAAGTCGATCAGCATCGCCAGGCTTTGCGATTCCTCGTCTATGAACATGTCGATCACCGATTGCGCGGCCAGGATGCGGTAGCCCTTGGCGTCGAACTGGCGCGCCTCGCGCACGATTTCGCGCTGGAT
Organism: Chromobacterium sp. S0633; assembly: GCF_024158805.1. Taxonomy (NCBI): domain Bacteria; kingdom Pseudomonadati; phylum Pseudomonadota; class Betaproteobacteria; order Neisseriales; family Chromobacteriaceae; genus Chromobacterium; species Chromobacterium sp. S0633. The sequence continues at coordinate 164,677 of NZ_JAMZGH010000001.1, read as the reverse complement.
CTCGTAGCACACGGTTTGCGCGGTCTTGATCTCGCCGCGGCCCTGGCAGGTGGGGCAGGGCTCGCACAACACGTGAGCCAGGCTTTCGCGGGTGCGCTTGCGGGTGATTTCCACCAGGCCCAGGCTGGTGAAGCCGTTGAGGGTGACGCGGGTGCGGTCGCGCGCCATCGCCTTGGCCAGCTCCGCCAGCACCGCGGACTGGTGCTCGTCGTTGTCCATGTCGATGAAGTCGACGATGATGATGCCGCCCAGATTGCGCAGCCGCAGTTGCCGGGCGATGGTCTGGGTGGCCTCCAGATTGGTCTTGAAGATGGTTTCGTCGAAATTGCGGTTGCCGACGAAGCCGCCGGTGTTGACGTCTATCGTGGTCATCGCTTCGGTCTGGTCGATGATCAGATAGCCGCCGAACTTGAGGTTGACGCGGCGCGCCAGCGCCTTGTCGATCTCGGCTTCGATGCCGTGCAGCTCGAACAGCGGGCGTTCGCCGCTGTAGCGCTCGATCTTGTCCACGGCGATCTGCACGTATTGCTCGGCGAACTCCACCATGCGGCTGTAGTTCTCGGTGGAATCCACCACCACCTTGTCGGTGAAGTCGCTGACCATGTCGCGCAGCACGCGCACCGCCAGCGGCAGGTCCTCGTAGAGCAGGCTTTGCGCCGGCAGGTGCTGGGACTTGTGGCGGATGTCGGACCACAGCTTGGACAGGTAGTCGATGTCGGCGGCCAGCTCGTCGTCGCGCGCGGTCTCGGCGCTGGTGCGGATGATGTAGCCGCGCGGGCTATTGGCCGGCAACAGCTTTTCCAGCCGGGACTTCAGATTGTGGCGCTCGCTTTCGCTGTCTATTTTCTGCGAGACGCCGATGTGCTCTTCCTGCGGCAGGTGAACCAGGAAGCGGCCGGCCAGAGAGATCTGAGTGGACAGGCGCGCGCCCTTGGTGCCGATCGGATCCTTGATCACCTGCACCAGCACGGTCTGGCCTTCGAACAGCATTTTTTCGATGCGTTGCGGCTCGGTCGGGTGCTGGCGTTGTTCCAGCACGTCGGCGATGTGCAGGAAGGCCGCGCGCTCCAGGCCGATTTCAATGAAGGCGCTCTGCATGCCGGGCAGCACGCGCTTGACCTGGCCCAGGTAGATGTTGCCGACGATGCCGCGGCTGGCGGCGCGCTCCACGTGCAGTTCCTGGACGACGGCGTCTTCCAACACCGCGACCCGGGTTTCCTGCGGGGTGATGTTGACCAGGATTTGTTCTTTGGGGCGCGGCAGATCGCGCGGCAGGGGTATCGATTGATGCAGCATGGTGGTTCCCCGCGCGCTCATGGAAACTGAAAGCCGAATTCGCTCAGCAGCGCCGCGGTTTCGAAGATAGGCAGGCCCATCACGCCGCTGTGGCTGCCGTGGATGCGCTCGACGAAGACGCCGGCCTTGCCCTGGATGCCGTAAGCGCCGGCCTTGTCGAAAGGCTCGCCGCTGTCCAGATAGCGCTCGATGTCCTGCTCGCTGAGCGGACGGAAGAAGACCTCGGTCACCGAGGTCTTGAGTCTGACTTGTTCGCCTTCGCGCACCGCCACGCTGGTGATGGCCTGATGGCCGCGGCCGGAGAAGGCGCGCAGCATGCGGCGGGCGTCGTCGGCGTTTTCCGGCTTGCCGAAGATTTCGCCGTCCATCGCCACCGTGGTGTCGGCGGCCAGCAAGGGCCGGGACGGCAGTCCGCAAGACTCCACCACCTGCCAGCCGGCCTCGGCCTTGGACAGCGCCAGCCGTTCGGTATAGGCGACGGCGGACTCGCCGGGCCGCACCGATTCGTCGATGTCGGCGTGGATGCGCTCCAGGTGCATGCCCAACTGTTCCAGAATTTCGCGGCGGCGCGGGCTGCCGGAAGACAGGTAAATCCGGGTGTCATTTGCGGTCATGATAGTCTGCTCATTTGTTCTTTCGGTCGTCGTCTAGGTTACCAGACGCGTGATGCCGCAACCATCGAATCCATCAGACGCCGGGCGTTTTCAGGCCGGCAAGCTCCCATTCAAATGGCGTCAATTTCCTGTTTTTAAAGGCGTGGAAGCGGCGCGCGGACGGGTTTTTTTCCGGCGGCCTGCTGCGGCGGAGCGCGCTGCCCGGTATCATGGCGGCTTGCTTCCCCATCTCCTGTCGTCATACCCCGATGCCCAAGTCCAGCGTTTCCCCGTTTGCCCGCGCCGCCACTTTGGCGGCTATTCTGTTGATCCTGTTCAATCCCTTGGGCATCGATCTTTACCTGTCGGCGATGCCGGCGATGCAGCGGCATTTCCAGGCCGACGTCGCGATCAGCCTCAGCGTGTTCATCTTCAGCCTGGGGCTGGGGCAGTTGCTGTTCGGCCCGCTGGCGGACCGGATCGGCCGCAAGCCGGTGGCCCTGGGCGGCCTGCTGCTGTATGCGGCGGCGGCCTATCTGGCCAGCCGCAGCGACAGCCTGGGCGGTTTCCTGGGCCTGCGCGCGCTGCAAGGCCTGGGCGCCAGCGCCAGCTCGGTGTGCGCGTTCACCCTGGTGCGCGATTGCTTCTCCGGCAACGCGGCGGCCCAGCGCTACAGCCTGCTCAACGCCGCGCTGAACGTGGTGCCGGCGATGGCGCCCTTGCTGGGCGGCTGGCTGACCGCGCGCTGGGGCTGGCAGTCCTGCTTTCTGGCGCTGGCCGGCAGCGCGGTGCTGGCGGCGGCGTGGCTGGCCTGGAAAATGCCGGAAACCCGGCCCGCGGCTTCCAGCGCCGCCGGCCCGGCGATGGGCATGCGCCAGGTGCTGGCGACGCCGGCGCTGCGCCGTTACGGCGCTTGCTGCTGCGCGGCGCTGGCCTTGATCGTCAGCTATGTGACGCTGGCGCCGGCGGTGCTGATCGAGCGCGGCGGGGTGGACAGCACCACCTTCGGCCTGCTGTTCGGCGGCAACGCTCTCTTGGTGATGGCGGCCAGCTTCCTGGGTCTGAAGCTGATCGGTCGCTTCGGCCAGAAGGCGATGTTGCGTTACGGCCTCAACATCATGTTGCTGGCCGGCGTATTGCTGCTGGCGCTGTCCGGCCAGCCGGGCGCTTGGCATTATATGTTGCCGATCGGCGTGCTGAGCGTGGGCTTCGCCTGGACGCTGGGGCCGGCCAGCGGCATGGCCATGGCGCCGTTTTCCCAGGGCGCCGGCCGCGCCGCCGCCTTGCTGGGCTGCGGTCAGATGCTGTTCGCCGCCGGCGTGTCGGCGGGGCTCGCGGCGCTGCCCTTGCCGGGCGAATGGGCGCTGGGCGCGACGGTCCTGCTGCTGGCCGGCCTGTGCCGCTGGCTGACCCGGCCCGCGGCGGCGATTCGGGAAAATCCTCACTGATTTTCAAGCGTTTGGCATGTATTGTGAGATTTGTGGCGCGGGTCCGGCTTTAGCTCTTGTCGGGCAGCCTACAATCGGCAGACAATTGGCCCAAATTTGAGAGTTGACTTCGACAATGAGGCGCGGCGGCAAATCACCCGGCGCTTCTCCGTTCTTTGCACTGATTAGCAGATTTCATGAACAAACATATTCCGCGCAAGCGTTTCGGCCAGAATTTCCTGCAAGACGCCAGCGTCATCGCCAACATCGTGCATGCGGTGAACCCGCAGCCGGACGACGTCGTCATTGAAATCGGTCCCGGCCTGGGCGCGATCACCAAGCCGCTGCTGGCGGCGCTCAAGCACTTGCACGTGGTGGAGATCGACCGCGACATCATCAGCCGCCTGCAAAAGGAGTTTCCGGCCGAGCGCCTGAGCATCCACGCCGGCGACGCGCTGGCCTTCGACTTCGCCTCCGTGGCGGAGGGCAAGCTGAAGATCGTCGGCAATCTGCCCTACAATATTTCCACGCCCTTGCTGTTCCATCTGGCCACTTACGGACAGAAAGTCACCGACATGCATTTCATGTTGCAAAAAGAGGTGATTGAACGCATGGTGGCGGAGCCGTCCACCGCCGATTACGGCCGGCTGACGGTGATGTTGCAGTACCGTTTTGAAATGGAGAATATCCTGCACGTGCCGCCGGAAGCGTTCTGGCCGCCGCCGAAGGTGGATTCCGCCGTGGTGCGGATGATTCCGGCGCCGGGCCGCTGCGGCGTGGCCAGCGACGAGCTTCTGCTGGAGCAGGTGGTGACCACGGCGTTCTCGCAGCGGCGCAAGACGCTGAAGAACAATCTGAAGGGCCTGCTGGACGCGGACGGCTTCGCCGCGCTGGAAATGGACCCCGGATTGCGGCCGGAGAATCTGCCGGTGGAGGATTACGTCCGACTGGCCAATTATCTGAGCGCGAAAGGCCACAAGGCCAAACGTCAGTAACGGGGCTTTGGCAACGTAAAAAAATACGAGCGGGCGTTCAGCGCCCGCCGCACTACAAAGAGTCGTCCGTCCCCGTCCTTGTCGGCGGGGGCTGTCTATCACAGGAAGTGAAAAAGGAGAAACTTCATGCGTATTCGCTCCACCCTGATCTGTGCCGCCACTCTGGGCGCCTTCTGCGCCGCTCCGGCCATGGCAGCCGAACTGACCGGCACCCTGAAGAAGATCAAGGATTCCGGCGTGATCGTCCTGGGCAACCGCGACGCGTCCATTCCGTTTTCCTACTACGACAACAACCAGAAGCCGGTGGGCTACTCGGTGGACTTGGCCAACAAAGTGGTCGAGCAGGTGAAAAAAGAGCTGAAAATGCCCAACCTGCAGGTCAAGTACAATCTGGTGACCTCGCAGACCCGCATCCCGCTGGTGCAGAACGGCACCGTGGACCTGGAGTGCGGCTCCACCACCAATAACGTGGAGCGTCAGAAGCAAGTGGCGTTCTCGGTGGGCATCTTCGAGATCGGCACCCGTTTGCTGACCGCCAAGACCTCGGGCATCAAGGACTTTCCGGATCTGAAGGGCAAGAACGTGGTGACCACCGCCGGCACCACCTCCGAGCGCCTGATCAAGGCGATGAACGCCGACAAGAAGCTGGGCATGAACATCATCTCGGCCAAGGATCACGGCGAATCCTTCCTGATGCTGGAGTCCGGCCGCGCCGCGGCGTTCATGATGGACGACGCGCTGCTCTACGGCGAGATGGCCAAGGCCAAGAGCCCGGCCAACTGGGTGGTGACCGGCAAGGCCCAGTCCTACGAGATCTACGGCTGCATGATGCGCAAGGAAGACCCCGCCTTCAAGAAGGTGGTGGACGCCGCGCTGAGCAACACCTTCAAGTCCGGCGAGGTCAACAAGATCTACGCCAAGTGGTTCACCAGCCCGGTGCCGCCCAAGGGCCTGAACCTGAACTTCCCGATGTCCGATGAATTCAAGGAGCTGATCGCCAAGCCGACCGACAAGTCTGCCGAGCAGATGTAAGTCGCGGTTGGCGCGCCGCCGCCCCGTCCTCCCCGCTGTCTGGCGCGGAGCCCGGGGCGCGCGGCCGTACCCGCTTTCTTTGTGTGTGGCCGGGCGTTTGCGCCGGCCGCGGCCCGCCTGCGCATGAGCGCGCCCGGCGGGCTGGCGTTGTGGGAGTGAAGCATGAATTACCACTGGGACTGGATGGTGTTTTTCAAGTCCACCGGGGTGGGTAGCGAGATCTATCTGAACTGGTTCGTCACCGGCCTGGGCTGGACCATCGCCGTGGCGCTGGCCGGCTGGGCGATCGCCCTGGCCTTGGGCTCGGTGCTGGGCGTGATGCGCACGGTGCCGAATCGCTGGGTGGCCGGCATCGCCGCCGCCTATGTCGAGTTGTTCCGCAATGTGCCCTTGCTGGTGCAATTATTCGTCTGGTACTTCCTGATCCCGGACCTGCTGCCCGAGGGCGCGCAGACCTGGTTCAAGCAGGACCTGGCGCCGGCCACATCCGCCTTCTTGTCGGTGGTGGTGTGTCTGGGGCTGTTCACCGCGGCGCGGGTGTGCGAACAGGTGCGCACCGGCATCGAAGCCTTGCCGCTGGGGCAGCGCAACGCTTCGCTGGCCATGGGTTTCTCCCTGGCGCAAACCTATCGCCACGTGTTGCTGCCGCAGGCTTTCCGCATCATCATTCCGCCGCTGACCAGCGAGTTTCTGAATATTTTCAAGAACTCCTCGGTGGCCTCGCTGATCGGCCTGATGGAACTGCTGGCGCAGACCAAGCAGACCGCGGAGTTCTCCGCCAACATCTTCGAGGCCTTTACCTTGGCCACCATCATCTATTTTGTGCTCAATATGAGCCTGATGACGCTGATGGCCTGGATTGAACAGCGGGTGCGCATTCCCGGCATGATGGGGGGCAAATGATGGATTTCGATTTCAGCCAGATCGGCCCGGCCTTGCCGGGACTGTGGCAGGGCATGCAGCTGACGCTGAAGCTGCTGGTGATGGCGGTGGTGGGCGGCGTGGTGCTGGGCACTCTGCTGGCGCTGGCCAGGCTGTCCGACAACCGGGTGCTGGCGCCGTTGGCCAAGTTCTACGTCAATTACTTCCGTTCGATTCCGCTATTGCTGGTGATCTCCTGGTTCTACCTGGTGGTGCCGCTGTTGCTGAACTGGATCACCGGCAATTTCGAGCCGGTGGGGGCGTTCACTTCCTGCCTGGTGGCCTTCGTGATGTTCGAGGCGGCGTATTTCTCCGAGATCGTCCGCGCCGGCATCCAGGCCATTCCCAAGGGACAGGCCGGTGCCGCCTACGCGCTGGGCATGAATTACGGCCAGGTGATGCGTCTGGTGATCCTGCCGCAGGCCTTTCGCAAGATGACGCCGCTCTTGCTGCAACAGTCCATCATCCTGTTCCAGGACACTTCGCTGGTGTACGCTGTCGGCTTGATGGATTTTCTCAACACCGCCCGCTCCAAGGGCGACGTCGTCGGCTTGCCGCATGAGTTCCTGCTGTTTGCCGGCGCAGTCTATTTCGTGATCAGTTTCGGCGCTTCGCGGCTGGTGAAGCGTATGCAAAAGAGGTTGGCTGTATGAGCGCAATGATTTCCCTGAAGCAAGTCAGCAAATGGTATGGCCAGTTCCAGGTCCTGACCGATTGCTCCACCCAGGTCGCCAAGGGTGAGGTGGTGGTGGTGTGCGGGCCGTCCGGCTCCGGCAAATCCACCCTGATCAAGTGCGTGAACGCGCTGGAGCCGTTCCAGAAGGGCGAGATCATCGTCGACGGCATTTCGGTGGGGGCGCCCAAGACCGATCTGCCCAAGCTGCGCAGCCGCGTGGGCATGGTGTTCCAGCACTTCGAACTGTTCCCGCATCTGTCCATTACCGAGAATCTGGCCATCGCCCAGGTCAAGGTGCTGGGCCGCAGCCAGGACGAGGCGCGCGACAAGGGCTTGAAATTGCTGGACCGGGTGGGACTGAAGGCGCATGCCGACAAGTTTCCCAGCCAGCTGTCCGGCGGCCAGCAGCAGCGGGTGGCGATTGCGCGCGCGCTGGCGATGGATCCGATCGCGATGCTGTTCGACGAGCCGACCAGTGCGCTGGACCCGGAGATGATCAACGAGGTGCTGGACGTGATGACCGAGCTGGCGCACGAGGGCATGACCATGATGTGCGTGACTCACGAGATGGGCTTTGCCCGCCGCGTGGCCAATCGCGTGATCTTCATGGACCAGGGCCATATCGTGGAGGATTGCGACAAGGACGAGTTCTTCGGCAATCTGGACGGCCGTTCCGAGCGCGCCCGTCACTTCCTGTCCAAGATCTTGCAGCACTAAGAACCTATTCACGATCCCGCGAGCTAAGGCGAGACAAGGCGAAAACGAGAGAAAAAGCGGAATGTACACGGGTACATGAGCATTTTGAGCTCGGTTTCAACGCCGTATCGCCGATGCGAAGCAGATCGTAAACAGGTTCTAAGTCAGGTTCTGGTCAAAGTAAAAGCCCGCCGTTTGGCGGGCTTTTCGTTTGGACGGCGCGATCAGTTGCCGTTCTTGATCTGTTGGCTGACCTGGTTCTCCTCCTGATTCAGCGTTTTTTGCTCCTGCTTGGTGATGTGGCCGTGATCGAGTTTGGCCATGTCCTGCTCCTGCTGGCGGATGTCGCGGTCTTCGCCGTGCAGCTTGCGCGCTTCGTCGCGGCTGATCTTGCCTTCCTTCAGTTCGCGGTGAATGCGGCGGTCCTGATGATGCAGGCGCTGATTGACTTCCTCGCGGCGCGGATGCTCCTTCTGCCATTCGGATTCGGCCCGGGCCTGGGCGGCGAGCAATAGGCTGGCGGCGAGCAGGCCGGTCAGCAGCAGGGGGCGAGCGTTCGTTTTCATCTTGATCTCCTGGGATGGCAATGATTGCCAGATGTCATCCTAGAAGGGGGCAGGGCAAGTGTTTGTTAAGGCTGTTTAATCTGTGTTGCCCGCGGCGGGCTTAGACATGAAAACTAAGAAATCTCCGTCCGCGGGCGCATGGCGGTTCAGAAAATCCAGTTTGGCGGCGCGGTCCAGCCGCTTGAACGCGTATTCGGCCTTCAGCGCCTCGGAGCGGCCTGCGCAGACCAGCACCAGGGCCAGCGCCTGCGGCGGGTTGAGCCGGGTGTAGCGCGCGCCCTTGCCGGCGGCGTGCTGGGCGTAGCGGCGCGCCACGTCGGTGGTGACGCCGGTGTAGAGCGCGCCGTCGCGGCAGCGCAGCACATATAAAAACCAGGGCCGGGGGGAAGCCCGGCCCTGCGTGTCCCGCGCGTCGGCGGATTTAGATGCTGGCATCCAGATTGGCCAGCGGGCTGATCAGCACCCGTTCGGTGCGGTTGCCCTTTTGCACGGTGACGCGCAGCTTCCATTCGCCGACGGTGATTTCATCGCCTTCGCGCGGAATGCGCTCCAGGCAGTCCATCAGCAGGCCGGCCACGGTGTGGAAGTCTTCGTCTTCGAAGTCGCCCAGCACGATGTGCTGCTCCAGCGTCACCAGTTCCAGGCTGCCTTCCACGTCGAAGCTGCCGTCGGCCTGCGGCACGATGGCCGGCAGTTCGTGACGCTCGTGTTCCTCCGGAAACTCGCCGGCGATCGCCTCCATCAAGTCCTTCTGGGTGACGATGCCTTCCAGGCTGCCGAACTCGTTGACCACGAAGGCCATGTCCGCCGAGTGCTGGCGGAAGCTCTCCAGCGCCTTGAGCACGGTGACGGTTTCCGGCAGCACCAGCGGCTGGCGCAGCGCGGCGTCGATATTCATGTCGCCGCCGTCCAGCAACTGGGTCAGCAAGTCCTTGCGCGCGACGATGCCTTGAGGCTCGTCGATGCTGCCGTCCTTGATCACCACCAGTCGAGAGTAAGGACTGTCGCGCAGCACTTTGCGCTGCGCGTCCTGGCTCTGGCTCAGGTCCAGGCGGTGCACGTCGGCGCGCGGCGTGGCGATCACGCGGATCGGCCGCTCGGCCAGGGTCAGCACGCTGTGTATCATCGCGCGTTCGTTCTGGGCGAAAGCTTCCTGCGGCTCGGCGTCCTTGCTGTCCTCCACCTTGCCTTCGTCGGCGCTGGGGCTGGTCAGCTTGCTGCCCATCAGGCTGAGCACCGCGTTGGCGGTGCGTTCACGCAAGGACTGGTTGCGGTTCAGGTAGCGGATGCGATTGGCCTGCGACACCTGGTTGAAGGCTTCAATCAGCACCGAGAAGCCGATGGCCGCGTACAGATAGCCCTTGGGAATATGGAAGCCGAAGCCTTCCGCCACCAGGCTGAAGCCGATCATCAGCAGGAAGCCCAGACACAGCATCACCACGGTGGGGTGGGCGTTGACGAAGGCGGTCAGCGGTTTGCTGGCGGCGATCATCATCAGCATGGCGACGATGACGGCCAGCATCATCACCGGCAGGTGTTCGGCCATGCCGATGGCGGTGACTACCGAGTCGATGGAGAATACCGCGTCCAGCACCAGAATCTGGGCGACGACGGTGCCGAAGGCGGCGTAAGCCTTCTGGCCGTTGCTCTTCACTTCATCCACGCCTTCCAGGCGTTCGTGCAGTTCCGTGGTGGCTTTGAACAACAGGAATACACCGCCGCCCAGCATGATGAGATCGCGCCCGGAGAAGGGCTGGCTGAGCACATGGAACAGCGGCGAGGTCAGCGTCACCAGCCAGGAGATGCTGGCCAGCAGCACGAGACGCATAATCAGGGCGAGCGACAGGCCGGTGATGCGGGCGCGGTCGCGTTGGTGCGGGGGGAGCTTTTCCGCCAGGATGGCGACGAAGATCAGGTTGTCAACGCCCAGCACCACCTCCAGGATGATCAGCGTGAGGAGGCCAAGCCAGGCGGAAGGGTCAGACAGCCACGAAACGTCCATGATGAAAACGAAGATTCCTTATAGATAAAAACGGGGTAAAAATAGCACAGTCGGGGCGCGATTAACAAAAATCCATTGCGCCCGGCCGCGGCGGCAAGAAAAAACCCCGCCGAGGCGGGGTGGCTCGGGAGGCGGTTTACAAGCCGCCGTAGGAATGCAGGCCGGCCAGGAACATATTGACGCCGAGGAAGGCGAAGCTGGTGACGAACAAGCCCACCACCGCCCACCATGCCAGCGGCGCGCCGCGCCAGCCCTTGACCAGGCGGATATGCAGCCAGGCGGCGTAGTTCAGCCACACGATCAAGGCCCAGGTTTCCTTCGGGTCCCAGCTCCAGTAACCGCCCCAGGCGTCGGCGGCCCACATCGCGCCCAGAATGGTGGCGATGGTGAAGAACAGGAAGCCGACGGCGATGGCCTTGTACATCACCTCGTCCAGCACTTCGGCCGGCGGCAGCTTGTCCTTGAGCCAGCCCTTCAGCGCCAGCAGTTCGGCGATGCCGAGCATGGCTGCGATGGCGAAGGCGCCGTAGCCGACGAAGTTGGCCGGCACGTGTATCTTCATCCACCAGGATTGCAGCGCCGGGATCAGCGGCTGGATCTCATGGGCCTGGCGGTCGAAGGTGTACCACAGGATGAAGCCGACCGAGGCGCAGATCACCAGCAGCACGAAGGCGCCCATCTGGCGCGCCGCGTACTTGGCCTCGTAGTACAGATACATCAGCGCGGTGATCAGCGTGAACAGCACGAAGACTTCGTAGAGGTTGGAGACCGGGATGTGGCCGATGTCCGGGCTGATCAGATAGCTTTCGTACCAGCGGGTGAACAGGCCGGCGAGACCCATGACCGACGCGGCCCAGGTCAGGCCGCTGCCCATGCGGTTCAGCGTGTCGGAGCGGGTCAGCAAGCCGGCCCAATACGAGAAGGCGGCCAGGAAGAACAGCGTGCACATCCACATGATGGAGGATTGGCTGGACAGCATGTATTTGAGCAGGAAGGCGGTCTGGCCGCGCGCCAGCTCGTGCTGATACACCTGGATCGCCAGCAGCGAGATACAGCCGGCCAGCGGGAAGAACCAGCGCCAGGCTTTCCAGAACCAGCCCAGGCCGATCAGTCCCAGCGCGGAGCCGGCCAGGATGGCCTGTTCGTAGCCGTCCATGTAATGGTTGTACAGCGCGTAGCTGTAGCCGGCGGCGGCCAGCACCAGCAGCGCGTAGAGCCAGTCGGCCGGGGTCAGCCGTTTCAGTAGCGGCTGCCGCGAGAAAGAAGCGTGGGCCAGTTCCATCATGCACCTCGTACCAGCTGTTTGATAAGTTGAGTATGGCGCGCAAAGTCGCCGTCCAGATCGCGATTATGCCGGTTTGACGTCATCGCGACCCGTACTTTGGAACCGTTGACGCGCACCCACAGGCGCAGCTCGCGCACATAGAACATCAGGATGATGCCGAAAACCAGCAGCACCGAGCCCAGATAGACCAAGGTCTTGCCGGGCGAGCGGGTCAGTTGCAGTCCGGAGGCCTGCACCTGCTCGAAGCCTTCCAGCTGCAGGAAGACCGGCGCGCCGTAGTCGTGCAGCGAGCTGGCCGCCACCAGGCTGTCCAGCAAGAAGCGGTAATGCTCGCTGTCCAGCTTCATCGGCGGCAGGCCGGCTTTTTCGTCGGCCACCGACATCACGTCCACCACCGCGCCTTGCAGGATCTTGATATAGGTTTGCGCCACCGCCTGGCGCTTGTCCTGCGGCACGCGGTCGTCCAGGAATTTCTCCAGGCCGACGAAGCCGCTGTCGCCAAAGCGCGCCAGCACCCATTTGACGCTGTCGGTGAACTGCTGCTGCATCGCCGGGCTGATGGCGTCGCCTTTCAGCGCCTTGTGCGCGGCGCGGCGGGCGATCTCATCGTAACGCGCCGGGTCCAGCAAGGCGGCGCGCAGGCGCATGAAGCGCTCCACGCTCATCTCCTCGTCCAAGGGGATGCGCACGTACTGGAACGGTTCGGCCACGGTCTTGCGCACGCCGGCCATCATATAGCTGGCGCCGTCCTGCTGGATGGGCGCCATATAATGCATGAACTCCACCGCCTGGCCCTGGGCGTCGCGCAGCTTGAAGCTGATCGACGGGCCCTGGTTTTTCAGCTGCTTGTCCTGTTTGACCTCGCGCGCGTCGTGCATGCGCTGCGACAGCGTGCGCTGGCCTTCCTGCGGCTTGCCGATGTTTTCGATATTGAAGACGCGCAGCTCGCCCACTTCCAGCGTGTAGTCCTTGCCGTTGGCTTTCAGCGGCTGGCTGGACATCGACACCGCCGGAATCTCGGTCGGACGCGCTTGCGGCGCGGCCAGATTCCAGGCCTTGAACTTGAGCGGGGACGCGCCGTCGCCGAAGCTGGACTGGTAGATGGCGATGCCGTCGACGATCAGCGGGTGGTTGACCTTGACCGTGGCCTCGGTGGTTTTGCCGCTGGCCTTGTCGGTGACCACGATGTCGCTGGCGAACAGCTTGGGCATGCCGTTGCTGTAGTAATCGACGTGGAACTTCTTCAGGGTGATGATGAAGGGCAGTTCCTGCACCAGATAGCCGTTGCCGGCGTTGAGGAAGGTGACGTCGGCGCTCTTGTTCTCCGCGATGGTGACGTTGCCGCGGAAGGACAGATTGTTCGAGCCCAGCCGGCTGGCCGCCGGAATCTGGTTTTGCGGCACGTCGCGGGTCTCCGGCACCACGCGGCCGGTGAGCTCGCCGATTTTCAGCGGCAGGTTGCCGTCCAGCAGGCCGCCGATGCAGATCACCACCAGCGCGATGTGGGCGAAGAAATAACCGAGCTTGCCGGCCGCGCCCTTCTTGGCCGCCAGCACCAGGCCGCCGTCGGCGCGAGGCTGCTCCTTGAGGCGGAAGCCTTGCGCCTGCAAATAGGCGCGCGCGGCGTCGGCGTCGAAGCCTTCGGCCTGGAAGCTGACGCTGTGCTTCATCGCCGCCAGGGAGTTGTCGGAGGCTTTTTCGCGGTAGGCGCGCATGTCCTTGATGAAGCCGGGACCGTTGCGCAGAATGCACAAGCTGGTGGACAGCACCAGGAAGGTGAGGATGGTGAGGAACCACGCCGAATGGTAGACGTCGTACAAGCCTAGCCATTCAAACGCTTGAAACCAGAATTGCCCGAACTCGAAAGCGTAGTTGGGATAGGGTTCGTTCTGTTTCAGAACCGTCCCGATCACCGAGGCGATGGCCAAGATGGTCAGCAGGCCGATGGCGAATCGCATCGAACTGAGCAACTCATACCAGGCGTGAGCCAGGCTGTTGCGGCTAGTTTTTTTCATAGTGGCGTAAAGTGCAAAAAGGAAAGCCCGTGGACGGGTCTTCCCTTTTGAGCCGGCGTGCCGGGCAAAGTTGCCGGCGCGCCCCGGAGCGCGGGCGGCGGAGCCCCCGCAGGGGCGGCCCCTGAGGGGCCGTCAGGCTCGGCCGGTGCGGCCGGGCTGCTCAACGCTTAGCGCAAGCCGGAAATGTATTCGGCCACCGCTTTCATTTCGGCGTCGCTCATGCGATTGGCGATGTCCTGCATCGGGCCGTTCTTGCGGTTCGCTCCGCCCTTGAATTCGTTCAGCTGCTTGACGATGTAGCCGGCGTGCTGGCTGCCCAGACGCGGATACTGGTCGGGCAGGCCCTTGCCGGCGGGACCGTGGCAGGACATACAGGCGGGAACCTGAGTGCCGGCGTTGCCGACGCGGTAAATCTTGGCGCCCAGCGGCATTTGCGCCTTGTCGGAGGCTTCGCGGTCCTTCGGCTTTTGCTCGCTGTAGTAGGCGGCGACATTGCGCATATCGTCCTCGGACAACATGGAGGCCATACCCAGCATGGTCGGGTCCTTGCGCACGCCGGCCTTGAACGCCTTCAACTGGGTGTACAGATAGTGCGCGTTCTGACCCGCCAGCGTGGGGTTGGCCGCGGCTACGCTGTTGCCGTCAGTGCCGTGGCAAGCCGCGCAAACCGTTTCTACGATCTGTTTGGCCTTCACCGGGTCCGCCTTGACGGCTACCGGCGCAGCCGCCAACGCGTTTCCGGCCAGGGTTGCAGCCGCCATCGCCAACAGCATCATACGTTTCATGGTCGCTCCTTTAGGGGCTATCCCTAAATATCTGTAAAAGTGGCAATTTCAAACCTGCTATTCTATACCAACTGATTTCACCCTTACTACTATGTCGACTTTTCAAAACGCCCGATTTTATACCACCGTCAACCACATGAAGGACTTGCCGCCTACCCGAGCGGAGGTCGCTTTCGTGGGGCGCTCCAATGCCGGCAAGTCCAGCGCCATCAACACATTGGCCAATCACGGCCGCCTGGCGCGGGTGTCCAAGACGCCGGGCCGCACCCAGCACATCAATTTTTTTGAGCTGGGTAACGAATGTTTTCTAGTCGATTTGCCCGGTTATGGCTATGCCGAGGTGCCTGAAGCAGTTCGCGCGCACTGGGTGGAACTGCTGGGACGCTATCTGCAGTCGCGCCAGAGCCTGATCGGTCTGCTGTTGATCATGGACGCGCGCCATCCTTTGAAAGAGCTGGACCGCAAGATGCTGGAGTTCTTCCGGGTGAACCGGCGACCGGTGCATATCCTGTTGTCCAAAGCCGACAAACTGTCGCGCCAGGAGCAATCCAAGGTGCTGGCCCTGGTCAAGAGCGAGCTGAAAGACTATCCGGACGTCAGCGTGCAGATGTTCTCCAGCCTGAAGAAAAGCGGGGTAGAGGACGTGGAGCGGGTGGTGAACGGCTGGTTCGAGCAGTACATGGGACAGCCGGCCGCGGACGAGGCCGCGCCGCCGGAACTTTAGGAACAGGCCCGCACCTAAACAAGCAGGTGGCCAACACCTCCCGCTTGCCTCCCTGAGCGGGGCCTGGATTGATCAGGCTTACCCCGGCAGCAGCTTGCCGGGGTTTTTTATCGGCGGCGGAAACGAAAAAGGCGAAGGAGATTTCTCCTTCGCCTTTGTCATGAACCCGGCTTGATGGCTTACAAGCTGGTGACTACGGTCTCTACGTGCAGGTTCTCGGCGGCGTTGCGCACCGCGTCGCTGGAGCGGAAAGGCCCCAGGCGCACTTTGTAGACGCCTTCCTGATTCACGATGCCAAGTTTGGACTCGTACTTGTCGTCCATCTCGCCCAGCATTTTCTGCACCATCGCCTCGGCGTTGGACAGTTTGGAGAAGCTGCCCAGTTGCAGATACTTGGGCGTGTCTTCTACGCGTCGCGCGGTGTTGACGGGACGGGTGCTGGCGATGTTCTCGCCGCCGGCGTCCGGCCATACGCGTTCGATGGCGATCTTGGCGCTGCCTTGCTTGATGAAGCCCAGGCGGTAGGCCGCCGCGTAGGACAGGTCCATCAGGCGGCTCTTGTGGAAGGGGCCGCGGTCATTGACGCGCACCACCACGGATTTGCCGTTGTTCAGATTGGTGACCCGGGCGTAGCTCGGGATCGGCAGCGTAGGATGGGCGGCGGTCATGGCGAACATATCGTATTTCTCGCCGGAGGACGTCTTGCGGCCGTGGAACTGCTTGCCGTACCAGGAGGCGCGGCCCGTGGCTTGATAGGGCTTTTCGCGCGTGTCGGGACGGAAGCTCATCCCCAGCGCCGTGTAGGGCAGATTGGCCGACTTGATCAGCGGCTCTTCCTGCGGCACGGCGTCCGGCACCAGGTTCAGGTTGACCGGGATATGGTCCGCGGGACCATCGTTCTGGAAATAAGCTCCATTCTTGGCAACGGTTTTCTTGTTGCCGGTCGACGAGGACGCCGACTGGTTGGTGGCGCTGGCCGTCTTCACGGTGGAACAGGCCACGAGTACGAGACTGACGAACACAAGCCACAGCCATCGGAGTACTGATTGCATAGATCTCCCTTATGCTGTCGGAACCACTGCAAAACCTTGGCGCGCCGTTTCAACGTCGGCGCTTCGCGCTTGCTTGCAAGCGCCAAGTCCAGGCTTTCCAGAGTCCCTTGTTGGGCCGATCTGCGAACCGCTTCAGCTTCCCCCTGCGAAATCGAGCTGTCGCCAAGCCTCGAACACCGTCACCGCGACCGCGTTCGAAAGATTGAGACTTCTTGATTCTGGACGCATCGGCAAACGAATCCTCTGCTGCGGAGGCAAAGACTCCAGCACTTCAGGCGGCAGACCGCGGGATTCGGGACCGAACAAAAAAACGTCCCCAGGTTGATAGGATATCCGGTCATGGCGCTCGGAGCCCTTGGTGGTGGCGGCGAAAATACGCCGTCCGCGCAAAGTCTCTTGACAAGCCGCCCAATCCTCATGAACCACTACGCGAGCGTACTCGTGGTAATCGAGTCCCGCGCGTCGCAGCTTGGCGTCCTCCAAAGGGAAGCCCATGGGTTTGACCAGATGCAGTTCACAGCCGGTGTTGGCACATAAACGAATCACATTGCCCGTGTTGGGCGGTATTTCCGGCTGAAAAAGAATTACAGTGAACATCGTTGGCAGCCTGGATTGTTCCAAAGAATCAAAATCTTGGTCAAGTTTTAGGAGAAAAGGCCCTGGCGAGCACCCAGCCATCGACCCGTTTTGCCCCCTGTTTTTTCAAAATTTCGGCCAGCGCCGACAGGGTGGCGCCGCTGGTGGCGACGTCATCGACAATGGCGATGGAAAGCCCGTCACAGCGGCAATTTACGCCGAAAGCATGGCGGAGGTTTTTCCGGCGTTCGGCGCGCCCGAGCGAGGCCTGGGACGGAGTGTTGTATTTTCGCCAACAAACCTCGGCGCTCAAACGGCTCGCCATTGTAGCAGCGAATGCTTTTGCCAACTCATGACTTTGATTGAAACCGCGCTCGGCAAGTCGTTCTTTTGCCAGTGGAACGGGAATGACAAGGTGATAGTCTTGGCGGCGCGGACGGGCGAAATCGGCGAGCAGGCCGCTAAGCGCCGCGCCCATCTGCAGCTGTTTTCCGTATTTGAAGGCGTGGATCAGCGCGACGAGCGGGTAGTCGAAGCAGTAGGGCGCGTACAGCGCGTCGAAGGCGGGCGGGCGGCGTTGGCATTGGCCGCACAGGCCGGAAACCGGCAGGGGTTCGGCGCAGCGCGCGCATTGCGCTGACGGCAGCGCCGGCAGCCGGCGGCGGCAGTCGGCGCAGAAACCCCGGCTTGCCCGCCAATCCCCGCAGAGCCAGCAGGGTTGATTAAATATTGTGCACTTGTCAATTATGAGGCTTGTCAGGTTTGACAGCATGGCGCCCTCCCCAGCAAGATGCGCTGATTCGCCCCACGCCCGGCCGGGCGTGGCACTCTGACGGTCCTGACGGCGCAAGCCGGAATTATCCTTGCCTGATCAAGGTCTTCCATCGCCGGACAGCGACCACAGCCAGGATAGACCATGCATTCTTCCGCTATCGAATTCAAGCCTTCCGCCACCCCGCACCCGGAGTCTCCCAGCTGGACTGTGGCGGAAATCGAAACCCTGCTGGCGCTGCCCTTCATGGAGCTGGTGTTTCGCGCGGCCGAGATTCATCGTCAGTTTTTCGACCCCGCCAAAGTGCAGCTGTCCACGCTGATTTCCATCAAGACCGGCGGCTGTCCGGAGGACTGTGGCTACTGTCCGCAATCGGCGCATCACGACACCCCGGTGCCCAATCAGCCGATGTTGACGGTTGATGAAGTTTTGAGCGCCGCGCGCGCGGCCAAGGCCAACGGCGCCAGCCGCTTTTGCATGGGCGCGGCCTGGCGCGGCCCCAAGGACGCGGACTTGGAGAAAACTTTGGAAATGGTCAAGGAAGTCAAAGCCTTGGGCCTGGAAACCTGCGCCACTTTCGGTTTGCTGAAGGGAGGCCAGGCGGAAAAACTGAAGGCGGCGGGCCTGGATTATTACAATCACAATCTGGACACCTCGCCGGACAAATATTCCGATATCATTGCCACGCGCGACTACGAAGACCGCCTCGACACTTTGGGAAAAGTACGCAGCGCCGGTCTGTCGGTGTGCTGCGGTGGTATTGTTGGCATGAATGAAACCCGCAACGATCGCGCAGGTCTGATTGCACAGCTAGCGAATCTTGAGCCGCAACCGGAATCGGTGCCTATCAACAAGCTGGTCAAGGTTGAGGGCACGCCGCTGGAAGGCGCCGCGCCGCTGGACTGGACCGAGTTTGTGCGCACCATCGCGGTGGCCCGCATCGTGATGCCCAAAACCTATGTGCGATTGTCCGCCGGACGCCGTGAAATGGATGAGTCCACGCAGGCTTTGTGCTTCCTGGCCGGGGCCAATTCCATCTTCTACGGGGACAAGCTGTTGACCACCGGCAACCCCGAGGTGGACGCCGACCGGCTCTTGCTGGAAAAGCTTGATCTGACGCCGCTTTGAGCGGTTTGGGCGGCGGATTCGCGGGCGATGTAAAAAATGTATATATAAGGAATAGCTTGGGCGGACGGCGAGGCCGGTTTCCACCAAGCCCTTTACACGGGATATTTCGAGCCGATATGCGCCTTCAAGACCTGCCTGCCGCCCTGATGGATCTTTCCGCCACCCACCGCCGCCGCCAACGCGCGGTCGTCGACAGCCCGCAGGGGGTTGAAGTGGTGGTGGACGGACGTTCCTATGTTTCTTTCGCCAGCAACGATTACCTCGGGCTGGCCGATCATCCGGCCCTGGTGCGCGCCGCGCAGCAGGGCCTAGAGCGTTGGGGAGTGGGCGGCGGTTCATCGCATCTGCTGGCCGGCCACTTCAGCGTGCAGCAAGAAGCCGAGGAGGCGCTGGCGGAATTCGTCGGCCAGCCGGCGGCATTATTGTTCGGCTCCGGCTACGCGGCCAATCTGGCGATTGTCAGCAGCTTGCTGGATCGCGGCGACGCGGTGTTCGCCGACCGGCTGAACCACGCCTCGCTGAACGACGCCTGTAGGCTGAGCCGCGCCGAGTTCAAACGCTTCCATCACAACGATTTGACGCAGCTGGAGCGCTTGCTGGCCGAGTCCGACGCCAAAACCAAGCTGATCGCGGTGGAGTCGGTGTACAGCATGGACGGCGACGAAGCGCCGCTGCCCGCGCTTTTGGCGCTGGCCGAGCGTTACGAGGCCTGGCTGTACGTGGACGACGCCCATGGTTTCGGCGTGCTGGGCGAGGGCCGCGGCGCGCTGGCCGAGCACGGCCTGTCTAGCCCGCGCCTGATTTACATGGCGACCCTGGGCAAAGCCGCCGGCGTGGCCGGCGCCTTCATCGCCGGCGGCGCTGATCTGGTGGAATGGCTGATCAATGCGGCCCGCAGCTATATCTACACCACTTCCCAGCCGCCGGCGCTGGCCTGTGCGATCTTGGCCAGCCTGCGCCTGATTGCCGAGGCCGACGAGCGGCGCGCGCGCTTGCGCGAATCGATAGCAATCATCAAATCCGGACTATCCGAGTCCAAATACTCCGCAGGGGCTTCCCGAACGCCGATTCAGCCACTTATCATAGGCGGCGATGAACAGGCGTTGGCCTTGGCCGCCCGTCTGCGCGACCAGGGTTTGTGGGTGCCGGCGATCCGCCCACCCACGGTGGCCGCAGGGACGGCGCGCTTGCGTCTGTCCTTGTCGGCCATGCACCAGCCGGAACACTTGCAGCGCCTGCTGTCCTGTATTCAGCACGCCGTGGCGTCCTGAGCCGACGCGCCCATGGGGAGGGGCGCGCCGGCATGGCCGGATTTTCCAGCTAACTCATACTACGATAATCACATGAAGAGCATGGCTGAATATCTGGCGACGCCAGAGCAGGCCGCCGCTATGGCGCTGTCTCTGCTGCAAGAGCAGGGAGGGGTGCGCGTTGCCGCGGTCTGGCGGCAGCTGGGGGCGGCTTGGCAGCTTTTGGCCGCGCTGGGCGACGCCGACGCCTTGCCCGGCGCGGAAGCGCTGGCGAGCGGGGACAGGCTGGATGCCGGCTGCGAGGCGATGCCTTTGCGCGCCGGCGAGCAAGTGCTGGGTTGGCTGGTGTGGCGCGGCGACGCCGGTCCGGCGTTGAATCCATCCGCCGCCTTGCTGTGCGCCCATCTGCTGTGCGCGCGACTGGGCGCGGAGCAGGTGGCCTCGCGCGAGGCCAACGAGGCCTTGTTCGATATTTCTCAGCTGGCCGAAGAGTGTGGCACCATCGATCAGGTATTGCCCGGCCTGCACCGGCAGATGATGCGGCTGATGGACGCCAGCAACTTCTACATCGCCCTGTACGACGATGAAGCCCAGGTCATCCACTTTCCCTTCTACATTGACCAGCGCGATCCCGCGCCGCCCGCCAGCGACGCCATTTTCCCGCTGAGCGGCCACGCCCAGTCCCTGACCGCCTGGTTGATACGCGGCGGCAAGCCAGTGGTGTTGAGCCGGGAGCGCCTGTTGGAAGTGTGCCAGCAGGAGGGCCTGAGCCGGCAGGGGCTGTTGCCGGCCAGCTGGATGGGCGCGCCGCTGGCCAATGCCGGCGGCCATGTCATCGGCGCGGTGGTGCTGCAGCTGTACGAGGATCAAACGCCGCTGACCTCGGCCGAGCAGCAGTTGTTTCTGTTCGCCGCCCGCCATGTCGGCTTCGTGCTGGAGCGAGTCTTGCACCGCAGCCAGCTGGAGCGTCAGGTCTGGCTGCGCACCAGCGAGCTGGAGGGCGCCAACGCGAGGCTGCGCGCCGAGGTGGCCGAGCGCAAGCGCGCCGAGCGTTTCCAGGGCGCCTTGTTCCGGATCGCGGAACTGTCCAATACCAGCTTGTCGCTGGAGGCCTTTCTCGGCGGCCTGCACCGCTTGCTGGCCGAGATGGTGCCGGCGCGCAATTGCCTGGTGGCCTTGTACGACCAGACCGAGGATTGCATCAGCTTCCCCTATTGCGCAGACGAATACGCGCCGCCGCTCAAGCCGCACCGGCCGGGCAAGGGTTTCGTCGAACAGGTGCTGCACAGCGGCCGGCCCTTGTTGATCGACCCCTATTCGCAACAGAATCGCCAGCCGGACGCCGACGAAGAACTGCCCCGGCCCAAGAGCTGGCTGGGCGTGCCCCTGTATTGCGGCACCGATCTTCTGGGCGTGCTGGCGGTGCAAAGCTATGAAGACGACGTGGTCTACAACTTCCGCGATCAAGAAGTGCTGGAGTTCGTCGCCAACCACATCGGCGCGGCGCTGACCCGGGTCAAGGCGCTGGAGAGCCTGCAAACCGCTTATGTGGAACTGGAACAGCGGGTGCGCGAGCGCACCAGCGAGCTGGACGCGGTCAACGCCCAGCTGGAGTTCGACAGCCTGCACGATCCGCTGACCAAGCTGCCCAACCGCAGCTATTTTTCCAAGGCTTTGCGCCGGGCCTGGGAGGCGTATGCGAATGGCGGCGGCGAACGCTTCGCGGTGCTGTTCATCGATCTGGACCGCTTCAAGCTGGTCAACGACACCCTGGGCCATCTGGCCGGCGACCACCTCTTGTTCGAGGCCGGCGCGCGCATCCGCTCCTGCCTGCGTCATTACGATTTCCTGGCGCGGCTGGGCGGCGACGAATTCGCGGTGCTGATGTTCGGCATGGACGGCGGCGGCGACTGCGAGCGCATCGCCCAGCGCATCGTTAGCGAGTTCGAACGGCCGGTGATCCTGGCGGGGCGGGAGGTGTTCTCCACCGCCAGCGTCGGCGTGGTGCTGGCGGACCATGAGCATTACCACAAGGCCGACGATCTGCTGCGCGACGCCGACCACGCGATGTATTGCACCAAACAGCAAGGGCGGCAGGGCTATACCCTGTTCAACCACGAGTTGCGCATCAATCAGGCGGACCAGCTGGCGATGGAGAGCGAACTGCGGCGCGCGCTGGAGGAGGAGGGGCAGCTGCAGCCGTATTTCCAGCCCTTCATCGACGGCGACAGTGGCGAGCTGGTGGGCTTCGAGGCCTTGGCCCGCTGGCAGCACCCGCAGCGCGGCCTGATTTCGCCCGGCCTGTTTTTACCCATCGCCGAGGAAAGCGGGCTGATCACCCGGCTGGACCGCTATATGCTGAACGCGGCCTGCGCCCAATTGAGCGCGTGGAGCGTTCAGGGCCGGGTGGGGCCGGAGGTGGCCTTGCACATCAATCTGTCCTCGGCCCATTTCCACGATCCGGAACTGGCGGCCTGGATAGGAGAGCGCATCCGGCATTACCGGCTGCCGCCGGCGACGCTGCACCTGGAAATCACCGAGAGCGCGCTGATCGATCAGCCGGAAATCGCCGCCACCGTGATGCACGCGCTGCATGAACTGGGCGTGAGGCTGGCGCTGGACGACTTCGGCACCGGCTATTCGGCGCTGTCCTATCTGCACCGCTATCGTTTCGACGTGCTGAAGATAGACCAGTCCTTCGTCTTCGATCTTGACCGCACCCAGGAGTCGGCGGCCATTGTGCGCGCCATCCTGGCGCTGGCCAAGGCGCTGGATCTGGAGGTGGTGGCCGAGGGCGTGGAGACCGCCGCCCAGCTGGCCATGCTCAAAAAAATGGGCTGCGGCAAGCTGCAGGGTTTCTACTTCGCCGCCCCGGCGCCGGCGGAGGGCGTGGACTGGGAGCGGCTGGCCCGCTTCCGGCAGGAGTTCCAGAGTGAGCGCTAGCGGATGGCGGCGTTGGCCGCTGGCGTTCAACCGCTGGCGCTACAATCTGTACGCGCCGGTCTACGACCGGGTGGCGCAGGCCTTCGCCGCGCGCCGGCGCCGCTCCATCGCCCTGCTCAACCCGCAGCCGGAGGAGCGCATCCTGCTGGTGGCGGCCGGCACCGGCCTGGATCTGGATTTCATGGTGCGTTGCCGACATGTGGCCGCCATCGACATCTCGGACGGCATGCTGGAGCGGCTGAGCGCCCATGCCGCGGCGTTGGGCATGGCGGTGGACGCCAGGGTGATGGACGCGCAGGCGCTGGATTTTCCCGACGCCAGCTTCGACGCGGTGGTCTTGCATCTGGCGCTGGCGGTGGTGCCGGACCCGCAAGCCTGCATCCGCGAAGTGGAGCGCGTGCTCAAGCCCGGCGGCCGGGCGGCGGTGTTCGACAAATTCCTGCCCGACGGCCGGCGGCCGTCCTTATTGCGCAGCGCCGGCAATCTGCTGTCGCGGGCGATCGCCACCGATATCAACCGCCGGCTGGAAGATATCCTGGCGGCTTGTCGTTTGAGCAAGGTTCATGACGAAGATGCCGGACTAGGTGGTTTCTTTCGCATCGCGATCTTGCGAAAATGAAGGTTTCACCCCATCTGGTCGTCCATGAGTCTGTTTGTTGAAACGCTGGGCCAAGGCCCGGACGTGGTCCTGTTGCACGGCTGGGGCCTGCATGGCGGCGTGTTCAGCCGCGTGGCGGCGCGCTTGGCCGCCAGTCATTGCGTGCATCTGGTCGACCTTCCCGGTCACGGCGCTTCCGCTCCGCTGGCCTCCTTCGACGCCGACGCGGTGGCCGATCTGCTGGACCAGGCCTTTCCATTGCCGCTGCAATTGGTGGGCTGGTCGCTGGGCGGTTTGATCGCCCAGCACTGGGCCGCTCGCCATCCGGACAAGATCAAGAGCCTGGCCTTGGTGGCGACCAGCCCGCGCTTCGTGCGCGACGACAGCTGGCCGCACGCGCAGGAGCGCAAGTCCATCGAAGCGGTGGCCGCCAGCCTGGACGGCGCCTTCGAACAGACGCTGGAGCGCTTTCTCGCCTTGCAGATGATGGGCGCGCCGTCGGCGCGCGACACGCTGAAGGCCTTGCGCGCGGACTTGTTCGCCCACGGCAGGCCGCAAGGCCTGTTGCCGGCGCTGGAACTGCTGCTGACGGCGGACGCGCGCGCGCTGGTCGGACGCATTCACTGCCCGGCGGGCCTGTTCTACGGCGCTCGCGACGCCATCACCCCGATAGGCGCCGGCCGTTGGCTGGCCGACGCGCTGGGCGACGCCCGGCTTTATGAATTTCCGCAAGCGTCGCACGCGCCGTTTCTGTCGCACGAAGCCGAATTCGTCGCCGCGCTTGCCCAGCATTTGGAAGCCCATGCATGACTGAAGCGTTTTACACCGACAAGGCGCGAGTGCGCGCCTCGTTCGAAAAGGCCGCCGCCAGTTACGACTCCGCCGCGGTCTTGCAGCGCGAAGTCTCCGACCGGATGTCCGAGCGGCTGGACTACATCAAGTTTCAGCCGCAAGTGGTGCTGGACGCCGGCGCCGGCACCGGCTACGGCTCGGCCCAGCTGCGCGCCCGCTACCCGGACGCGCGCGTGGTGGAGCTGGATCTGGCGCAGGCGATGCTGCAAGCCTCGCGCGCCAAGCAGCAAAGCGGCGACGGCCTGTTGAAGAAACTGTTCCGCCCCAGCCTGCCGTGGCAGGTGGTGGCCGACGTCGAGCGCCTGCCGCTGGCCGACGCCAGCGTGGACATGATTTGGTCCAGCCTCACCATCCAGTGGGTCAATGTGCCGGACAGCGTGTTCGCCGAATTCCGCCGCGTGTTGAAGCCCGAAGGCATGCTGATGTTTTCCACCCTGGGCCCGGACACCCTGCATGAGCTGCGCGGCGCTTTCGCCGGCGTGGACCGCGCCACCCACGTCAACCAGTTCATCGACATGCATGATCTGGGCGACGCGCTGATGCGGGCCGGTTTCGCCGAGCCGGTGATGGACATGGAAAAAATCGTGCTGACCTACGGCCGCGCCCGCGAGGTGATGGCGGACCTGAAAGCCATCGGCGCGCACAACGCCACCAGCGGCCGTGGCCGCGGCCTGATGGGCAAGCACGCCTGGCAGCGGGTGGAGGCGGCCTACGAGAGCCTGCGCCGCGACGGCAAGCTGCCGGCCACCTACGAGGTGGTGTACGGCCACGCCTGGAAGGGCGGCGACAAGAAGCTGGCCAAATTCAGCGAGGACGGCCGCCAGGTGATCGAGTTCGTCAAGAAGCGGCCGGACTAAGGCGATGCTGACCATCCGCCTGGCCGCGCCCAAGGATGCCGGCTGCCTGGCCGCCTTGTCGATTCAAGTGTGGCTGAGCACCTACGTCACCGACGGCGTCCGCCGGGACATGGCCGACTATGTGCTGAGCGAATTCACGCCGGCCAATTTCGAGGCGCTGATCGCCAGCCCCTCGCATCATCTGCTGGCGATGGAGCAAGACGGCTTTCTGCTCGGCTACGCGCTGATGAAGCTGGACAGCTCATGCCAAGGCTGCGACTTCCCCACCGTGGAAGTGTGCAGGATCTACCTGGTGGAAAGCCGCACCGGAGAGGGCCTGGGCCGGCGTTTGCTGGAAGCGGCGCGGCAATGGGCGCTCGCCCTTCCCGAACCCGCGCGTTTGTGGCTGACGGTGTGGCACCGCAACGAGCGCGCGATCGCCTTCTACCGCCGGCTGGGCATGACCGTCCACGGCGAATGCCATTTCGAATTGGAGGGCGCGCGGCATCTGAATTACGTGATGCTGGACTGCGCGCCCGTTGGGGCGGTTCCAACCACCGCCGATGCCTGAAAGCCCGATGAAATCATGATGAGCAAACACACACTCCGCCCCTGGCTGTTGGCGGGCATGGCCGCGCTGTTGTCGGCTTGTTCCACCTTGTCCTCCCCTCCCGCGGCGCTGCCGCCCAAGCCGGCGCTTAAGCCCAAGATCGGCTTGGCGCTGGGCGGCGGCGCGGCCAAGGGCTTTGCCCACGTCGGCGTGATCAAGGTGCTGGAAGCCGCCGGCCTCACGCCTGATCTGGTGACCGGTACCAGCGCCGGCAGCGTGGTCGGCAGTCTGTACGCCTCCGGCCTCAGCGGCATGCAGCTGCAAAGCAGGGCGATTCAACTGGACGAATCCAATCTGACCGATTGGACCTTGTCGAGCAAGGGCGTGATCAAGGGCGAGAAACTGCAGAACTGGATCAACGCTCAGGTGGCCAACAAGACCATGGAGCAATTGCCGCGGCCGTTCGGCGCGGTGGCCACCGAACTGGACAGCGGCCGCAAGGTGGTGTTCCGCCTGGGCAACACCGGCCAGGCCGTGCGCGCCTCGGCCAGCATTCCCAACGTCTTCCTGCCGGTGAAGATAGGAAACAAGAGCTATGTGGACGGCGGCCTGGTCAGCCCGGTGCCGGTCAGCGCCGCGCGCGAGATGGGCGCGGACTTCGTCATCGCCGTCGATATCTCGGCGCGGCCGCGCAAGGGCGCCGCCACCGGCTTTCTGTCCATGCTGGATCAGAGCCTGAACATCATGAACGGGCCGGCGCTGGCGCAAGAACTGAGGCAGGCCGACGTGGTGATCCGCCCGCAAGTGCAGAATATCGGATCCGCTCAATTCGACGCGCGTCATCAGGCTATTCTGGAAGGAGAGCGCGCCGCGCAGGCGGCGCTGCCGCAGATCAGGCAATTGCTGCAGCAAAAAGCCGTTGCCATGAATAAGTAATGGCATAATGCTGCCGGGCTGGCCCTGCATTGCAGCATGGCCGGCCGCCTTCCATCAGCAACCGCAGGCCCGGCCTGCCTGGAGACCTGAATGATCAAGCTTTACGGCGCTGCGCTGTCCCCTTATTACAACAAGGTCAAAATCGCCTTGCTGGAAAAGGGCGTCAACTTCCAAGAAATCCTCACCGCCCCTTCGCAGCAGGAAGAACTGCTGGCGAAGAGCCCGATGGGCAAGATTCCTTTTGTCGAAGTGGGCGGCCACGCCATGGCGGAGTCATCGGTGATCCTGGAATGGCTGGAGGACGCCTATCCCACCGCTTCCTTGCTGCCGCCGACGCCGAACGGCCGCGCCCACGCGCGCCAGCTGAGCGCGATGCTGGATTTGTACGTGTTGATGCCGGCGCTGCCCTTATACCGCCATTGGCTGTTCGGCAGCCCGCTGGAAGCGGGCGCGATCGACGCCGCGCGTCAGCAGATCGCCCGCGGCGTGGCCGCCTGCGCCCAGTTGCTGGATTACGGCCCTTGGGCCTGTGGCGAGGATTTCAGCAGCGCCGACATCGGCGCCGCCTGCGTCCTGCCGGCGCTGGAGCAGATGAGCAAGGCCTTGCTGGGCGAAGACCTGACCGCCGGCTTCCCCGATCGCGACGCCTATCTGCAGCGCCTGTCCGCCCGCAAGAGCGTGAGCCGGACCTGGAGCGAGCGTGAGGCGTCCTTGACCGCGTTCCGCGCGCGTCAGCAGCAATAGGGTAAACCGCAGGACAGGACCGACCCGCTTGCCGGCATTCGGCGTTTGAGTAATTATAGAGCTCAAACTCCAATCAAGTGTTTGCCCCTGACGCAAACGCCTTGCCCAAGCGGGAGGCCGTGATGAAGTTCGATATTCAGCTGCTGTTGTTGGCGATGGCGCCGGTGTTCCTGGCCTTCGTCGCCGGCGAGTTGTGGCATTTGCGCCGGCAGGGCCGGCTCAGTCTGTACGATTGGCGCGATTCAGTGTGCAGCGCCTGTCTGGGCTTGCTGCACCAGGGGGCGGACAAGCTGGCCTGGGTGCTAGTGCTGCCCTTGTACGCGTGGATTTTCCAAGAGCACCGGCTGTTTCAATTTTCCGACTCCTGGCTCAGCTTCTTGCTGTTGTTCATCGGCCAGGATTTCCTCTATTACTGGTTCCATCGCGTCAGCCACCGCGTGCGTTGGCTGTGGGCCGCCCACAGCGTGCACCACAGCTCCACCCGGATGAATTTCACCACCGCCTTCCGCCAGAGCCTGATGTATCCGCTGGCCGGCATGTGGGCGTTCTGGCTGCCGCTGGCCTGGCTGGGCTTTCCGCCGGAGCAGGTGGTCGGCGTGGTGTTGCTGAACCTGGCCTTCCAGTTCTTCGTGCATACCCAGGCCTGCCCCAA
Organism: Chromobacterium sp. S0633; assembly: GCF_024158805.1. Taxonomy (NCBI): domain Bacteria; kingdom Pseudomonadati; phylum Pseudomonadota; class Betaproteobacteria; order Neisseriales; family Chromobacteriaceae; genus Chromobacterium; species Chromobacterium sp. S0633. Next base: position 136,775 of record NZ_JAMZGH010000001.1, on the reverse strand, counting down.
GCTGGGTTGGCTGGAATACGTTCTCAACACCCCGTCCATCCATCGCGGCCACCATGCCAAGAATCCGCGCTACATCGATCACAACTACGCCGGCGTGCTGGTGGTCTGGGACCGCCTGTTCGGCACCTATGTGGAGGAAAGCGCCGACGATCCCTGCGACTACGGCACGGTCAAGCCGGTGAACAGCTTCAATCCGCTATGGGTCAGCGTGGTGGAATGGCGCGATATGTTGCGGGAAGCCTGGCGCGCGCCCAACTGGAAGGACCGCTGGACGGTCTTGTTCGGCCCGCCGGAAGAGGCGGAGGCGGCCGCGGCGCGCTGGCGCTGAGGGCATGAAAAAAGCGGACCGGGAGGTCCGCTTTTGCGTGGCATGGTCTTGCCAGCCTGTGTGGCTAGCAAGCATCAGCGTCAGCGCTGAGCCAGTCGGCGCAACGCTACAGCAGGATGCTAAACCAGCACCTTGCCGTTCTTGGCCGGCAAGGTCTTGCCCTTGGGCTTGCGATCCATGCGCACGGTGCCGGTCTTGCCGTCCAGCGAGTACTTGACGTCGTAGCCGACCACCTTCTCGCTGCTTTCGTTCACTTCATTGCAAATGGTCTGGGTGCTGTTGACCTGATCGCGTTGCTGCATGCCTTCCTGCACCTTGTTGCCGGCCAGGCCTCCCGCCAGCGCGCCGATCACGGTGGCGGCCTTCTTGCCGTTGCCGCCGCCCACCTGATTGCCCAGCACGCCGCCGATCACGCCGCCTATCACCGAGCCGGCGATGCGGTTTTGATCCTGGACCGGCGCCTGATGGGTGACCTGCTCCTGATGGCAGACCTGCTTGGGCGCGTTAACGGTTTCCTTGATCGGCGTCACCGCCAGGATGCGGGCATGGGTGGCGTGGACCGGAGCGGCCGGCTTGGCCGGCGCGCTGGGTTCGGCGGTTTTCTCCGCCGGCTTGGCCGCTTGGGCGGCTGCGACGGGCGCGGCCGCGGCGACGACCGCCGGGGCGGAGGCCACGGCGGGCGGCAGCACCGCCACTGGGGCGGATGCGGCTGCCGGCGCGCTGGCGGTTTGCTGCGGCGCGGCCGCGGTCTGAGGATTGGATTTCACGGCTTGATAGCCGGCCACGCCCAGGCCGCCGAGTGCGATGCCGCCACCCAGCACACTGGCGATCAACAAGGATTGTTTCATGGTTCGTCTCCAAAAGCGGGCCGTCTATGCGGCCGTAATCATGATGAGTGAGATGAAATTCAGACACTTCATGGTGGCAGACAGTTGCAAATCAAATGTTTTCCATTTGTTACTAAAAGTGGCGAATCGTTAGCGTTTGCGGCGGCGGCTCCGGTGTTGCAGCGGCGCTAGCAATTTGATTTAAATCAATATATCAGCGAGTGAACGCTTGCTTATATGCAAAATGGCATGCTGGGCCCCGCGATGGGGGGCGTGGCAGAAATTTGCAGTAGTCTGCAGGTAATTGAGCAATTAGAGCAAAGTTTTTGTTTAAATAATCGAATTTAATTTCATTGTATCCAATATATGACGCTATTAAGGCATAAAAATCCAATGTCTTCATTTGACGCGAGGCGAGCATGAGTGCTTAATGTCCAGCTTGTTGATGTTTGCAACAGAAACGAAGCGGCTTGCCTGAATTGTCATGCTGTTGGTATTAATGTTGCTGGAAAATGATGATTTTAGGGGGCAGCCTTGACTGATATCTCCACCGAAGCCGGTTTGAAGCGCGGTTTGAAAAACCGCCACATCCAATTGATCGCCTTGGGCGGCGCGGTCGGCACCGGCCTGTTCTTGGGCTCGGCCAGCGTGCTGAAGGCCGCCGGTCCGTCCATGATTCTGGGCTATGCCGTCGCCGGCCTGATCGCCTTCATGATCATGCGCCAGTTGGGCGAAATGGTGGCCCAGGAGCCGGTGGCCGGCTCGTTCAGCCACTTCGCTTACCGTTACTGGGGCGATTTCGCCGGCTTCCTGTCCGGCTGGAACTACTGGGTGCTGTACATCCTGGTCAGCATGGCGGAACTCACCGCCGTCGGCGCCTATGTCCAGTACTGGTGGCCGCATGTCCCCGCCTGGGTGTCGGCGCTGGTGTTCTTCGTCTGTATCAACGGCATCAATCTGGCCAACGTCAAGGTTTACGGCGAGGCGGAGTTCTGGTTCGCGCTGATCAAGGTGGTGGCGGTGATTGCCATGATTCTGTTCGGCGGCTACCTGCTGCTGACCGGCACCGGCGGTCCGCAAGCCTCGTTCAGCAATCTGTGGAGCGATGGCGGCTTCTTCCCGCATGGTTTCAGCGGCCTGTTCATGATGATGGCGGTGATCATGTTCTCCTTCGGCGGCCTGGAACTGATTGGCCTGACCGCGGCCGAGGCGGATAACCCGCGCACCACCATTCCCAAGGCGGTGAACCAGGTGATCTACCGCATCCTGATCTTCTACATCGGTTCGCTGGTGGTGCTGCTGTCGCTGTACCCGTGGAGCAAGGTGGCGTCCGGCGGCAGCCCCTTCGTGATGATCTTCCAGCAAATCGGCTCCGGGCTGACCGCCAATCTGCTCAACTTCGTGGTGCTGACCGCGGCGCTGTCGGTGTACAACAGCAGCGTTTACGCCAATAGCCGCATGCTGTATGGCCTGGCCAGACAGGGCAACGCGCCCAAGGCCTTGATGCAGGTGGACCAGCGCGGCGTGCCGGTGCCGGCGATCCTGGTGTCGGCGTTGGCCACTTTCGCCTGCGTGATCCTGAACTATGTGTTGCCGGGCGAGGCCTTGGGCATTTTGATGTCGCTGGTGGTGGCCGCGCTGGTGACCAACTGGGCGATGATCAGCCTGACGCATTTGAAGTTCCGCCGCGCCAAGGTCGAAGCCGGCGAGCAACTGGTGTTCAAGTCCTTCTGGTTCCCGCTGACCAATTGGATCTGCCTGGCTTTCATGGCGATGATTCTGTTGATCCTGCTGCTGACCCCGGGCGCCGCGGTATCGGTCTATGTGTTGCCGATATGGCTGGGGCTGTTGTGGGTGGGCTATCGCGCCAAAGCCAAGGGCGCGCCGGCGGCGGAGCCCGTGCGCCAGACCTCCTGAGTGTTTTCACGACGCTCGCGCAGCGAGCGTATCGGCGGGCCGCCTCATCCGGGCGGCCCTGCTTTTTGCCCCGCGCGGTCCGCCTCCTCGATTTGCATTTAATTAGACCTATTGTCTAATTTGCTTGGTGTTGATGACGGTCTTATGAATCATCGCCAGATGGTTTGAAAAAGGTTTTTGACCTTTTGTCGTATTTTGTTTAGTCTGAACGTGGTTTGTTTGAAGTTGATGTATGTAATAAGGATGTCTTGCTTGCTTTTTAGACTTTTTGTCTGATTGACGGGTGGTGAGGGCCTTGCTGCATTGATGAAGCAATACCGTCCCATTCACAAGAGAGCCTGCTTACGATGGCGCGAGCTGGGGCGAGACAAGGTTTTGCGGCTGAGAAAGCGGAATGCGCGCATGGCGCACGAGCAATGCCAAGCCGGATTCAAAGCCGTATCGCCGCGCGCCGCTGATCGTAAACAGCTTTCCATCAGCAGGAGGCGCCAAGGTGAGCGTTACCCCCACTTCCACCGGTTTGAAGCGCGAGCTGAAAAACCGCCATATCCAATTGATCGCGCTGGGCGGCGCGATCGGCACCGGTCTGTTCCTGGGTTCGGCCAGCGTGTTGAAAGCGGCCGGACCGGCGATGATTCTCGGCTACGCCGTCGCCGGCTTCATCATTTTCCTGATCATGCGCCAATTGGGCGAGATGCTGGCCGAAGAGCCGGTGGTCGGCTCGCTCAGCCATTTCGCCGGCCGTTACTGGGGCAAGTTTCCGGCCTTCCTGTCCGGTTGGAATTACTGGGCGCTGTATGTGCTGGCCGGCATGGCCGAACTGACGGCCGCAGGCGAGTACGTGCGCTATTGGTGGCCGGATGTGCCCACCTGGGTCACCGCGCTGGTCTTCTTCACGGCGATCACCGGCGTCAATCTGAGCAGCGTCAAATACTATGGCGAGACGGAGTTCTGGTTCGCGCTGATCAAGGTGGGCGCGGTGATCGCGATGATCGTGTTCGGCGGCTATCTGCTCTTGTCCGGCAAGGGCGGCCCGCAGGCTTCGGTGAGCAATCTGTGGAGCGACGGCGGCTTCTTTCCGCACGGCGTAGGCGGCCTGTTCATGACGATGGCGGTGATCATGTTCTCCTTCGGCGGCTTGGAGCTGATCGGCATGGCGGCGGCGGAGACCCAGGATCCGCAGAAAACCATTCCCAGAGCGGTGAATCAGGTGATCTACCGCGTGTTGATTTTCTACATCGGCTCGCTGCTGGTGCTGCTGTCCCTGTATCCGTGGAGCAAGGTGGCCGCCGGCGGCAGCCCCTTCGTGATGATTTTCGAGCAGATCGGCGCCGGCTTCGCCGCTCACGGGCTTAATTTCGTGGTGTTGACCGCGGCCTTGTCGGTATACAACGGCGGCGTCTATGCCACCAGCCGCATGCTGTTCAGTCTGGCTCAGCAGGGCAATGCGCCCAAGAGCATGGCCAGGCTGGACAAGCGCGGGGTGCCGGTCAACGCCACCTTGCTGTCGGCGTTGGCGACCTTCGCCGGCGTGGTGCTCAATTACCTGCTGCCCAGCGGCGCGCTGGCCTTGTTGATGTCGCTGGTGGTCACCGCCCTGGTGATCAATTGGGCGCTGATCAGCCTGACTCACCTGAAGTTCCGCCGCGCCCAGGGCGGCCGCAAGCTGGTGTTCGCCTCGCTGTGGCATCCGTTCTCCAATTGGCTGTGCCTGGCCTTCATGTTGATGATCCTGGGAGTGATGCTGTTCACGCCGGGGGTGGCGGTGTCGGTGTACGTTTTGCCGGCCTGGCTGCTGGTCCTGTGGCTGGGTTTCCGGCTGAAGCGGCCGGGGGCGGACGCGGCCGGTCTGGCCGTCGACAAGGCGTGAATCCGCATGCCGGGCTTGACGTACTGGGGCGTAAACCGGCATGCTTCCACGCTTATGAAGCAAACGATCCCATTCCAGACCAAAACGTGGTGGTGGCGCAGCTAATCGGCGCGCCAGGGATGTTCGCATCTATTTTCCGGGCCGCCGTCATGGGCGGCCTTGTTGTATCCAGCGTTACCCCGTGCGGCGGCAAATTGTTCTGACTCAGGAGTTGTCATGTCTCGCACACAATGGGGTTCCCGCCTCGGTTTCATTCTGGCTTCGGCCGGCGCCACGGTCGGCCTGGGCTCCATCTGGAAGTTTCCCTACGTCACCGCGATGAACGGCGGCGGCGCGTTTCTGCTGATCTATCTATTGCTGACCTTCACGCTGGGCATCGCCTTGCTGCTGGCCGAGATCGCCATCGGCCGCGCGGCGGCCTGCGGCGCGGTGAGCGCCTTCGCGCGGCTGGGTTCGCGCCGCTGGAAGCTGGTGGGCTACGCCGGCGTGCTGTGCGGTTTCCTGGTGTTTTCCTTCTACAGCGTGGTGGGCGGCTGGACGCTGGGCTATCTGCTGCGCGCGGTGGACGGCCGGGTGATGAGCAACGACCCGGCGGCGCTGGCGCGCTTGTTCGGCGATTACGTGTCCGATCCCTTCGAATCCCTGCTGACTCACGCCCTGTTCACCGGCCTGACGCTGCTGGTGGTGATGTGCGGGGTGCAAAAGGGGATTGAGCGCGCCGGCAAGGTGTTGATGCCGCTGCTGTTCCTGCTGATGCTGGGCCTGATCGCCCGCTCGCTGACCTTGCCGGGCGCAGGGGCCGGCGTGGCGGCCTTGCTGACGCCGGATTTCACCAAGGTGACGCCGGGCATGCTGGTGGAAGCGCTGGGCCTGGCCTTCTTTTCCTTGTCGGTGGGCGCCGGTTGTATGATCGCCTACGGTTCCTATCTGGGCCGGGACGCGAAACTGGCGGGCGCCGCGCTGTGGGTGACCGGCCTGACCACGCTGACCTCGGTCTTGGCCGGCCTGATGATCTTTCCTGCGATCTACGCCTTTGGGCTGGACCCTCAGGCCGGACCGGGCCTGACCTATATGACCATGCCGGTGGTGTTCAACCACCTGCCTTTCGGCCAAGCCCTGGCGGCGGCCTTCTTTCTGCTGCTGCTGATGGCGGCGTTGACCTCCTCGGTGTCCCTGCTGGAATTGGTGGCGGTGTTTCCCATCGACGAGTGGGGTGTCAGCCGGCGCAAGGCGACGCTGCTGATCTGCCTGCTGGTGTTTTGCGCCGGCATTCCGGCGGCGCTGTCCTTCGGGCCCTTGGCGGACTGGAAGCTGTTCGGCCGCAATGTGTTCGAGCTGATGGACTACACCGCGTCCAACATCCTGCTGCCGCTGGGCGGCATCGGCACCGCCTGCTTCGCCGGCTGGGTGATCTGGCCGACCATGCGCGCCGAGCTGCAATTGCCCGCGGCGCTGAGCGCCGGCGTGCGCTTCATCTATTGCTGGGCGGCACCCATTCTGATCAGCCTGGTGCTGGTATACAATATCTGATTCGCTTTGCCGTTGGCATGGGCAAGAAAGGGGGCGGCCATGATTAAAACCGAGTCCGACATCCAGGGCATGATCTTGGCCGGTGCCCTGACCGCGCAAGTGCTGCAGGCGGTGGAGGAGAAGATCCGGCCCGGGGTCAGCACGCTGGAGATCGACGCCTTTTGCGAGCGTTACATCGTCGAGCGATTGGGCGCGCGGCCGGGCAGCAAGGGGCAGTACGGCTTCCCGTTCAGCGTCAACACCTCGGTCAATCAGGTGGTGTGCCACGGCTGGCCGTCCGAGCGGCAGTGCCTGAAGCGCGGCGACATCGTCAACGTCGATGTCACGGTGCTGAAGGACGGCTATTACGGCGACAGCAGCAAGACCTTCGCCGTCGGCGAGATCAGTCCGTACGCCCAGCGCCTGGTGGACGTCACCCAGCATTGCCTGTATCTGGCCATCGCCAAGGTCCGCCCGGGCGCGACGCTGGGCGACATCGGCCACGCAATCCAGCAGCACGCCGAGGCGCAGGGCTATAGCGTGGTGCGCGAGTATTGCGGCCACGGCATCGGCGCCGCCATGCACGAGGAGCCGCAAGTACTGCATTACGGCCGGCCCGGCCAAGGGCTCAAGATGGAGGCCGGCATGACCTTCACCATCGAGCCGATGATCAATCAGGGCAGCAAGGACGTGAAGGTGTTGCCGGACGGCTGGACGGTGGTGACGCGGGACCGCAGCCTGTCGGCTCAGTTCGAGCACACCCTCCTGGTCACCGCCGACGGCTGCCGCATCCTCACCTTGCGCGAAGAGGAAAAAGCGGGCCTGGCGGCGCTGGGTCTGCTGGCGGCTTAGACCCGCCAAACACACCCCTGATCCTGCTTGCGCCTCCTGGCCGCACCCCTTGTACGGCCTGCGCCAGCGCGCCTTGGCTCGGCTTCTCCGCGAGGCGTTGCGAGCGGCTCTTAAGCCCGTTCCATCCATCTCGCCGAAGCGCAGCAGATCGTAAACAGATTCTTAGAGCCAGCGCATCAAGCCGTAGACGATAAAGCTGACCACAATGGCGAGCAGGGTCTTGCCGTTCTTCCACGCCACCGCGATGGCGACCAGGGTGCCGATCAGATAGGCGTTGCCCAGCGACAGATCAATGCGCCCGGCCGGGGCCAGCGCCATCGGCACCACCAGCGCCGACAGCACCGCCGCCGGCACATAGTGCAGCGCGCGGTTCAGCCAGTCCGGGAAGGCCAGCCGCTGGCCGAACACCAGAAAGCTGGCGCGGATCAGCAAAGTGGCCGCCAGCATGCCGAAAATCATCCACCAATGGTTCATGCCGCCTCCTTGCGCTTGCCTTCCAGCAAGAGTCCGGCGCCGACGCCCAGCAGCGCCGCCAGCATCAGGTCCAGCTTGTAGGGCAGGCCGCGCGCCAGCAGCGCGGTCAGGCCGGCTACCGCCGCGGCCGCCAGCGTGGGCCGTTTTTTCAATTGCGGCGCGACGATGGCGGCGAAAGTGGCCACCATGGCGAAGTCCAGGCCCAGCTGCGCCAGCCCCGGCACCGAGCGCCCCAGCAGCACGCCGGCCAGCGTCCACGCCTGCCAATTGCCGTACATCGCCAGCGAGGAGCCCAGCCAATACCACTGGCCGCCGGCCGCGGCCTGGGTGCGGAAACGGTGTTCGACCACGGCGAAGGTTTCGTCGGTGAGCCAGAACGCCAGCGGCCAGCGCCAGGCCAGCGGCCATTGCCGCGCATAGGGCAGCAGGGTGGCGCTGTACAGCGCGTGGCGCAGATTGACCACGAAAGTGGTCAGCCAGATCACCGGCAGCGCGGCGCCGGCGGCCACCAGGCTGACGGCGATGAATTGCGAGGAGCCGGCGAACACCAGCAAGGACATGGCTTGGGTGCTCAGCGGGCTGAGCCCGGCGGCGATGGCCAAGGTGCCGAAAATCACGCCGAAGGGCGCGGCGCCTATCAGCATGGGCAGGCTGTCGCGCGCGCCTTGCAAGGCCCAGGCGGCGGGGGTGGGGCGGGTCATCGGGGCGTATCCTTGCGGCAATGAGATGGATTCATCATGCCGCCGAAACCGGCTGCCGTCTTGAACGATTTTGCGGGGGATGGCCGCGTGGCTTTGAGCGGCTTCTCAGGGCCTGTTCAAAGTCTCGCGAGCAAGGGCGAGACAAGGCGAAAACGAGCGAAAAAGCGGAATGTACAGCTGGTACATGAGCATTTTGAGCTTGTTTTTAACGCCGTATCGCTGAAGCGCAGCAGACTTTGAACAGGTTCTCAGCGGCGCAGGCCCAGCGCGCGTTGATAGGCGGCCGGCGCCAGGCCCACGGTGTGGCGGAAGGCGCGGGTCAGATGGGCCTGGTCGGCGAAGCCCAGGCTGAGCGCCACCGCGCCGGGCGTTTGTCCCTGCGCCAGCAATTGGCGCGCGCGATTGACGCGCAGCTGATTGCGCCAAGCCACCGGCGGCAGGCCGAAGTGCTGGCGAAACTGGCGGCACAGCTGCCAGGGAGAGAGCTGGGCCGCTTCCGCCAGCGTCTGCAGCGACAGATTGTCGCTGACGGCGTCGGCCAGCATCTGCCGCGCCAGCTCCACCGCGCGGGGGGCGGCCGCCTGCGTCTGGCCGCGCACCTGCATATGGCGTTGCAGCACCGCGCCGAACATGCGCTGCAACGCAGATTCGCGCAGCAGCCGGTCCCGGCTGTCGCGCAACAGGCGATGCAGTTGGTCCATGCCGGTGGCCAGCGGCGCGTCCAGCACCACGGTGTCGCGAAAGTAAGGCCGGGCGTGGGCGTCGCCGCTGATGTCGGCGGCCAGCTTTTGGAGGAAGTCCGCGGACGGATAGAAGCCGCGATAGGCCCAGCCGCGCGCGTCGGCGGTTTCGCCGGTATGCACTTCGCCGGGATTGATCAGCACCAGCGCGCCGACGCCGGCGCGGTGGGTGCCGCCGCGGTGGCGGTAGGACTGCGCGCCCAGAGTCAGCGCGTTGACCACGTATTCTTCATGAAAATGCGGCGGAAACACCCTTTGGGCGTAGCTGGCGTCCAGGCATTCCAAGGCGCCGATGTCGTCGGCGCGGAAGAAATCGGAACGATCGGACGCCGGGCGGGACATGGCGGGGCGTCGCGGCCGGCCTTAGGAGCCGGCCATGAAGGTGCGGATGCCGGAACCGACGAACTGCACGCCGATGCAGATCAGCAAAAAGCCCATCAGCCGCGTCATCACTTCGCGGCCGCCGCGGCCCAGACGCTGGGCGATCAGCTGCGAGGATTTCAGCGTCAGCCACATGCCGAAGCAGGTGCCGCCGATGGCGGCGAAGGTCATTGCGAAGGCCAGCGCCTTGGCCGGCAGCGTGGTCAGTTCGGCGATCTCGGTGGAAATGCCGATGACCACGGCGATGGTGCCGGGGCCGCTGATGCCGGGCATGGCCAGCGGGAAGAAGGCGTAGTCCTCGCGTTCGCCGGTCTTGGGCGCGTTGCCCGGATCCTGAGACAGGAACAGCATGCGGTAGCCGAGCACGGCGACGACGAAGCCGCCGGAAATGCGCAGCGCGCCGTAGGAAATGCCGAAGGCGGACATGATCACGTTGCCGGCCAGCAGGCTGACCACCATGATGGCGGCTGCGAACACGCAGGCCCGGCGCGCCTGATTGTCGCGCGCAGAGTCGCTCATCTCGCGGGTCAGGGTGATGAACAGCGGAATCTTGGATAGCGGGTTGGTGATGGTGATCAGGCTGAGCAGCCCGCCGAACAGGAATTGGAGCGACAACGTCTTGAGCATGGCACTACGCTGATGAAGCGAACATTACATGGAATGGACGCAGTCTGCCTGAGGCCGCGGGCCGGTGACAAGGGAAATTCTGCGGCCGGCGGCGCGAAGCGCGCGCGGCATGACATTGGCTGTGGCATTATGCCGCACAGCTGCCTGCGGCGGCTGTGCTAGAGTGCGGAAAACCCGAGGAATCCATTATGCAAAAGACATTGAGCGCCCTGTTGGGCCTGTGCCTGCTGAGCGCCGGCGCGATGGCGCACGAATTCAAGCTGGGCGATATGAAGATCGGCCATCCATGGAGCCGGGCGATGCCGGAAAGCAGCCCCACCGGCGGCGTTTACCTGTCGCTGAGCAATCGCGGCAAGGCCGCGGACAAACTGTTGTCCGCCAGCACGCCGCGCGCGGACAAGGCCGAACTGCACACCCACATCAACGACAAGGGCGTGATGCGCATGCGCGAAGTGGCCGGCGGCGTGGCCGTGGCCGCAGGCCAGGAAGTCAAGTTCGCGCCCGGCAGCTATCACGTGATGCTGATGGGCCTGAAGCAGCCGCTGCGCGTGGGCGACCGCTTTCCGCTGACATTGCGATTCGAGAAAGCGGGCAGCGTGACTGTGGAAGTGGTGGTGGAAGACGGTGTGGCCGCCGCCGCGCCGGCCGAGCACGCGCATTGAACGGCAAGGCGCGATGCTACCGGTAACGTTGCGCCGAAGTTACATCGTGCAGTGCAGCAATCGGCGCGGGCTGGAGTAAATGCTTTACCCCGCGCCGGCGACTGGGCAGACTTGGCCTCGGGAATGTGTTGAGAACAAGACGTCATTGCCACTGCCGGCGCCCTGAACAAGGTCAAAACGCCAAGTCTGCACAAAGAGAGAAACGATGGAGGAGCGAGCGCTTGCGCCCGCACACAACAAAATCCAGGGACGCCGGCAGTTCCTTTCCCCTCCCATGATGTATGCTGTCAGCCATCTTCTTGCCGACCGCGTTTTCCCGCATGACACCCTCTATCCCCCCCGCCAAATCTCCGCGCCTGAGCATTGAATACTGCACCGGCTGCCGCTGGCTGCTGCGCGCCGCCTGGATGGCGCAGGAGTTGCTGACCACCTTCGAGAAGGAGTTGGCGGAAGTGGCCTTGCAGCCCGGCAGCGGCGGCGTGTTCCGCGTCGAACTGGACGGCGAGCTGCTGTGGGACCGCAAGGCCGACGGCGGTTTCCCCGACATCAAGCTGCTGAAGCAGCGGGTGCGCGACCGGGTGGCGCCGCAGCGTTCGCTGGGCCATAGCGACGGCGCCGTTTCCTGACCCGGCCGTCGCCATGAGCGAGCCGCTGCGCAAAATCATCCACGTCGATTGCGATTGTTTCTATGCCGCCATCGAGATGCGCGACGATCCCGCCTTGCGGCCCTTGCCGCTGGCGGTGGGCGGGCGGCCGGAAAGCCGCGGCGTGATCGCCACCTGCAATTACATCGCGCGCCGCTACGGCGTGCGCTCGGCGATGTCGTCGGCGCGCGCGCTGCGCCTGTGCCCCGATCTGCTGATTCTGCCGCCCGATATGGCGCGCTACCGCGAAGCCAGCCAGAAGATCATGCGCATCTACGAGCGCTACACGCCCTTGATCGAGCCCTTGTCGCTGGACGAGGCCTATCTGGATGTGACGGGTCAGCCGCATGAGCAGGGCAGCGCCACGCGGATGGCGGAGGCGATACGCCGCCAGATCCGCGAGGAGGTGGGCATCACCGCCTCGGCCGGCATCGCGCCCAACAAATTCCTGGCCAAGGTGGCCAGCGACTGGAACAAGCCGGACGGGCAATTCCTGATCCGGCCTCAAGACGTGGCCGGCTTCGTCGCCGCGCTGCCGGTGGAGAAGATACACGGCGTGGGCCGGGTCACCGCGCAGCGGCTGAACGAGCTGGGCATTCGGCGCTGCGGCGATATGCTGGCCTGGGAGCTGGCCGATCTGCTGCGTCACTTCGGCCGTTTCGGCGAGCGTCTCCACGAGCTGGCGCGCGGCGTGGATCCGCGGCCGGTGTCCACTGACCGCAGCCGCAAATCGATCAGCGTCGAGGAGACCTACGCGGTGGACCTGCCCGACGTCGCCGCCTGTCTGTCCAAGCTGCCGGAGCTGATAGACCGCTTGAGCGCGCGCATCGCGCGCAGCGGCAATCCCGCGTTCAAGGGCTTGTCGGTCAAGCTCAAGTTCGACGATTTCAACCAGACCACGGTGGAACACGCCGGCGGACAACTGTCGTCGGCGCGTTTCGGGGAACTGCTGCGAGTGGGATTCGAGCGCGGACGGCGGCCGGTGCGTCTGGTCGGCGTCGGCGTCAAGCTGGCGGACGAGCACGACCTGCCGCGTCAGTTGCGCCTGTTCGGCCGGGATGGCCGCCCCTTGCCGGACCTGCCGGCGGCGGACGCCGCCGCGGGCGAGCCGGAGCCGCCAGCGCGAGACGCCGACCCGCCCCCGAACGGCTGAGGCGGGTCGGCGCAAGGCTGGATCAGGGGGTTTTGAAGTCGCCGGCGTAGACCTGGAACAACTGGGCCGGGTCTATATGCTTGCGCAGCGCGGCGTTGACTTGCTCCACCGTCAGCGCGGCGATGGCGGCGTCCACCTTGGCGTTGAAGTCCATGCCGCGGCCGATCTGCAACTGGCCGTCCAGAGCGCCGCTCAGCGCGCCGTCCTGGGCGCGGGCGATCTCCCTTTCCTGCTGCAGCGCTTTCTTGGCGTCGGCCAGTTCGGTGGCGTTGACGCCGTCGCGGATGAAGTGGGTCAATTCCTCGGCCACCCCCTGTTTCAGCTTGTCCAGATTCTGCGGCGCGTAAATGGCCACCAGGCTCAGGCTGGCCACCGGCTCGAAGCTGCCGGCCTTGAACTGGCTGCCGGCGTAGTAGCTGATGCCGTCTTTCTGGCGCAGGCGGTCCAACAGCCGCGATTTGACGCCGCCGCCCAGAATCTTGTTGGCGACCAGCATCGCCGGGTAGTCCGCGTCGCTGTCACGCATCGCCAGCGGCGCGGTGGCCAGGTAGAAGGCGTTGGCCTTGTCCTTGGCCAGCAATTGGCGCTGGCCCGGTTTGGCCGGCGGCAGCTGGCTGGGCGCGCGGCTGTACGCCACGGGGCTGTTCCAGCCGCCGAACAGCTTTTGCAGCTGGCTTTGCGCCGCCTTGGCGTCGAAGTCGCCGACCAGGGCGAAGCGGGCGTGGTTGGCGCCGTAGAACTGGTGGTGGAAGCGCTTCAGATCGTCCAGCTTGGCGGCTTTCAATTCGGCGGCGGCCTCGTCCAGCGTCGGACGGTAGCGCAGATCGCCCTTGCGATAGATATTGAGCGCCTGGCCCACGGCCTGGGTGGCCATGGCCTGCGGCTCGTTGCGCTGGGCGTCGATGGCGGTCAGTTCCTCCTTGCGCAGCAGTTCGAACTCCCGTTCCGGGAAGCTGGGCTGCTTGAGCAGGCCGGCGATCAGGTCCAGCAAGGCCGGCAGATGCGTGCGGGTGGTTTCAAAGTCCACGCTGACTTCTTGGCCGGAGCCGGAGATGCTGAGCTTGGCTTTCAATTGGTCCAGGCGATTGCTGATTTCGGCGCGGCTGAGTTTGCCGCTGCCGCGCTCCAGCATGTCGGCGGCGAGGCCGGGAACGGCGCCGCGGCCGAACAGGCTTTTCTCGTCGCCGAAGGCGAGGCTGAAGCTGCCGTTGACGGTTTCGCCGCGGGTCTTCTTGGCCAGCAAGGCCAGCTTGGCGCCGTTGGCGAGCGTGGTTTTCTCGGTGCGGGCGTCGATATTGGCCGGGCTGGGGTCGAAGGCTTCGCCCTGGCTGATCGCGGCGCGGCCCTTGTAGCCGTCCACCAGCTTGGCCACGTCCGGCGTGGCCGGTATCACGCTGCGTTCCGGTTTGGCGGTGGGCACGAACTGGCCGTAGGTGCGGTTGGACGGCTTGAAGTAGTTCTCGGCCGCCCGTTCCACGTCCTTGACGCTCAGCGCCTCGATGCGGTCGCGGGTCAGGAAGAACAATCGCCAGTCGCCCTTGGCGATGGCTTCGGACATTTCCACCGCCAACTGCTGCGGATCGTTCAAGGTCTTGTCGATCTCATTGAGCAGGCTGGCCTTGGCGCGCTTGAGTTCGGCCTCGGTCACCGGCTTGCTCTTGAAGCCTTCGATGGCGGCGAGCAGGGCCTGGCGCGCGTCGGCCAGCTTCTGTCCCTTGTTCAACTCCGCCCAGAAAATGATGTAGCCGGGTTCGGCCAGCGCAAAGGGCCAGGCCTCGACGCCTACGGCTTTCTTGCCGCCCACCAGCGCCTGGTACAGCCGGCCGTTGGGCGTGCTGGCCAGGATGTCGGCCAGCGCGAGGACGGCGGCCGCGTCCGGGTGGCTGCCGGCGGAGATCGGATAGAGCACCGCAGCCAGCTGGGTGTCGCCGACGCGCTCCACGGTCAGCTCGCGCGCGCCGTCGCGCTGCGGTTCTTCGGTCCAGGTCGGCGTCAGCTGGCGCTGCGGCTTGGCGATCTTGCCGAAGGCCTGCTGGACGACGGCCAGCGTCGCCGTCGGGTCGAACTTGCCGCTGATCATCAGCACCGCGTTGTCCGGCTGGTAGTACTTGCGGTAGAAGGCCTGCAGATTGTCGATGCGGACCTTTTCCACGTCCGAGCGCGCGCCTATGGTGTTGTGGCCGTAGTTGTGCCAGTCGTAACTGACTGCGGTCATCTGCTTCCACAGCACGCGGCGGGGATTGTTCTCCCCCATCTCCATTTCATTGCGCACCACCGAGAACTCGGTGTCCAGATCGCTCCTGGCGATCTTGCTGTTGACCATGCGGTCCGCTTCCATCTCCAGCGCCCAGCGTAGATTGGCGTCGCTGGCGGGGAAGGTTTCGTAGTAGTTGGTGCGGTCAAGGAAGGTGGTGCCGTTGAACTGCATGCCGCGCTTGCCCAGCTCCTGCATCAGATTGCCGCTGCTGGGCGTACCTTTGAACAACATGTGCTCCAGCAAGTGGGCCATGCCGGTTTCGCCGTAGCTTTCGTGGCGGCTGCCCACCAGATAGGTGATGTTGACGGTGGTGGTGGGCTTGGAGGCGTCCGGCGCCAGCAGGACGCGCAGGCCGTTGGGCAGCCGGTATTCGGTGACGCCTTCCACGCTGGTGTAGGCTTGCAGCTGGCTTTGGCTGGCGGCGGCGGGTTCGGCGGCGATGGCCGGCAAGGTGTGGCCCAGGGACAGGGCGAGCAGCAGGCTCAGGGTCTTGATGCGCATGCGGTGGCGTTTCCTCTGGCATGAATGCGGGATGGCGGCGCGCGATGGCGCCGGAATGCTATAGGCTTGCGATTTTGCTTGCCTTCGTCAAGTCGGAAACCTTCCGGGCATGACGTAAGTCTGGGGCAAACAGGGGTAGGCCGCCGCGGCGGGGCATTGGTTCCCGCCATGGAACTTAGAGCCTGTTTACGATCTCGCGAGCAAGAGCGAGACAAGGCGGAAATGACCGAAGAAGCGGAATGTACATACGGTACATGAGCATTCTGAGGTCATTTCCAACGCCGTATCGCCGAAGCGTAGCAGATCGTAAACAGGCTCTCAGCGTTTTAGATTGCTGATGCTCATCAGCATGCCCATGCCGACGAACAGGGTGACGGTGGCGGTGCCGCCGTAGGACATGAAGGGCAGCGGCACGCCCACTACCGGCAGGATGCCGGACACCATGCCCATATTGACGAAGGCGTAGACGAAGAAGGACAGGGTGATGGAGCCGGCCATCAGCCGGCCGTACAGCGTTTGCGCGCTGGCGGTGATCATCATCGCGCGGCTGAGCACCAGCAGGTAGAGCGTCAGCAGCAGCACATTGCCGGCCAGGCCGAATTCCTCTGAATACACGGCGAAGATGAAGTCGGTGGTGCGTTCCGGGATGTAATCGAGGTGGGTCTGGGTGCCGTTGAGCCAGCCCTTGCCCCAGGGGCCGCCGGAGCCGATGGCGATCATGGACTGGATGATGTGGTAGCCGTCGCCCAGCGGGTCGGTGGTGGGGTCTATCATGGTCAGCACCCGGCGGCGCTGGTAGTCGTGCAGCAGGTTCCAGACGATGGGCAGGCTGGCCGCGCCCAGGCCGATGCCGGCGAAGATCACTTTCCACGGCAGGCCGGCGAAGAACAGCACGAAGAGGCCGGCGGCGGCGATCAGCAGGGTGGTGCCCAGGTCCGGCTGCTTCAGCACCAGCGCGCTGGGCACGGCCATCAGCAAGGCGGCCACCAGATAGTGCCACCAGCGCATCGACAGCTCGTATTTCTGGAAGAACCAGGCCAGCATCATCGGCAGCGCGATCTTCATGATCTCGGACGGCTGGATGCGGGTAATGCCCAGTTCCAGCCAGCGGGTGGAGCCGTTGACGGTGACGCCCTTGAAGTGGACGGCCAGCAGCAGGAGCACGCCCAGGCCGTAGATGGGCGGCGCGAAGTTCATGATGCTTTGCGGCCGCATGCGGGCGATGATCCACATGATGATCAGCGACAGGCTGGTGTAGATCAGCTTATTGTCTATCTTGTCGAAGGACTGATTGTTGGCCGAGTACAGCAGCACCATGCTGACTACGAAGATCATGCCCAGGAACAGCATCAGCCAGCCGTCCAGCGGCTCTTTGACCTGTTCCCAGACGCGTTTAATTAGAGAGGTCTGCATTGTCGTTGGCGGTGTCGGTGGGCATGGTCTTCAGCGTGCCTTCGATGTCTTTCGGCACTTTGCCCAGCAAGTAGTAATCGAACAGCGCGCGCACGATGGGCGCGGCGGCGGCGGCGCCGAAGCCGGCGTTCTCCACGATCACCGCCACGGCGATGCGAGGCTTGTCCACCGGGGCGAAGGCGATGAACCAACTGTGGTCGCGGTATTGCTCGGCCAGCGCGGAGGCGTTGTACTTGGCGCCCTGTTTGATCTGCACCACTTGGGCGGTGCCGGTTTTGCCCGCCATCGAGTACTGCAGGCCCACGCCCAGCCGCGCGCCGGTGCCGCGCGTCATCACGCCTTCCATGCCGCGCTTCACGTATTCGAAGTTTTCCGGTTTGAACGGGATCTGGCGGGTGGGCATCGGTTCAATGATGCGCGCCTTGCCGCTGCGGGTGTCCACCACTTGCTGGACCAGGTGCGGTTTGAACACTTGGCCGTCGTTGGCCATGATGGCGGTGGCGTTGGCCATTTGCAGCGGGGTGTAGGCGTTGAAGCCCTGTCCGATGCCGATGCTGACCACGTCGGCTGGATACCAGCGGCGGAACTCTTCCTTGTAGCGGGAAAAGCGGCGGGCCTTCCACTCCTTGGACGGCAGCACGCCGATGGATTCGCCGTCCAGGTCGATGCCGCTCTTGCTGCCCAGGCCGAACTGCGCCAGCGCCGGGTGGATCTTGTCTATGCCCATGTCCCAGGCCAGCTTGTAGAAGAAGGTGTCGCTGGAGACTTCGATCGCGCGCTGCAGATTGATCATGCCGTTGCCGGCCTTCTTGCTGTCGCGGAACTGGTGGCTGGAGCCGGGCAGGGTGAAGTAGCCGGGCGCCGGACGGATGTCGCGCATGCCGATGGCGTGGTTTTCCAATGCGGCCATCGCCATGAAGGGCTTGAAGGTGGAGCCGGGTGGGTAGGTGCCGCGCAGCGCGCGGTTGATCATCGGCTTCTGCCAGTCGCTGTTCAGATTGGTCCAGGTCTGGGTGTCGATGCCGTCGATGAACAGATTGGGGTCGAAGCCCGGCTTGGACAGGAAGGCGAGCACGCCGCCGGTGGACGGTTCTATCGCCACCAGCGCGCCGCGGCGGCTGCCGAACAGTTTGTCCGCCATTTCCTGCAGCCGGATGTCCAGCGCCAGCTTCAAGGTGTTGCCGTTGACCGGCGGCGTGCGTCGCAGCGAGCGCACCGCGCGGCCGCCGGAGTCGGTTTCCACTTCCTCGAAGCCGACCTTGCCGTGCAGATCGTCCTCGTACACCGCCTCCAGGCCGGTCTTGCCTATGTAGTTGGAGCCCTTGTAATTGGCGGTTTTCTCTTCTTCTTCCAGCCTTTCCTTATCGCGCTGGTTGATGCGGCCGATATAGCCGAGCACATGGCTGGTCATTTCCTTGAACGGATAGTCGCGGAACAGCCGCGCCTTGACCTCCACGCCGGGAAAGCGCCAGGACTGGGCGGCGACGCGCGCGGCCTCTTCCTCGCTGAGCTTGGTCTTCAGCGGGATGGATTCGAAGTTCTTGCTCTCGATCAGCAGGCGCTTGAACTGGCGCTCGTCGCGCGGGGTGATGTCCACCAGCTTGCGCAGTTCGGCCTCGGTGGCGGCCAGGTCCGCGATCTTGCTGGGCGTCAGCTCCAGCGTGTAGGCGGAGTAGTTTTGCGCCAGCACCACGCCGTTGCGGTCCAGGATCAGGCCGCGGTTGGGCAGGATGGGGACCAGCGAGATGCGGTTGTTCTGGGCCAGCGTGGAAAAGTGTTCGTGCTGCAGCACTTGCAGCCAGATGAAGCGCGTGAGCAGCACGAGGAACATCAGCACGATCAGCGCGTAAGCGACGATCAGGCGCAGCTGGAACTGGCTGTCTTCGGCCTGCGGGTTCTTGAAGCGGGTGGGTTGAGGCATGGACGGTCCGCGGCGCTAGACCGCGTTATGGCGGTAGGGCATCAGCATCAGCTTGGTCAGCAGCGGCCATAGCAGGGCGCCGATCAAGGGCGGCAGGAAATAGCCCCAGCCGACGAAGGCGGAGCCGGTGAGCATGCGCACCACCACCATGATCAGCTGGTTGGTCAGCAGCAGGCCCAGCACCACCAGCGTCTGCTGGCCCAGGTTGAACATCACCACCTGGCGCTGGCGCGCCAAGGCCAGATAGGCGGTGATCGAATAGGCCAGCGCGTGCTGGCCGAACAATCCCGCGGTGGAGATGTCGGCCACCAGGCCCAGCAAGAAGGCGGTGCCGATATTGACCCGGCGCGGCTGGTTGATCACCCAGTACAGGATCAGCATGCCGATGAAATCCGGCAGCCAGCGCGTGCTGCCGTGCGGCAGCGGGATCAGTTCGATCAGGACGGCGAAGATGAAGGTGAACAGGATGAAGCGGCGCTTCACCGGTTTGAGCAGTTCCTTGGGGCGCTCGAACGTCATCGGGGCTTACTCCTCGGCGGCGGCTTTCTTGCCGCCCCTGCTCTTTTTGACGATGGGGGCCGGTTCCGGCGGACGCGGCGGCGCCTGCTTGTCGCCCAGCACCAGCATGTAGCGGGTTTGCTGCACGCCGGCCAAGGGCGCGGTGGCGATGCGGGCGAAGGTGGCGCCCTGGTTGCGCTCCACCCGGGTTACGCGGGCCACGGGGATGCCGGCCGGATAAACGCCGTCCACGCCGGAGGTGACGATGTGGTCGCCGTCCTTGATGTCCGCGCTTTGCGGCAGGTAGCGGATTTCCACGCCGCCGCCGTAGCCGTACAGGATGGCGCGTTGGCCGGTGCGGGCCACCATCACCGGCACCATCTGGTTCTTGTCTATGACCAGGGTCACTTCCGCGGTCAGCGGCTGCACCCGGGTGACCTGGCCCAAGAGGCCGCTGGCGTCCACCACCGGCTGGCCGGCTTTCAGATTGGCGTCGCTGCCCTTGTCGATGATGATTTTGTAGGAAAACGGATCGCGGCCGGTGTACAGGGTTTCCGCCATCTGCGCCTGCTGGTGGTAGCTGGACTTGATACCGTTGAGCTTGCGCACTTCGTCCAGCTCGCGCTGCAGGGTTTGCAGCCGCGACAGCTGCGCCGACATTTCCAGCTGGCGCACGCGCAAGGCGGTGTTTTCCTGTTTCAGTTCGGTTTGGGAGCTGAGAAAATCGCTGACGTGGCGCATCGCCTGCGCCGGCATGTTCACCGCGCGCTGCACCGGGTACAGCGCCAGCGAGGTGGCTTCGCGCGCCTGTTCCATTAGGCCGAAATAGCTGTCGCCGACCAGGAGCGCCACCGAGGCGGCCACGGCCATGGCCAAGCGCGCGCCGGGCGGCGGCCCGGAGCGGAAAAAGCTGGGGGTGTTGGCAAAGTCCATCGGCTCAGACCTCGCCCCTTGACACGGGGCGCTGTGCTTCAAAAACGGGCGCGCTTGTCGCACGCCCGCCATCATCGCTTGCTTTACGAGCGGCCGCCGCCGCCGGAGCCGGGCTCAGGCGGTCGTCGGTCGTTCCGGTTTAGGGGACGTTGGTGAAAATGGTGCCAATCTTGTCCATCTTCTCCAGCGCCTTGCCGGAGCCGCGCACTACGCAGGTCAGCGGTTCTTCGGCCACGAACACCGGCAGGCCGGTTTCTTCGGCCAGCAGGCGGTCGATGTCTTTCAGCAGCGCGCCGCCGCCGGTCAGCACCATGCCCTTGTCGGCGATGTCGGCGCCCAGTTCCGGCGGGGTCTGTTCCAGCGCGATCTTCACCGCGGATACGATCTGGTTCAAGGGCTCGGTCAGCGCTTCCAGGATTTCGTTGGAGGACACGGTGAAGGCGCGCGGAATGCCTTCGGCCAGATTGCGGCCCTTGACTTCCATTTCACGCACTTCGGCGCCCGGGAAGGCGGAGCCTATGGTCTTCTTGATTTCCTCGGCGGTGGTTTCGCCGATCAGCATGCCGTAGTTGCGGCGGATGTAGTTGATGATGGCTTCGTCGAACTTGTCGCCGCCGACGCGGACGGAGTTGGAGTACACCACGCCGCCCAGCGAGATCACGCCGACTTCGGTGGTGCCGCCGCCGATGTCCACCACCATGGAGCCGGTGGGCTCCTCAACCGGCAGGCCAGCGCCGATGGCGGCCGCCATCGGCTCTTCGATCAGTTCCACGCGGCGCGCGCCGGCGGCCAGCGCCGAATCGCGGATCGCCTTGCGTTCCACCTGGGTGGAGCCGCAGGGCACGCAGATCACGATGCGCGGGCTGGCGGCGAAGAAGCGGTTGGGGTTCACCTTCTTGATGAACTGCTTGAGCATCTGTTCGGTGACGGTGAAGTCGGCGATCACGCCGTCCTTCATCGGGCGGATCGCCTGGATGCTGCCCGGGGTGCGGCCCAGCATGCGCTTGGCTTCCAGGCCCACGGCCAGGATGGATTTCTTGTTGGTGGGCGCGTCGCTGTGAATGGCGACGACCGAGGGCTCGTCCAGCACGATGCCTTTGGCGCGCATGTAGATGAGGGTGTTGGCTGTGCCAAGGTCAATGGCGAGGTCGTTGGAGAAGTATCCGGTCAGCGAACGAAACATTGGGCGATCCTGGTCAGTTTTCGTCATGTGGCGGACGCGCCGTCGCGTCCGCGCTTAATCTGTTGTTTGTTGTCTACTCGTACGACCCGAGTCTAACCGCCGCGTGGCAAAACGACGCTTGGCGCCCACTGGGCGACGCCGGCTAAGCGGCTTCGCCCGCTGGCCTTGCGCATCATTTTCCGACGCCGTGTCGGTTCGATAAGGCCTGCACGATCCGGCCCCGGCGCGGCGGCTTGCCGCCTGTCGGCCGCGCGGTGAAAGCGTTGCCGAAATTACGCCGTGGCGTGATGTCGATCTTGGGAGAATCAAGCGGGCTATGATACCCTATAACGCTTGAAATATTAAAGGTTTTGAACGAGGACACCATGTCGCTGACGCATCAGGATGTCGCACGAATTGCCAAGCTTGCCCGCATCAATGTCAATGAAGCGGAAATTGCCGCGACAAGCAAGCAACTCAATAATATTTTCGGCCTGATCGAACAGATGCAGGCGGTGAACACCGACGGCATCGAGCCGATGGCCCATCCGCAGGATGTCTCTTTGCGTTTGCGCGAAGATATCGTTACCGAAACCAATCAGCGCGAAGCTTTCCAGGCCGTGGCCCCGCAAGTGGAAAAGGGCTTGTTCCTGGTCCCCAAGGTCATCGAGTGATGCTCTGATTGCCTGCGCCGGTTTAGGTTCCCGCCCGAGCGGGAGGCCGGCGCCGGTCGCTGTCTGAAAGGACGGCGACGCCATTCCCGGATAGCTAAAGATTCCATTTGAAATGACACAGTCTACTTTAAAGCAACTGTCGCGGCAGCTGGCGGCCAAGGAAGTCTCCAGCCTTGAGCTGGCCACCCAATATCTGGACCGCATCGAGGCGCTGAACCCGGCGCTCAACGCGCTGGTCACCGTCGACCGCGCCAAGACCCTGGCCGAAGCAGCGGCCGCCGACGCGCGCATCGCCGCCGGCAACGCCCATGCGCTGACCGGCGTGCCCATCATCCACAAGGATCTGTTCTGCCAGCAGGGCTGGAAAACCAGCTGCGGCTCCAAAATGCTGGACAACTTCGTGTCGCCGTACAGCGCCCACGTGGTGGAGCAGTGCCAGGCCGCCGGCATGGTGACGCTGGGCCGCGCCAATATGGACGAGTTCGCGATGGGTTCGTCCAATGAGAACTCCTTCTACGGCGCGGTGAAAAATCCCTGGGATCAGAACGCGGTGCCGGGCGGCAGCTCCGGCGGCTCCGCCGCCGCCGTGGCCGCGCGGCTGACGCCGGTGGCCACCGCCACCGACACCGGCGGTTCCATCCGCCAGCCTGCGTCCCACTGCGGCGTCACCGGCATCAAGCCGACCTACGGCGTGGTGTCGCGCTACGGCATGGTGGCCTTTGCCTCCTCGCTGGATCAGGGCGGCCCGATCGCGCAGACCGCCGAGGACTGCGCGCTGATGCTGAACGTGATGGCCGGCTTCGATCAGCGCGACTCCACCTGCTTGGAGCGCGCCCGCGAAGATTACGCCCGCGACCTGAATCAGCCGTTGGCCGGCCTCAAGGTGGGCCTGCCGCGCGAATACTTCGCCGCCGGCCTGAGCGCCGACGTGGCGCGCGCGGTGGACGAGGCGGTGGCGGTGCTGAAACAGCAGGGCGCGCAGGTGGTGGACATCAGCCTGCCCAATACCGAGTTGTCCATCCCGGCCTACTACGTGATTGCGCCGGCCGAGGCCTCCACCAATCTGTCGCGTTACGACGGCGTGCGCTACGGCCATCGCGCCGCCGAGTACAAGGATTTGGTGGACATGTACGAGAAGACCCGCGCCGAAGGCTTCGGCAGCGAGGTCAAGCGCCGCATCCTGGTGGGCAGCTATGTGCTGTCGCACGGCTATTACGACGCCTATTACCTGAAGGCCCAGAAAATCCGCCGCCTGATCGCCAACGATTTCAAAGCCGCTTTCGAGCAGTGCGACGTGATCCTGGGGCCGGTGGCGCCGACCGCGGCCTTCGACATCGGCGCGATGAACGACGATCCGGTGCAGATGTATCTGTCCGACATCTACACGTTGTCGGTGAACCTGGCCGGCTTGCCGGGCATGAGCGTGCCGGCCGGCTTTAGCGCGAATGGCCGCCCTATCGGCTTGCAGATCATCGGCAACTACTTCGGCGAAGCCAAGATGCTGAACGTCGCGCATCAGTTCCAACTTGCGACTGATTGGCATAGCCGCGCGCCGGTTTTGTAATTGAATGAATTAGCCGCGGAAGCGCAGGGAAGGATATGGACAAACCCCGGCTCCCAAGAAGTGGGTGAGCTAGGGGCAACCGTTTTGCTTCCGTGTTTTCCGTGTGCTTCCGTGGCAAAAAATAATAGAAGGATTTTCCAACCATGAAATGGGAAGTCGTCATCGGTATCGAGGTGCATGTGCAGCTCAATACCGTCTCCAAGATTTTCTCCGGCGCCAGCACCGCCTTCGGCGCCGAGCCGAACACCCAGGCCTCCGCGGTGGAGCTGGCCTTTCCCGGCGTGCTGCCGGTATTGAACAAGGCGGTGGTGGACAAGGCCATCCGCCTGGGACTGGCGCTGGACGCCAAGATCAACCAGAAGAATGTGTTCGCGCGCAAGAACTACTTCTATCCCGATCTCCCCAAGGGCTACCAGATCAGTCAGATGGATCTGCCCATCGTCGAAGGCGGTCAGCTGAAGATCCTGGTGGGCGAGCAGGATAAGGTCATCGGCGTGACCCGCGCCCATATGGAAGAGGACGCCGGCAAGAGCCTGCATGAAGACTTCCACGGCCTGTCCGGCATCGACCTCAACCGCGCCGGCACGCCCTTGCTGGAAGTGGTGTCCGAACCGGACATGCGCTCGGTGGACGAGGCGCTGGCCTATGTGAAGGCCTTGTACGCGCTGGTGACCTGGCTGGGCATCTGCGACGGCAATATGCAGGAAGGCAGCTTCCGCATGGACGTCAACGTGTCGGTGCGCCCGGAAGGTCAGCAGGCCTTCGGCACCCGCCGCGAGATCAAGAACCTCAACTCCTTCCGCTTCCTGGAGCAGGCCGCCAAGTACGAAATCCAGTGGCAGATCGACACCCTGGAGGATGGCGGCAAGGTGCAGCAGGCCACCGTGTTGTTCGACCCGGACACCGGTGAGACAGAGGTGATGCGCAGCAAGGAAGACGCGCACGACTATCGCTATTTCCCGGATCCGGACCTGCTGCCGGTGCGCATTTCCGATGAGCAGATCGCCCGCATCCGCGGCGAGATGCCGGAGCTGCCGGCGGCGATGCAAGTCCGTCTGGCCGAGGCCTACGGCGTGTCCGCCTACGACGCGGCGCTGCTGACGTCCAGCCTGGCGCAGGCGCAGTACTTCGAAGCCGCGGCCAAGGCCTCCGGCCAGGGCAAGCTGGCCGCCAACTGGATCAACGGCGAGATCGCCGCGCGGCTGAATCGCGACGGCAAGGAGATCGCCGATTGCCCGATCTCGGCCGAGCGCCTGGTTGGCCTGATCGCGCGCATCGCCGACGGCACGCTGTCCAGCAAGCTGGCCAAACAGGTGTTCGACGCCTTGTGGGACAGCGAACTGTCCGCCGACGACATCATCGAGCGCGACGGCCTGAAGCAAGTGTCCGACGTCGGCGCCATCGAGAAAATGGTGGAAGAAGCGATCGCCGCCAATCCCAAGGCGGTGGAAGAATTCCGCGCCGGCAAGGAGAAGGCGCTCAACGCCTTGGCCGGCCAGGTGATGAAGGCTTCCAAGGGCAAGGCCAATCCGGCTCAGGTGCAGGATATCCTGCGACAGAAGCTGGCCTGAGAACCTATTCCAAAGTCTGCTGCGCGTCGGCGGGATAGTTAGACAAGGGCGTTGAAACCGTCTTCGAAATGCTCATGTACCGTGTGTACATTCCGCTTTCTCAGTCGTTTTCGCCTTGTCTCGCCCTAGCTCGCGAGACTTGGAACAGGTTCTGAGCCAACGGAACTTCAGGGCGGCGGCGCCGATCGTGGCGCCGCCGCCCTGTTTTTGTGTTGCGGCGCGACAAGTGGTCTTGCTCTGGACTGTCCTTGGAAATATTCCCAGGCCCGGGGTGTGGTGTTTCGGAAATGGTTCGAGTGTTAACAGCTCACTTTGACTGATGTTTTTAAGCCTCTGATTTGACAAGGAATCCGCTTTTTGCCTGGTCCGCTAAGTCATTGTCTCAAAAGGTGAATTAGAACTTCTCGATGTTGACCGTGGGGAAGTTCTTTCTTATAGTGGCGGAAAGTGGGGCGAAGTGGGTGAAAGTGGGGCATTTGTCCCAGGGGGCGACGGCCCCTTAGGTTTATTCGGTCAGCGGGCTCGAAATCATGATTGGTGGCGTCAGCATCTTGTCTCTCGATAGCAAGGGGCGTTTGGCTATTCCGGCTAAACACCGCGAGACACTGCTGTCCGCTTTCGGGCACAAATTGATCGTCACCCTCGAGTCCCAAGACCACTTGCTGATCTACCCCGAACCCAACTGGCGTCCGGTCGAAGCCCGCCTGCTAGCCCTTCCCACCGGCAATCCCACTCTGAAACGTTATCAGCGCCTCGTGCTCGGCCACGCGGAAACGCTGGAAATGGACAGCGCCGGACGCA
The DNA here is from genome assembly GCF_024158805.1 of Chromobacterium sp. S0633. Classification (NCBI taxonomy): domain Bacteria; kingdom Pseudomonadati; phylum Pseudomonadota; class Betaproteobacteria; order Neisseriales; family Chromobacteriaceae; genus Chromobacterium; species Chromobacterium sp. S0633. The sequence continues at coordinate 110,795 of NZ_JAMZGH010000001.1, read as the reverse complement.
TTCTGCTGCCCGCGCGCCTGCGCGATCTCACCGGACTCGACAAAGACGTCGCGCTGGTGGGCATGGGCAACCGCTTCGAGCTGTGGAATGCCGAGGAATGGGACAACCAGACCGCTGACGCCCTGGCCATCGATCAAACCGATCTGGCCCAACACCTTGGAGACTTTACGCTGTGAGCACCACCCCTTTCGTGCACCTGACGGTGCTCTTGACCGAAGCGGTCGACGCGCTCGCCATCCGGCCGGATGGCGTCTACGTCGATTGCACTTTCGGTCGAGGTGGCCACAGCCGCTTGATCCTGTCGCGACTGGGGCCGCAAGGCCGCCTGATCGCCTTCGACAAGGATCCCGAAGCCATCGCCGTGGCCACGCGGCTGGCGGAGGAAGACCCGCGCTTTCAGATCGTGCACAACGGTTTTGAAACGCTGGGGCAGGAATTGGACCGCCTGGGCGTGCCCCAGGTGGACGGCGTGTTGATGGATCTGGGCGTGTCCTCGCCGCAGATCGACGACGGACGGCGCGGTTTCAGCTTCCGTTTCGACGCGCCCTTGGACATGCGTATGGATACCACCCGCGGCATCACCGCGGCCGAATGGTTGGCGACGGCAGACGAGGCCGATATCAGAGAGGTCATCAAGACTTATGGTGAAGAGCGGTTTGCTCGCAAGATCGCAGCAGCCATTGTTGCGCAAAGGGCTGACGCCCCCCTCCAGACCACGCGTGAGCTCGCCGTGCTCGTTGGGCAAAACGTCCGTACTCGGGAACCGGGTCAGGACCCCGCAACGCGTACCTTCCAAGCGATCCGGATCTTTGTGAACCGCGAGCTGGACGAACTCAAGGCGGTGCTGCCGCAGGCGGCGCGCCGCCTGGCGGAAAACGGCCGCCTGGCGGTGATCAGCTTTCATTCGCTGGAAGACCGCATCGTCAAGCAATACCTGCGCGACGCCAGCAGCGAGGAAAAGCTGCCGGCGTGGGCGATGGTGCGCGCGTCCGATATGGCCCAGCCGCCGCTGTCCACCGTGGGCAAGCCGGTGCGCGCCGGCGATGAGGAGGTGCGCGCCAACGCGCGCTCCCGCAGCGCCATCATGCGCGTGGCCGAGCGCACCGCCGCGCCGTGGCGGGAGATCGACGCATGAACAAGCTCAACGCGATACTGCTGGTCATCGTGGTGCTGTCCGCCTGGTCGGTGGTCACCTCGACCCACGTGTCGCGCAAGCTCTACAGCGATTTGCAGAAGGAACGCAAATCCGCCCAGCAGCTGGAGATCGAGTTTGGCCAGCTGCAGCTGGAGCAGAGCACCTGGGGCGCGCACGCGGTGATTGAGAAAGCCGCGTCCAGCCGCCTCGACATGCATATCCCGGATCCGCGCCAGACCCAGGTGATCTCGCCTGGGAAGGGGATGTGATGCGCACTTACTCCCCTCGCCACCAGCAACGCATCCCGGACGCCAGCCCCGCGCTGCGCATGAAACCGGGCCGCGTGCGCTTTGTGCTGCTGATGCTGGCGCTGCTGTTCCTGGCCTTGATCGGCCGCGCGGTCTATCTGCAAGTGGTGCAGCAGGACTTCCTGCAAAACCAGGGCGAGGCGCGTTTCCGCCGCGCGCTGACGCTGGAGGCCAACCGCGGCGTGATCACGGACCGCAACGGCGAACCGCTGGCGATCAGCTCGCCGGTGCAGACCATCTGGGCCAGCCCGGCGGACATGGAGCCGGTGCCGCCGGCCAAGCTGCGCGAACTGGCGGCGATGCTGGATCTGTCGCCGGAGGAGCTGTCGGCCAAGCTGTCCGACCGCAAGAAGGAATTCGTCTATGTCAAGCGCCAGATCAGCCCGGAGCTGGCCGACAAGGTGATGGCGCTGGGCGTGCCCGGCATCGCCAAACAGCAGGAATTCCGCCGCTTCTACCCGGCCGGGGAAATCGTGTCCCACATCATCGGTTTCACCGGCGTGGACGGCAAGGGCCAGGAAGGCGTGGAGCTGGCGCGCGAGAAGATGCTGGCCGGCAAGGACGGCCGCCGCGTGGTGCTGAAGGACCGCCGCGGCCACATCATCGAAGACGTCGCCGCCATCGAGCCGCCGCGCGACGGCCAGAAGCTGGCGCTGGCGGTGGATCACCGCATCCAATACCTGGCTTACCGCGAGCTCAAGGCCGCGGTGGAGCTGAACAAGGCCAAGGCCGGCAGCGTGGTGGTGGTGGACGCCCACACCGGCGAGTTGCTGGCGCTGGCCAATTACCCCTCGTTCAACCCCAACAACCGCAGCGGCGTGACGCCGGAAATGATGCGCAACCGCGGGGTGATCGATCTGTTCGAGCCGGGCTCGACGATGAAGCCGCTGTCCATCTCGCTGGCGCTGGAGAACGGCAAGGCCGGACTCAACACGGTGCTGGACACCCATACCTACATGATAGGCCCGGCCACCATCCGCGACGTGGCGCCGCGCCCCAGCCTGGACATTCTCGGCATCATCCAGAAATCGTCCAACGTCGGCACCAGCAAGCTGGCGCTGATGAGCTCGCCGGAACAATCGTGGAAGCATTACGACGCGCTGGGCTTCGGCCGCGCGCCGGAAACCGGCTTCCCCGGCGAAGCCGGCGGCCGGCTGCGCGACTGGCACAACTGGCGGCCCATCGAGCAGGCGACGATGTCCTTCGGCTACGGCATCTCGGTCAGCCTGATCCAGATGGCGCGCGCCTACACCGTGTTCGCCAACGACGGCGTGATGCTGCCGATCTCGCTGTACAAGACCGCCACCCCGATGCCGGGCAAGCGGGTGCTGAGCGAAAAAACCGCGCACGAGATGCGCGATCTGCTGATCGCCAACAGCCAGCCGGGCGGCGGCGCCGTCGGCGGCCGCATCATCGGCTACAGCGTGGGCGGCAAGAGCGGCACCGCGCGCAAGCTGGAAGGCCGCGCCTATGTGGCCAACAAGCACCGCGCGCTGTTCATGGGCTTCGCGCCGGGCAAAGCGCCGCGCGTGATCGTGTCGGTGATGATAGACGAGCCCTCCGCGGGCAAATATTACGGCGGCGCGGTGGCTGCGCCGGTGTTCTCGCAGATCGCCGGCGGCGCGCTGCGGGTGCTGAACGTGCAGCCGGACGAGCCCTCCAACAACACTTTATTGCCGGAATCCACCCCGGTGCCGGTGGATTTTTGATCAGATCATGAAAAGCCGTTTGACCCCCATGCCGGACTGGAATCCGGCCGACATCAAACAATTGGGACTGCCCGTCAAACGGGTGGAGACCGACAGCCGCCGCGTGCTGCCCGGCGACGTGTTCCTGGCGTGCCCCGGTCTGCATTCCGACGGCCGCGACTACATCCAGGCCGCGCTGGCGAAAGGCGCGGCCGCGGTGTTGTGGGACGACGCCGGCGGTTTCGCCTGGAACCCGCTGTGGCAGGCGCCCAATCTGCCGGTGCCGCATCTGCGCGACCGCATCGGCATGCTGGCGGCCGAGGTTTACGGCTATCCCAGCCGCGCGCTGCGCGTGATCGGCATCACCGGGACCAACGGCAAGACCTCGATTTCCCACTGGCTGGCGCAGGCTTTCTCGCTGCTGGGCCAGAAGGCGGCGCTGATCGGCACCGTCGGCAACGGCTTTTACGGCGAGCTGACCGAAACCACCCACACCACGCCGGACCCGGTGACCATCCAGCAAAAGCTGGCCGAATACCGCCGCCAGGGCGCGCACGTGGTGACCATGGAAGTGTCCAGCCACAGCCTGGATCAAAGCCGCGTCAACGGCGTGGACTTCGCCACCGCGGTGCTGACCAACCTGACCCGCGATCACCTGGACTACCACGGCTCGATGGAAGCCTACGGCGAATCCAAGAAGAAGCTGTTCTTCTGGGAAGGCCTGAAGCACGCGGTGATCAACGCCGACGATGAATTCGGCCGCCAGCTGGCCGCCGAAATCGACCCGGCTGAGACTCTGGTGGTGACTTACGGCCTGGAGCAGGGCGATGTGCGTCCGCTGGCGCTGGCCGCCACGCTGGACGGCCTGCAACTGACGGTGACCACGCCCTGGGGCGTCGCCGATGTGCGCACCGGCCTGGTGGGCCGCTTCAACGCCGCCAATCTGCTGGCCTGTCTGGCCACGCTGTGCGTCAACGGCGTCAGCCTGCGCGACGCGGCCGCGGTGATGGCGCGCATCCAGCCGGCGCGCGGCCGCATGCAGAGCGTGGGCGGCGCGCACGAGCCGCTGGTAGTGATCGACTACGCCCACACGCCGGACGCGCTGGAAAAAGCCTTGTCCACGCTGGCCGAGATCCGCCCGGAAGGCGGCCGCCTGTTCTGCGTGTTCGGCTGCGGCGGCGACCGCGATCCGGGTAAGCGCCCGATGATGGGCGCCATCGCCGAGAACATCGCCGACGTGGCGGTGCTGACCAGCGACAATCCGCGCACCGAAGACCCGCAAGCCATTCTGCGCGACGTGCTCGACGGCATGGACGCCGCGCGCACCCACGTCGAGGCGGACCGCGAAGCCGCCATCCACTGGGCGGTGAGCCAGGCGCGCGCCGGCGACGTGGTGCTAGTGGCCGGCAAGGGGCATGAGGAATACCAGGACATCGCCGGCGTCAAGCGGCCGTTCTCCGACTTCCGCGTGGCGGAAGAAGCGCTGACCGCCTGGGGAGAGCGCGCATGATGACGCTGCTGCAGGCCGCCGAACTGGCCCGGGGCGCTTTGAGCGGCCCAGACGGCGACATCCTGCGCGTGGTGACCGACAGCCGCGAGGCCGGCCCCGGCGATCTATTCGTCGCGCTGAAGGGCGAACGCTTCGACGCCCACGATTTCGTCGCCGAGGTGACGGCCAAGGGCGCGGCCGCGCTGGTGCGCGCGGATTTCGAGCTGTCCGGCGCCAGCCTGATCCGTGTGGACGACACCCTCCTGGCCCTGGGCCGGCTGGCCTCCGGATGGGCGCAACGCCAGCCGGCGCTGCGTATCGGCGTCACCGGCTCCAACGGCAAGACCACGGTCAAGGAAATGCTGGCCGCCATTCTGCGCCAATATGCAGGCGCGGACGCGGTGCTGGCCACCGCCGGCAACTTCAACAACGATATCGGTCTGCCGCTGACCCTGCTGCGGCTGACGCCGGCGCATCGCTACGCGGTGCTGGAGATGGGCATGAACCATCACGGCGAGCTCCGCTATCTGACCGGCCTGGCCCGGCCGCGCATCGCGCTGGTCAACAACGCGATGCGCGCCCACTTCGGTTATTTCGGCTCCACCGAGGAAGTGGCGCGCGCCAAGGCGGAAATCTTCGAAGGCCTGGACGCCGACGGCGCGGCGGTGCTGAACGCCGACGACGCCAATCTGGCCTTGTTCCGCCGCGCGGCGGACGGTCGCCGCCAGATCGCCTTCGGCCTGGGCGCCGAAGCCGACGTCCGCGCCGTCGACATCGAACTGAGCGCCTTGAGCAGCCGCTTCACGCTGCGTTGCGCCGACGGCGAACGGCGGATCGAATTGCCGGCGCCGGGCGAACACAATGTGCGCAACGCGCTGGCCGCGGCCAGCCTGGCCTTGGTCGCCGGTGTGCCGCTGGACGACATTGCCGCCGGCCTGGCGGCCTTCGGCGGCGCCAAGGGCCGTTTGCAGCTCAAGCAAAGCCCGCGCGGTCTGAGCGTGATCGACGACAGCTACAACGCCAACCCGGATTCGATGAAGGCCGGGATCGACGTGCTGGTCCGCCTGCCGGCGCCGCGCTGCTTCGTGATGGGCGACATCGGCGAACTGGGCGAAGCCGCCGACGCGCTGCACGCGGAAGTGGGCGAGTACGCGCGGACGCGCGACGTGGACCTGCTGCTGACCTTGGGCGAGGTTTCGCGCCACGCCGCCGCCGCCTGCGGCGCGCGCGGCAAACATTTTGATTCGATTGACGAGTTGTACGAGTTTCTCGACCGGCAGTTGCCGTCGGGTGCCTCCGTTCTGGTCAAGGGGTCGCGCTTCATGCGCATGGAACGGGTGGTGGAACACCTGATGCAACAATTTAGAGAGGAACAATAACGTGCTGCTCTGGCTGGCTGAACTGCTGGGCTCCCACATCCGGGCCTTCAACGTCTTCAACTACATCACGCTGCGCGCGGTGATGGCGGCGCTGACCGCGCTGGCGATCTCCCTGCTGCTGGGGCCGTGGGTGATCCGCAAGCTGACCGAGCTCAAAGTGGGCCAGGCGGTGCGCAACGACGGCCCGCAAACCCATCTGGTCAAGGCCGGCACGCCGACCATGGGCGGCTCGCTGATCCTGCTGGCCATCGGCCTGACCACGCTGCTGTGGGCGGACTTGTCCAATAAATACGTGTGGCTGCTGCTGGCGGTGATGTTCGGCACCGGCGCGCTGGGCTTTTACGACGACTGGCGCAAGGTGGTGTACAAGGACCCGAAAGGCGTGTCCGCCAAGTTCAAGATGGCCTGGCAGTCCGCCATCGCCATCGGCGCCGGCGTGTTCCTGATCGCCACCGCCAAGCTGCCGGCGTCCACCGAGCTGATCGTGCCCTTCGTCAAGACCATCTCCTATCCGCTGGGCGCGATCGGTTTTTGCATCCTGACCTATTTCGTCATCGTCGGCACCTCCAACGCGGTGAACCTGACCGACGGCCTGGACGGCCTGGCGGCCCTGCCCACCGTGATGGTGGCGGCCGGCCTGTCCATCTTCGCCTATGTCGCCGGCCACGCGGTGTTTTCCAAATATCTGGGCCTGCCCTTCATTCCCGGCGCGCACGAGGTGGTGGTGTTCTGCGCGGCGATGTGCGGCGCTTGCCTGGGATTTTTATGGTTCAACGCCTATCCGGCCCAGGTTTTCATGGGCGACGTCGGCGCGCTGGCGCTGGGCGCGGCGCTGGGCACCGTGGCGGTGATCGTGCGTCAGGAAATCGTGCTCTTGATCATGGGCGGCCTGTTCGTGGTGGAAGCGCTGTCGGTGATGATTCAGGTGGCTTCGTTCAAGCTCACCGGCAAGCGGGTGTTCCGCATGGCGCCGCTGCATCACCACTATGAGTTGAAGGGCTGGAAGGAAACGCAAGTGGTGGTGCGTTTCTGGATCATCACCATGATGCTGGTGTTGGCCGGCCTGTCCACCATCAAGCTGCGTTGAGGAAGACTATGGACTACGCGAATCGTCACGTCGTGGTGGTGGGCTTGGGAGGCTCGGGCCTGGCGGCCGCGCGCTACCTGGCCGCGCACGGCGCGCGCGTGAGCGTGGCCGACGCCAAGCCGTCGGCCGAGCGCGTGGCCGAGCTGCGCGCCTTCTTGCCGCAGGCGGAAGTGCGTGCCGGCGATTTCAGCGCCCAGACCTTCGCCGACGCCGACTTGCTGGTGCTGAGCCCGGGCGTGCCGCTGAAACACCCGGCCGTCGCCGCCTACCGCCAAGCCGGCGGCGAGGTGATCGGCGATATCGAAGTGCTGGCGCGCGCGATCCGCGGCGACGGCAGCAAGGTGATCGCCATTACCGGTTCCAACGGCAAGAGCACGGTCACCAGCCTGGCGGGCCATCTGTGCGCCGCCGCCGGCCTGGACGCGGTGGTGGCCGGCAATATCGGCCTGGCGGTGCTGGAAGCGCAGCTGGAACGCGAGCAAAGCGGCAAGCGCCCGGACGTGTGGGTGCTGGAGCTGTCCAGTTTTCAACTGGAATCCACATTTACGCTGGAGGCCGACGCCGCCACGGTGCTGAATATTTCCGAGGACCACCTGGACCGTTACGACGATCTGCTGGACTACGCCCACACCAAGACCCGGGTGTTCCACGGCGCCGGCGTCCAGGTGCTGAACCGCGACGACGCGCTGGTGCGCGCGATGGTTCGCCCCGGCCGTGCGGTCAAATGGTTCTCGCTGACAGAGGATGCCGGATACGCGTTGCGGCAGGATGACGGCCGCTACTGGCTGAGCCTGGACGGCGAGCGGGCCTTCGATTGCGCCGAGATGCGTTTGCAAGGCCTGCACAACGCCGCCAACGCGCTGGCCGCGCTGGCCTTGTGCGAAGCTGTGGGCGCGCCGCGCGCCGCGCTGCTGCAAGGACTGAAAACCTTCCATGGTTTGGAACATCGCGTCGAGCTGGTAGACGAAATCGCCTCGGTTGCGTTTATCGATGATTCCAAGGGCACCAATGTCGGCGCCACCGAGGCGGCGCTGAACGGCATGACCCGTCCGGTGGTGTTGATCGCCGGCGGCGACGGCAAGGGCCAGGACTTCGCGCCGCTGGCGCCGGCCTGCCGCCGCATCGCCCGCGCCGTGCTGTTGATCGGCCGCGACGCCGGCAAGATCCGCGCCGCGCTGTCCGCCACCGGCTTGCCCTTGCACGACTGCGAGACGCTGGAAGAAGCCACCCGCCGCGCGGCGGAACTGGCGCAGCCGGGCGACGTGGTGTTGCTGTCGCCGGCCTGCGCCAGTCTGGACATGTTCCGCAACTACGCGCATCGCGCCCAGGTGTTCATCGACGCCGTGCGCGAGTGGAAGGCGCGGCAAGCGGAGGCGACGCGGCCATGATCGTGCACGGAGCCCGGCGTTACGCCGCCATCAAGCCGTTCGACGAGGCGCTGTCCTGGGCGCTGGCCCTGCTGTTGTCGATCAGCCTGGTGATGGTGTACTCGGCGTCCATCGCCTACGCCGAGGCCGACGCGGCCACGCACAACCGCTACTTCTACCTGATCCGTCACATGATCTTCATGACGATAGGGCTGAGCGCGGCCTATATCGCCTTCCAGATTCCAACGGCGTTCTGGCAGAAGTACTCCGGCAAGATTTTCCTGATCGGACTGGTCTTGCTGGTGCTGGTGCTGATTCCCGGCATCGGCAAGATGGTCAACGGCTCGCGGCGCTGGATCAATCTGATCGTGCTGAACCTGCAGCCGTCGGAGGTGATGAAGTTCGCCACCGTGCTGTACGCGGCGGATTACACCGTGCGCAAGAGCCATTTGCTGCACAGCTTGAAGGAAGGCTTCGCGCCGATGTTCGCCGCCATGGTGGTGGTGGCCTTCCTGCTGCTGCGCGAGCCGGACTTCGGCGCGCTGATGGTGGTGATGAGCATCGCGATGGGCGTGCTCTTCCTCGGCGGCATCAATATGCGCATCTTCAGCGGGCTGGCGGTGATGGCGGTGGGCGCGATCGTGGTGTTGATCATTTCCTCGCCGTACCGGCTGAAGCGGGTGCTGGGCTTCATGGACCCGTGGGACGACCCGTACGGCAAGGGCTACCAGCTGTCGCACTCCTTGATCGCCATCGGTCGCGGCGAGTGGTTCGGCGTCGGTCTGGGCGGCAGCATAGAGAAATTGTTTTACCTGCCGGAGGCGCACACCGACTTCATCATGGCGGTGATTTCGGAAGAGTTCGGCTTTGCCGGCATCTGCGTGGTGGTCGGTCTGTACGCCTGGATCGTGCGCCGCGCCTTTCACATCGGCGTGGAATCGAAAAAGCTGGAGCGTTACTACCAGTCGCTGGTGGCGCAGGGCCTGGGCATCTGGCTCGGCATCCAGGTGTTTTTCAACATCGGGGTGAATATGGGTCTGCTGCCGACCAAGGGTTTGACCTTGCCGCTGATGTCTTTCGGCGGCTCGGCGATGTTGATGAATTTGATCGCGGTGGCGGTGCTGCTGCGAGTTGATTATGAAAACCGCCGCATCATGCGCGGCTACAAAGTGTAGCCGCGCATGAGCAGCGCTGTCAGGCGCCTTAGGGCGTAAGCCCGTAGGCGGCGGTTTCTGCGAGCCCGAAGGGCGAAGCAAAAACCGGCGCATGATGCGCGGCAACGAGAGTTAACGGAACGGATAGAGATGGCGAATCGCACGGTCATGGTGATGGCGGCTGGCACGGGTGGACACATCGTCCCCGGCCTCGCCGTGGCCAAGGAATTGCAAAGCCGGGGCTGGAAGGTGGTGTGGCTGGGCACTCGGCGCGGCATGGAGAACAAGCTGGTGCCGCCGACCGGCATTCCGCTGGAGCGGCTGAATTTCCACGGCGTGCGTGGCAAGGGCCTGCTGGGCTCGCTCAAGGGCGCGTTGCAGCTGGCCGGCGCTTTCTTCAGCAGCGCGGCGCAGATTTTCCGTCACCGCCCGGACGTGGTGCTGGGCATGGGCGGTTACGTCTGCCTGCCCGGCGGCGTGATGGCGGGCCTGCTGTGGAAACCGCTGGTCCTGGTCAACGCCGACGCCGGCCTGTTGTTGAGCAATAAGGCCTTGCTGCCCTTCGCCAAGAAACTGGCCTGCGGTTTCGACGGCGACGCGGCGCGCAACGGCAAGGCGCTGGTCACCGGCAATCCGGTGCGCGGCGAGATCGAGGGCATCGCCGCGCCGGCGGAGCGCTTCGCCGGCCGCAGCGGTCCGCTGAAGGTGCTGGTGGTGGGCGGCAGCCTGGGCGCCAAGGTATTGAACGAAACGCTGCCGCAGGCGATGGCGAAGCTGCCGGCCGACAAGCGGCCGCGACTGACGCATCAGACCGGCGAGGCGAATTTCGCCGCGGTCGAGGCCGCGTATCAGGCCGCGGGCCTGCGGGAGCAAGTGGAACTGCTGCCCTTCGTCGACGATATGCCGCAGCGCCTGGCCGAATGCGATCTGGTGATCTGCCGCGCCGGCGCGATCACGGTCAGCGAATTGTGCGCGGCCGGCGTGCCCAGCGTGCTGGTTCCGCTGGTGGTGTCCACCACCGGCCATCAGCGCGACAACGCCGAGTGGATGGCGCAGGCCGGCGCGGCCTGGCATCTGCCGCAGAAAGAATTGAACGCCGACGGGCTTGCGGGCCTGCTGGCGGGTTTGGATAGAGAGCAGTTGCTGGACAAGGCCGAACGCGCGCGCGCGCTGGCGCGTTCCGGCGCGGCCGGCCGGGTGGCCGACCTGTGCCAGCAGCTGGCCCGGGAATGACAGAGCGTCATACGAGCGCTCAAGCAGAGACACAGACATGAAACACAGGGTCAAACACATACATTTCGTCGGCATCGGCGGCGTGGGCATGTGCGGCATCGCCGAGGTGCTGCACGGCCTGGGCTTTACCGTGTCCGGCTCCGACATGGCGGAAAGCGCCACCAGCAAGCGGCTGATCGATCAGGGCATCCGCGTGTTTTACGGCCACGACGCCACCTATATGCACGGCGCCGACGTGGTGGTGACCTCCACCGCGGTCAAGGCCGACAATCCGGAAGTGCTGGAAGCGCGCGCCAACAAGATCCCGGTGATCCCGCGCGCGCTGATGCTGGCGGAACTGATGCGCTTCAAGCAGGGCATCGCCATCGCCGGCACCCACGGCAAGACCACCACCACCAGCCTGACCGCTTCGGTGCTGGGCGCGGCCGGCCTGGACCCCACCTTCGTTATCGGCGGCAAGCTGACCGCGGCCGGCACCAACGCGCGCCTGGGCTCCGGCGAGTTCCTGGTGGCCGAGGCCGACGAATCGGACGCCTCCTTCCTGCATCTGACTCCGGTGATGGCGGTGGTGACCAATATCGACGCCGACCACATGGACACCTACGACCACAGCTTCGACAAGCTCAAGCAGGCTTTCGTCGACTTCCTGCAGCGGCTGCCGTTCTACGGCCGCGCGGTGCTGTGCGTGGACGATCCCCATGTGCGCGAGATCCGCGGCCGCATCACCAAGCCGGTGACCACCTACGGCCTGGACGACTCCGCCGACATCTACGCCGAGAATGTGCGCGCGGCCGCCGGCCAGATGCATTTCGACGTGGTGGTGAAGAACGGCAAGGAAGTGCGTTTCCCGGTGGTGTTGAACATGCCGGGCCGCCACAACGTGCTCAACGCGCTGTCCGCCATCGCCATCGGCCTGGAGTGCGGCGCCAGCGTGGAAGCGATCCAGCAAGGCCTGGCCGAGTTCGCCGGCGTCGGCCGCCGCTTCCAGGGTTACGGCGAAGTGCCGGCCAAGGACGGCGGCAGCTTCACCCTGGTGGACGATTACGGCCATCACCCGGTGGAAATGGCCGCCACGCTGGCCGCGGTGCGCGGCGCCTTCCCGGACAAGCGTCTGGTGCTGGCCTTCCAACCGCACCGCTACACCCGCACTCGGGATCTGTTTGAAGACTTCGTCAAAGTGCTGTCCAGCGTGGACGCCTTGCTGCTGTCCGAAGTCTACGCCGCCGGCGAAGCGCCCATCGTGGCCGCCGACGGCCGCGCCTTGGCGCGCGCGGTGCGCGTGCAGGGCAAGGTGGAGCCGGTGTTCGTCGAGGACATCGCCGAGATGCAGCAGACCATTTTCGATCAAGCTCGCGACGGCGACGTGGTGGTGACCATGGGCGCGGGCTCCATCGGCGCGGTGCCGGCCAAAGTGGCGGCGGGCGCGTGATGATGAATGACAAGGACAAGGCAATGAAGCAGTACGGCAAGGTGGCGGTGATGATGGGCGGCAGTTCCTCCGAGCGCGAAGTGTCGCTGATGAGCGGCGCCGGTGTGCTCAAAGCCCTGCAATCCCGCGGCGTAAACGCTCACAAGTTCGATCCGTCGGAACAGCCGCTGAGCGCGCTGAAGAACGAGGGTTTCGCACGGGTGTTCAATGTGCTGCACGGCCCCTTCGGCGAAGACGGCACCTTGCAGGGCGTGTTGGAAAGCATGGGGCTGCCGTATACCGGTTGCGGCGTGATGGCGTCGGCGATCTGCATGGACAAATGGCGCACCAAGCTGCTGTGGCAGGGCGCCGGCCTGCCGATCCCGGCCTTTGAGCTGCTGGACGAGAACAGCGACTTCGCCGCGGTGGAAGCCAAGCTGGGCCTGCCCATCTTCGTCAAGCCGGCCACCGAGGGCTCCAGCATCGGCGTGACCAAGGTCAAGCAGCCGGGCGAACTGAAGGCGGCGTTTGAAGAGGCGCGCAAATACGACAGCATCGTGATCGCCGAGCGTTTCATCGGCGGCGGCGAGTACACCTGCGCGGTGATCGGCGACACCGCCTATCCGACCATCAAGATCGAACCGGCGACCGAGTTTTACGACTACGACGCCAAGTATTTCCGCGACGACACCGTCTACCGCTGCCCGTCCGGCCTGAGCGAAGACGTGGAGACGCGCGCGCGCGAACTGTCGCTGGCGGCTTTCCGCGTATTGGGCGGCCGCGGCTGGGGCCGGGTGGATTTCCTGATGGACGAAGCCGGCGGCATTTACCTGCTGGAAGCCAACACCAATCCGGGCATGACCAGCCACAGCCTGGTGCCGATGGCGGCGCGGGCGATGGGCATCAGTTACGAGGATTTGTGCCTCAAGGTGCTGGATATGGTGCATGTGGGATAACCATCGGCTGCTTAGAGGCCTGGCCAATCTGATGCTGGCCGCCACCGCGCTGATGTTGCTGTATGCAGGAGGGTTCTGGTTGACGCACGCTCCGGTGTTTCCGGTGAAGAAGATCCAGATTCGCGGCGACATGAAACGCGTGACGCCGGAACAGCTGAAGTTCATTGCCGAGCATGAGCTGTCCGGCACCTTCTTCACGCTGGACATCGACAAGACGCGGGCGGCCTTCGGCAAATTGCCGTGGGTGCGGGATGCCCAGGTGCGGCGGCGCTGGCCGGACGCGCTGGACATTTCGGTGGAAGAGCATGTGGCGCTTGCGCGCTGGGGAGAGAACGGCCTGGTCAATACCCGAGGAGAGCGGTTCGACGCCGCCAGCGACCAGGACCTGCCGGTGTTTTACGGGCCGGCGGGGGCAGAGAAGGACATGAGCGAAATGCTGGGAGGGCTGCGGCAGGATCTGGCCCCGGCGGGCGTCAAGCCGGCGGCGCTGTGGCTGTCCAGCCGCCGCGCCTGGAAAGTGGGGCTGGACAACCAGGTGCAGCTGGAGCTGGGACGCAACGACGTGAGTCCGCGCGCCCGCCGCTTCGCCCAGTACTGGAAGAGCAAATTGGCGGCGTTGCCGTATCACGTGGAATACGTGGATATGCGCTACCCGAATGGATTCGCCGTGCGGATGCCCGATTACAAGGCGCCGCCGGCCAAGGGAAACAAGTAATTAGCAGTTGGAGCGACAGGTGAGCAAACCAAAGGAAAGCAAGAACATGCTGGTTGGCCTCGACATCGGCACATCCAAGATCGTGGCGATCGTCGCAGAAGTCCTGGAGGACGGCCAACTTAATATCGTCGGCATGGGCCACACCCCGTCGCGCGGTTTGAAGCGCGGCATGGTGGTGAACATCGAATCCACGGTGCAGGCCATCCAGCGCGCGCTGGAAGAGGCGGAACTGATGGCCGACTGCAAGATTCACGAAGTGTTCGCCGGCATCGCCGGCAGCCACATCAAGAGCGTGAACTCGCACGGCATGGTGGCGATCAAGGATCGCGAAGTCACCAAGATGGACATCGACCGCGTGATTGAAACCGCGCGCGCGGTGACCATTCCGCCGGACCATCAGGTGCTGCACATCCTGACCCAGGAATACAGCATCGACGGTCAGGAAGGCGTGCGCGAACCGCTGGGCATGAGCGGCGTGCGGCTGGAAGCCAAGGTGCACATCGTCACCGGCGCGGTGTCCGCCGCCCAGAACGTGACCAAGTGCGTGCGCCGCTGCGGCCTGGAAGTGTCCGACCTGGTGCTGCAACCGATGGCCTCCGCCATCGCGGTGCTGTCGGAAGACGAAAAAGATCTGGGCGTGTGCCTGATCGACATCGGCGGCGGCACCACCGATATCGCGGTCTACGCCAACGGCGCGATCCGCCACACCGCGGTGATTCCGATCGCCGGCGATCAGATCACCAACGACATCGCCATGGCCTTGCGCACCCCGACCAAGGAAGCCGAGGACATCAAGATCCAGCACGCGGTGGCGCTGGTGGCGATGGCGGACCCGAGCCAGATGATAGAAGTGCCGGGCGTGGGCGAGCGCGGGCCGCGGCAGATGTCGCGCGCCACGCTGGCCGAAGTGGTGGAGCCGCGGGTGGAAGAGTTGTTCCAGCTGGTGCAGCAGGAACTGCGCCGCAGCGGCTTCGAGGATTTGCTGTCCTCCGGCATCGTGCTGACCGGCGGCGCCAGCCTGATGCCGGGCATGGTGGAGCTGGCGGAAGAAGTGTTCCACATGCCGGTGCGCGTCGGCGTGCCCAAGTATGTGGGCGGCCTGGCGGAAGTGGTGAAGACCCCGCGCTTCTCCACCGGCGTCGGCCTGCTGTTGTACGGCAAGGATCAGATTCAAACGCATGCCGGCCCCAAGGTGGAGACGGCGGGTGTGGGCCAGATGTTCACGCGCATGAAGGCGTGGTTTGCTGGCAATTTTTAAGAGTTTGTTGACGATCCGCGGATCGTGAACATTGTACTAAGCGCTACGCGGCCGGCGCACTCGCTGGCCACGATAGCGATCGGGCAGATGTATATGAAGTCGGTAGCTCATCTTTATTGAGGAGAGGAAAATGAGCGGAATGGTCTTTGAAGTTATGCAAGAAACCGCCAATGTGGCGATCATCAAAGTCATCGGCGTCGGCGGCGGCGGTTGCAACGCCATCGACAATATGATCGACGGCAATGTGCACGGCGTGGAGTTCATCTGCGCCAACACCGACGCTCAGTCGCTGCTGCGCAACAAATCGCCGCAGAAGCTGCAGCTGGGCAACAATCTGACCCGCGGCCTGGGCGCGGGCGCCAATCCGGAAGTGGGCCGCAGCGCGGCGCTGGAAGACCGCGAACGCATCGCCGAGATGCTGCGCGGCTCCAATATGGTGTTCGTCACCGCCGGCATGGGCGGCGGCACCGGCACCGGCGCGGCGCCCGTGGTGGCCGAAGTGGCCAAGGAAATGGGCATCCTGACCGTGGGCGTGGTCACCCGGCCGTTCGAGCACGAAGGCAAGCGCATGAAAGTGGCGCAGAACGGCATCGAGGATCTGAAAAAGCACGTCGATTCGCTGATCGTGATCCCCAATGAAAAACTGATGGAAGTGCTGGGCGACGATGTGACCATGCGCGAAGCCTTCCGCGCCGCCGACGATGTGCTCAAGGGCGCGGTGGCCGGCATCGCCGAGGTGATCACTTGCCCGGGCCTGATCAACGTCGACTTTGCCGACGTGCGCACCGTGATGAGCGAAATGGGCCTGGCGATGATGGGTTCCGCCTACGCCTCCGGCATCGACCGCGCTCGCGTGGCCGCCGAACAGGCCGTGGCCAGCCCGTTGCTGGACAACATCACGCTGGAAGGCGCGCGCGGCGTGCTGGTCAACATCTCCACCGCGCCTGGCTGCCTGAAGATGAGCGAGTATCGCGAAATCATGGGCATCGTGCGTCAGTACGCGGACGAAGACGCGCAGATCAAGTTCGGCACCGCCGAAGTGGAAGACATGCCGGAAGACACCATCCGCGTGACCTTGATCGCCACCGGCCTGGGTCAGAAAAAGACCGCGCGCAATACCGAGGAGCGTCCGGAATACATCAAGATCGTCAAGACCGGCACCGACGACCGCGCGGTGGAAGTGGTCAGCTACGACGACTTCGACACCCCGGCCATCATGCGCCAGGGCCGTCGCCGCGCCGCGCCGTCCATGGACTTCTCCAACCCGGAAGTGAGCGAAAGCTACGACATCCCGGCCTTCCTGCGCAAGCAGGCGGACTGAGGCGGAGCCGCTATAGAAGAAAGCTATTTAATACTGCAAATCAATCAATAAAGTGCGGTTTTTGACTGTGCTAGAATCGGGCATTCCCATTCGTTCGAGAAGCCCGACATGATATTGCAGCGCACGCTGAAACAAGCGATAAGCGCCACGGGTGTGGGTTTGCACTCCGGCGAGCGGGTGAAGCTCACCCTGCTGCCGGCCGCGCCCGACACCGGGATCGTCTTTCGCCGCACCGACTTGCCCGAGCCGGTGACGGTGAAAGTGGATCCATCGCTCGTCAACGACACGCGACTCTCCTCCACGCTGGTGACAGACACCGGCGTGCGTGTCGGCACGATCGAGCATTTGATGTCGGCCCTGGCGGGCTTTGGCATCGACAACCTCGTGATTGAGGTCACGGCGGCGGAGATCCCCATCATGGACGGATCCGCCGCCCCTTTCATTTACCTGTTGCAGACCGCGGGCGTGGTCGAGCAGCACGCCAAAAAGCGCTTCATCCGCGTCACCCAGACGGTGGCCGTGGAAGAGCGCGGCGTGTGGGTGAAGCTGGAGCCGCACGAGGGCTTCAAGGTCACCCTGTCCATAGACTTCAACCATCCGGCCTTCAATCTGGCGCCGCAGACGGTGGCGGTGGATTTCGCGCGTCATTCCTATACCGACGAGATCAGCCGCGCGCGCACCTTCGGCTTCATGCACGAGGTGGAGTACATGCGCAACCACGGCCTGGGCCGCGGCGGCAGCCTGGACAACGCCATCGTCATCGACGACGAATACGTGCTGAATCCGGAAGGCCTGCGTTTCCCGGACGAATTCGTTCGCCACAAAATCCTGGACGCCATCGGCGACCTCTACATCATCGGCCACCCGTTGATCGCCGCCTTTTCCGGCCACAAATCCGGCCACGCGATGAACAACAAGCTGTTGCGCAAGCTGCTGGAGACGCCGGAAGCCTGGGAATACGTCAGCTACGACGACCCGCTGGACGCGCCGTCCAGTTTCCACCGGCTGCCGGAGGTGGCCTAGCGGTGTTTGGTTTCTGGCGCCTGTGGCTGCTCGTCACCATCCTGCTGCTGGGCTGGGCAGGCGTCTGTTACCTATTGACCCGCAATCCGCTCTACCTGCGCTATCTCGGCCGCATCGCCCGCTGGAGCGGCGGCCTGGTAGTGCTGGTCAGCGCCTTCTGGCTGATTTACCGGCTGCTGTCCTAAGAGCCTGTTCAAGGTCTTGCGAGCAAGGGCGAGACAAGGCGAAAACGAGCGAAAAAGCGGAATGTACGAGTGGTACATGAGCATTTTGAGCTGGTTTTTAACGCCGTATCGCTGAAGCGCAGCAGACTTCGAACAGGTTCTAAGCGGGCCGGAGGAGTAATGAACCCATGTCAAAATTGACTCATTTCGACGCCGGCGGCCAGGCCCATATGGTCGACGTCGGCGCCAAGGCGCACAGCCGCCGTCGCGCGGTGGCCGAAGGCTGCATCCGCATGCTGCCCGCCACCTTCGCGCTGGTGAAGGACGGCGGCCATAAAAAAGGCGATGTGCTCGGCATCGCCCGCATCGCCGCCATCATGGCGTCCAAGAAGGCCGCGGACCTGATTCCGCTCTGCCACCCGATCGCGCTGACCCGGGTGGCGGTGGACTTCGAACTGCTGGAGGCCGACAACGCCGTGCGCATCGAGGTCACCGCTGAGTGCAGCGGCCAGACCGGGGTGGAGATGGAGGCGCTGACCGCGGCCAACGTCGGCCTGCTGACCATTTACGATATGTGCAAGGCGGTGGACCGCGGCATGGTCATCGACGGTGTGCGGCTGCTGGAGAAAGAGGGCGGCAAGAGCGGGCATTGGCGGGTGGAAGGCTGATCCTGCTCGGTTTTGCAAGCCGCGTCATGCGTCGTTACAAGCTTTGCTGCGCGCCGGCCCGCGACGCTTGACGCCCCCGCTCGGCGGGCTTGTCCCGCCAATAGCCGGCCAAGAGCGAGCCGGAAATATTGTGCCAGACTGAGAACAGCGCGCCGGGCAAGGCCGCGAGCGGGCTGAAGTAGGCCTTGCCCAGCTGGGCGGCCAGGCCGGAGTTCTGCATGCCCACCTCGATCGCCAGCGTGCGGCACACCGATTCGTCGAAGCCCAGCAAGCGTCCTCCCCAATACCCGCCCAACAGGCCGATGGCGTTGTGCAGCATCACCGCCAGAATGGTCAGCCCGCCCACCGCGGCGATATGGTTCTTGCTGCCGGCGACGATGGCGGCGATCAGCGCGACGATGGCCAGCATCGACAACAGCGGCAGCAGCGGCTCCAGCCGGCGGACCTGGGGCGCGAAGAAGCGATGCGCCAGCAGACCCAGGCCTATCGGCAGGATGACGATCTGCAGAATGCTCAGCAACATCGCCGCCACTTCCACTTTGATCGCCGCGTCCACGTACAGCCGGGTCAGCAGCGGCGTGGCTATCACCCCAACCAGCGTCGACAGCGAGGAAATGGTGACCGACAGCGCCACGTCGCCGCGCGATAGATAGATGATCACATTGGACGCGGTGCCGCTGGCGACGCTGCCCACCAGAATCATGCCGATGGCCAGCTGCGGCGGCATCTGGAACAGCCGCGCCAGCGCCCAGGCCGCCAGCGGCATCACCAGATAGTGCAGGCCCAGTCCGGCCAGCACCGGCGCCGGCCGGCTCAGCACCCGTTTGAAATCGTCCAGCGTCAGCGTCAGTCCCATCGCGAACATGATCACCGCCAGCAGCAGACCTGTATGCGGCAGCAGCGGGGTGAACGCCGCCGGCCGCTGGTAAGCGACGGCGGACAGCAGCAAGGCCCATAGCGGGAACAGACGGGTGATTGTGGCGAGCACGGCGACTCCTGGCGGCGGACGATGCGCCCATCATAGGCGATGCGCCCCGGTGTCTGGCAAGTCCGCGCGCGCATGGCTGATCCAGTGTCAGCCGTCGGCTGCGCAATCGTCTTTTGCCAGCGGCGGCGCGGCGCGGTTTAATCGGGTCTTCGATTCCATGGAGCGCGCGATGCAAGCGACGATTGCCGGCAAGACCGTGGCCGACTGGCAGGCCAGCCACCCCTTATTGACGCCCTTGATGGCCTTGCAGCCTTTGAGCTGGTTCAACCCCGCGCTGGCGCCGGCGGCGGAAGCGCTGGCCGACGTGGGCCTGAGCCGGGCCGACGTCGCGGACGCCGATGCGCGCTTGCGCCGCTTCGCGCCCTATCTGGCGCGGGTGTTTCCGGACGCGGCCGCCAGCGGCGGCATCATCGAATCGCCGCTGCTGCCGCTGCCGGCGATGCGCGCGGCCTTATGGGCCGAGGCCGGGTTGGCGGACGGCGGCGGCCTGTGGCTGAAGGCGGACAATCTGCTGCCGATTTCCGGCTCCATCAAGGCGCGCGGCGGCATTTACGAGGTATTGAAGCACGCGGAAAGCTTGGCGCTGAGTCATGGCTTGCTGCGGGAGGGGGACGACTACGCCGGACTGGACAGCGCCGAGGCGCGGGCCTTCTTCGGCGGCTACCGGGTGGCGGTGGGCTCCACCGGCAACCTGGGCCTGTCCATCGGCATCATCAGCGCCAAGCTGGGCTTCCAGGCCAGCGTGCATATGTCGGCGGACGCGCGGCAGTGGAAGAAGGACTTGCTGCGCAGCCATGGGGTCGAGGTGGTCGAGTATCCGTCCGATTACAGCGTGGCGGTGGCCGAAGGCCGCAAACAGGCGGCGTCCGATCCGCGCTGTCATTTCGTCGACGACGAGAATTCAGTCAATCTATTCCTTGGTTACGCGGTGGCGGCGGAGCGTCTGCGCGGCCAATTGGCGGAGCAGGGCGTCCGGGTGGACGCCGAACATCCGCTGCTGGTGTATCTGCCCTGCGGTGTCGGCGGCGGGCCGGGCGGGGTCGCTTTCGGCCTCAAGCTGGCTTTCGGCGACGCCGTGCATTGCCTGTTCGCCGAACCCACCCACGCGCCCTGCATGCTGCTGGGCGTTTACACCGGGCTGCATGATGAGGTGGCGGTGCAGGATTTCGGCATCGACAATCTGACCGCCGCCGACGGCCTGGCGGTGGGCCGACCGTCCGGCTTCGTCGGGCGCGCGATGCAGCGGCTGATAGACGGCTATTACACGGTGGACGATGGCGAGCTTTACCGCTTGCTGGCCATGCTGGAGCGCGAGCAGGGCTTGCGGCTGGAGCCGTCGGCGCTGGCCGGCATGCCGGGGCCGCTGCGGGTGTTGAGCGAGACCCAGGGTTACCGCCAGCGGACGGGCTTGAGCGCGGAGCGGCTGTCGCGCGCCAGCCATCTGGTGTGGGGCACCGGCGGCGGCATGGTGCCGCCGGCGGAAATGGACGCCTATCTGGCGGAAGGCCGGCGGCGGCTGTCGGCGTGAACGATGCTGGCGATATGCTGAATCTTCCCCCGCGCGCCGGCGTCCGGCTGGACGGCGCGCAATGGTCCAATCTGCACACCTTCGCGGCGGCGGCGCGGCATCTGAGCTTCGCCCGCGCCGCCGAGGAACTGTGCCTGAGCGCTAGCGCGGTCAGCCATCGCATCGCCCGGCTGGAACGGGCGCTGGGCACCCGCCTGTTCCTGCGGCTGACCCGCAGCCTGAGGCTGAGCGAGGACGGAGAACGCATCTATCAGGCCTGGCTGGCCGGTCAGGCTCAGCTGGAGGCGGCGCTGAATCCGCAGGACGACGCCGAGCCGGCCGGCGCGGTGGCCCTGTATGCGCGGCCCTCGCTGGCGCAATGCTGGCTGGCGCCGCGGCTGGCGGATTTCGCCGCGCGCTATCCGCGCATTGCGCTGGACATCCGCAGCGGCAACGAGATGGTGGACTTCCGCGCCTGGAACATAGACCTGGCGCTGTATTACTCGGCCGGCGAGTTTCCCGGCCTGGACGCGCAGCGTCTGATGGACGAGCAGGTGGCGCCGGTGTGCAGCCCGGAGTACGCGGAGCGGCACGGTCTGCGCGACAATCCGGCGGCCCTGGCCGCATGCCTGCTGCTGCACGACGCCCAGGCCTGGGAACGGGCGGCTCACGACGCCGAATGGCGGGAGTGGGCGCGGCGGCAGAACGTGGCCTTGCCGCCGCGGGGCATCAGCTTCGACCGTTCCGACCTATGCGCGCAGGCGGCCGCGCATCACGCCGGCGTGGCGCTGGGTCGGCGTCGCTTGGTGCAGCGGCAGCTGGAACGCGGCGAACTGATGCTGCCGCTGGGGCCGTTTCAACCGCTGGGGCCGCAGGCTTATTACCTGGTGCGCGCGCCGCAAGCGCCGTCGCCGCGGGTGTGGGCGGTGATGGACTGGCTGCGGGCTTGCGCGGCGGATTAGGCGTCCTTCCCCTTTTCGCGCCCGCCCTCTCGCGCGCCTTCCCGGCGGCGTGCTAGTCTGCTTCAGTTCAATGTCATGTCTGCCGCGGGAGGCGCTTGATGATCACCCTGTATCAGTTCGGCCCAGCCATGGGCTTGGTGGACCCCAGCCCCTTCGTGATGAAGGCGGACCTGCTGCTGAAGCTGTCGGGCCTGTCCTACCGCCGCGTGCGCGGCGATATGCGTAAGGCGCCCAAGGGCAAGCTGCCTTATATCGACGACGACGGCCAGATCGTGGCGGACTCCACGCTGATCCGCCTGCATCTGGCGGACAAGCACGGCCTCACGCTGGACGCTGGTCTCAGCGAGGCGCAGAAGGCGCTGGCCTGGAGCGTGGACTGCATGCTGGGCGATCATTTCTACTGGGGCATCGTGCATGAACGCTGGATGGTGGACGAACACT
Organism: Chromobacterium sp. S0633; assembly: GCF_024158805.1. Classification (NCBI taxonomy): domain Bacteria; kingdom Pseudomonadati; phylum Pseudomonadota; class Betaproteobacteria; order Neisseriales; family Chromobacteriaceae; genus Chromobacterium; species Chromobacterium sp. S0633. The sequence goes on along the minus strand of NZ_JAMZGH010000001.1, from coordinate 88,544 downwards.
TCGCGCGCGGGCCCAGCGTGTTTTTCAAAGGCGTGCCGGCCTTGCTGCGCGGCTTGGTGACGACGCTGGTGCGGCGCAAGGTGCGCGCCAATCTTATGGGGGCAGGGCATGGGCCGTTTCAGCGCGGCGGAGCGCTTGCGGCTGCTGGAGGCGGACGTGGCGGCGCTGTCGGCTCTGCTGGGCGATAAGCCCTATTTCATGGGCGAGACCGCCACCTGGATAGACGCCAGCGTTTACGCCTTCGTCAGCGGCGCCTTGACCGACGCGATGGGGGAAACCCCGTCGCGGGCGCTGGTGGCGGCGCGGCCGAATCTGGCGGCCTACGCGGAAAGACTGAGGGCCGAGTTTTACAGTGGATAGGCCGGCTGGGTCGCGCCGCAGTAAGAACCTGTTTACGATCTGTTGCGCGTCGTGAAGCGTTGCTCGGTGAGGACAAGCTCAAGATGCTCATGTACCACGTGTACATTCTGTTTTCTCAGCCGTTTTCGCCTTGTCTCGCCTTAGCTCGCGAGAGCGTAAACACGTTCTAAGACAAAAACAAAGGGGAAAACATGAAGATGAGCAGACTGCTGCCCTTGGCGGCCTTGCTGTGCGCGGCCGGCGCCTGGGCGGACGGCGGCCTGGATTACGGCCGTTACGGCATTGATTTGAACGGCATCGATCCGGCGGTGAGAGTACAGGACAATCTGTCGCTGCACGCCAATGGCCGCTGGATCCAGCGCACGGTGATTCCGGCCGAGCGTTCCTCGGCGGGCGTGGCGGAGGCCTTGGCGGACCGCAATCTGGAACGGCTGCGCCAGTTGATCGAACAGGCCGGGCAGGGGACGGATGCCGAGGCGGGGCAGATCGCCGCGCTGTATCGCAGCTTCATGGATGAGGATGCCATTGCTCGGCGCGGGCTGGAGCCGCTGCGCGAATCGCTGCGGGCCGTGGCCGGCCTGGGCTCGGCGGCGGAGGCGGTCCGCTATATGGGCCGCCTGCAGGATCAGCCGGTGGATACGCCGTTCCGCTTCTATGTGAGCCAGGACCCCAAGGATTCCGCCGCCTACCTGGCCGGCGTCGGCCAATCCGGTCTGGCGATGGACCAGGACTACTATCTGGGCAAGTCCGCCGACTTCGCCGCCGCGCGTAAGGCCTATTTGAGTTATCTGGAGCGGCTGTTCGCGCTGGCGGAACTGGACCAGCCGCAAAGCCGCGCCCGCGACGTGCTGGCTTTCGAGACCCGGCTGGCGAAAATCCAGTGGACCAATGTCGAGAACCGCGACATCCAGAAAACCTACAACAAGCTGAGCCTGGCCGAGTTGGCGCGCCGGCAGCCCGGCTACGATTGGCCGGCCTTGCTGGCCGACGCCGGCCTGGACGCCGCCAAGCAGTTGAATCTGGACCAGCCCGGCTATCTGAGCAAGCTGGCGCCGCTCTTGCGGGCCGCGCCCGCGTCCACGCTGCGCAACTACCTGCTGGCGCGCACGCTGGACGCTTACGCGCCCAGCCTGACGCCGGCCTTCGTCGACGCCCACTTCGACTTCTACGGCAAGACCCTGGAAGGTCGCAAACAGAACCGCCCGCGCTGGAAACGCGGCGTGGGCATGGTGGAAAGCGGCCTGGGCGAAGCGCTGGGCAAACTCTATGTGGCGCGTTATTTCACGCCGGAGGCCAAGCGCCAGGCCGACGAACTGGTGCGCAATCTGCTGCAGGCCTACGACCAGTCCATCGACACCCTGGATTGGATGAGCGCCGCCACCAAGCGCCAGGCCCATATCAAGCTGTCCAAGTACACGCTGAAGATAGGCTATCCGGACAAGTGGCGCGATTACGGCGGCCTGCAGCTGGCGCCGGACGATCTGGCCGGCAATGTGCGGCGCATCGCAGTGTTCAACTACCGCTATATGAGCGGCAAGCTGGGTCAGCCGGTGGATCGCAAGGAATGGAGCATGACGCCGCAGACGGTGAACGCCTATTACAATCCGGCTAATAACGAGATCGTGTTCCCGGCGGCCATCCTGCAGGCGCCGTATTTCGATCCCGGCTTCGATCCGGCGGTCAACTACGGCAGCATAGGCGCCACCATAGGCCACGAAATCAGTCATGGTTTCGACGACCAGGGCAGCCAGTTCGACGGCGACGGCAATATGCGCAACTGGTGGACCGCCAGCGACAAGGCGCGCTTCAAGGCGGCCACGCGCAAGCTGGTCAAGCAATACGGCCGCTACCAGCCGGTGCCCGGCCACCATGTCAACGGCGAACTGACCCTGGGCGAGAACATCGCCGACAACGCCGGCCTGGAAGTGGCCTACAAGGCCTATCATCTGGCGCTCGCCGGCAAGGACGCGCCGGTGCTGGACGGCATGAGCGGCGACCAGCGTTTCTTCATCGCCTTCGCCCAATCCTGGCGCAGCAAGAGCCGCGACGAAGCCACGCTCAAACAGCTGGTGTCGGACCCGCACACGCCGGACCTGTGGCGGCCCATCGGCACCGCCAGCAATATGGAGCGGTTCTACCAGGCCTTCGGCGTCAAGCCGGGCGACAAGATGTATTTGTCGCCCAAGCAGCGCTTCCATTTGTGGTGGTGAGCCATTCCCAGATCGTAAACCGGTTCTCAGACTGAGCGTTTGAGCTGGCCGGGCGTAAGTCCGGCATGGCGGCGGAACATGGCGATGAAGGCGCTGTCCTGCGCATAGCCCAGTTCCGCCGCCACCCGGCTGACGCTTTCCCCCTCGGCCAACAGTCGGCTGGCCTCCATCATTTTCAATTGCCGCCGCCAGGCGCTGAAGCTGAGCCCGGTCTGTTGCTGGAACAACCGGTTGACGGTGCGGGCGCTTGCGCCGGCCTGGGCGGCCAGATGCTCCAACGTGGCCTCGTCGCCGGGCTGCTGCAATAGCTGCTCGGCAATGCGCAGCAGCCGCCGGTCTTGCGGCAGCGGCAGGCTTAGCGCCTGCTCCGGCGCGCGGCCGGCCTCGTCCAGCAACACCTCCACCAGCCGCTGCTGTGCCGGCTCCAACGGCGACAGCGGCCATTCCGCCACCCGCACGATCAACTCGCGCAACAGCGGGCTGACGGCGATGATCTGCGGCCGCCGCGGCAGCGCGGGATAGACGACCGGATCGAAGTACAGGCTGCGATAGGCGAAAGGCTTGCCGGTTTCGGCCTGATGCCACAGGCCCGAGGGAATCCAGGCGGCCATTGTCGGCGGCAGCACGCAGCGGGTGTGGCCGATGCGGATTTGCAGCACGCCGCTGACCGCGTACATCAGTTGCGCGCGGCGATGGCGGTGCAGGCCGGAGTCATGCGGCGCCGGCGCGTCTATGGCCATGCCGACGATGGGATCGGCGAGCTGGTCCGGGTCCGGCGCCGCGGCGGGCAGGTAGCGCGGCATCTTGTCCGATTCTCAATGTTTTGTGGCTATCCATCGATAATAGGCGTGCCTTCATCCTCCTACAATCCCTGTTCGTTGTTTTTAGGAGGACAAAATGAAAACCGCGATCCGGGCGGCGCCGCTGGCGCTGCTGATTGTATTGCTGGGTTTCCCGCAATTGAGTGAAACCATTTACGCGCCGGCCTTGACCGAGATCGCCCAGGCTTACCATGTCAGCGCCGGTCAGGCGCAGTTGACGATGAGCGTCTACTTTCTGGCTTTCGCCTTCGGCGTGGTGTGCTGGGGCCGGCTGGCCGATCTATACGGACGGCGGCCGGCCTTGCTGGCCGCCTTGGCCTGTTACGGCGCGGGCGCGGTATTGGCGGTGATGAGCCGCGATTTCGCCGCGCTGCTGCTGGCCAGGCTATTACTGGCCTTCGGCGCCAGCGCGGGTTCGGTGGTGGTGCAGACCATGTTGCGCGACCGCTATCAAGGCCCGGCCTTGCTGACGGTGTTCGCCACCGTCAGCGCGGTGTTGTCGCTGTCGCCGGCCTTGGGCCCGCCGCTGGGCGCCGTGCTGGTGGCCGGTTTCGGTCATCAGGGCGTGTTCGCCGCCTTGTGCGGCTTGGCGGCGCTGTTGCTGCTGTTGTCCTGGAAGCTGGCCGGCGAAACCCGGCCGGCGGACCTGCCGCCGCCGGCGGCCTTGGGCGCGGTGGCGGCCAGGATGGCGCGAGATCCGCGGGTGCTGGCCACGGTATGGCTGGTGGCCGGCTTCAATCTGCTGTTGTTCGGCTTTTACACGCTGGCCCCGTTCACGCTGCAATTGCTGGGCATGCCGGCCTGGTTGTTCGGCCTCAGCGGTTTGCTGGTGGCCGCCGGCGGCCTGTTCGGTGGCGCGGTCAATCGCCGGTTGGCGGCGCGAGGCGGCGCGGAACGCTTGCCGCGCCTGGCCTTGATGGCCGCCGGCGCGGCGGCCCTGGTGCAGTTGCTCAGCGGCTGGCCGGGTCTGCCGCCGGCCGCGGCCGTCGGCGTGCTGTTGCTCAGCCAACTGGCGATTTCCGCGGCCTTCGGCTGCGCGATTCCGCCGCTGCTGGCGGGGGCCCTGCGGGATTACCGCCAAGTGCAGGGCACGGCCGGCGCCTTATTGGGCCTGATGTACTACCTGCTGATCGCCGGCGGTCTGGGTTTGCTTGGCGCGGCTTATCAGCCGTATGTCTTGTACCAGCCCATGGTCATGGCGCTGCTGTGCGCGGCGATGTGGCCGGCGGCGCGGCGATTGAATCGGTAGGGAGTTGAATATTCTGTCTGCTTCATGGCATTGTGTTGAAAATTTCAAACAGCCATGGAGAGCAGAGCGATGAAACAGGTCAGCGATATCATTGTGTTCCAGCGTCACGACGTGGCGTTGGAATCGTTTGTGGCGGCCGAGGATCGCCGCGTCGCCGGCGAATGCCGGCAAAGCGTGGCCAACCATTATTCCGATCCCAGCGGGCAGTTCCACGTCGGCATCTGGAGCGGCGGGCTGGGCTGCTGGAAAGTGCGCTACAGCGAACACGAGTTCTGCACGCTGTTGCAAGGACGAGTGAAGGTCAGCGACGAGGCCGGGAACAGCGTGGAGTTGAAGCAGGGCGATCACTTCGTGATCCCCGCGGGCTTCGTCGGCACTTGGCAGGTGCTGGAGCCGGCGTGCAAGACTTACGCGGTGTTCGAAGCGCGACACGCCGAGTGAGCCGCGACAAGCAGCAGCCCCGCATTGCGGGGCTGTTTTTCGTGGCGGCGGGCCGGGCTTAAAAGGTGAAGCCGGCGCCGATATACATGCCGTCGGCAAGACGGCGATTGCGGTTGTTGTCCTTGCGCTCGATGTCGAAGTAGCGATAGCCGGCTTCCACGGTGAACGGTCCAATGGGGTTCCAGCGCACGCCGGCGGCCAGGTCGCTGACGTTCTTGACGCTGCCGCTGGCCATGCTGTCGCCGGCGTAATAGGCCTGGCCGTAGAGGCTGAGCTTGGGCGCCAGCTGGATGTTGGCGCGGCCGCCGAGCAAGGCGGCGGTGCCGGAACCGCTGTCCGGGTTCAGGCCCATCAGCTTGCCGCCGCCGGCCAGGGTGACCGGGCCCAGCGGAATCGCGAACTCCAGGCCGGCGCCGCCGGCGTTGCCCTTGTGGTCGCTGTTCAGGTAGTCGATGGAAAGCCCCAGGCCCAGGCCCTGCGGGGTGCGGCTGAATTGCTGGAAGTCCTTGCCGGCGATAAAGCTGTAATCGGCGGCGTGGGCGGCCGCGGTCAGGGCGAGCAGCGCGGCGGCGGCGCTCAGATGCAGAGTTTTCATGGGTCACTTCTCTTGGGTGAGTTAGACAACAAGGGAAGTGACCGCTTTTTAAGTAACAAGTTCGGCGAGCCGCCAAATATTCGAGTGTGAATTATTCACTGGCCAGCAAATTCTCCAGCTCCAGCAGCCGGGTTTTGAGGGCGGCCACTTCCGCTTCCAAGGCGGCGACGCGGCCGGCGATGCCCACCTCGATCACGCCGCAGCCGTTGTCGCCGGCGGCCGGCAGCGATTGCGGCTCGCCGCTGAGCAGATGGGCCCAGCGCGCCTCGCGCTCGCCGGGCTGGCGCTCCAGCTTCAGCACCAGCGGCGGGTATTTGTCGGCCAGCGCGTTGAGAGCGGTTTCCACTTCCTCCACGCCGCTGAAGCCGTAGATGCGGCCGGAACGGGTGCGGATTTCCGCCGAGGTTTGCGGTCCGCGCAACATCAGCAGGGCCAGCGCCGCCAGCCGCGCGCCTTCGATATTCCATTCGTAATTGAGCCTGTGCTCGTATTTGGCCACCCGGCTGCCGGCCGGCAGCCGCTCGCTCGCCAGCTTCTTGGCGATCAGGCTGTCCAGCGCCGCGCTGATGTCCGCTTCGGACAGCTGCATCACCGGTTCGCGGCTGGTCAGCTGGTTGCAGGCCGAGGCCAGGCCGTTCAAGGTCATCGGGTAGGCGTCCGGGGTCAGCGCCTGTTTTTCCACCAGGGCGCCCAGCACGCGCACTTCATGCGCTTCCAGTTGATGTGTATCCATCCATGTCTCCGCTTGAGGCTGCCGACGCCGGGGGCGACGGCTGGCCGGATTGGCATTTAGCGATTCTAGCGCGGTTGGCGGGCCCTACGCACGGTGAGATCATGGTCTTGGCTTGACAGCGGCCGGCGCGCTTGCCACGCTGTGCGGTTTTTGTCGATGGTGGGGAGGGTGCGATGACGCGAGTGGACGTGTTGCTGGTGGAACTGGGCCTGGCGGCTTCGCGCACGGCGGCGCAGAATCTGATCGCCGCGGGGCGCGTCCGTTGCGACGGCGCGCCGGTGAGCAAGCCCAGCCAGAAATGCGCGCCGGGCAGCCGCTTCGATATCGCCGCCGATCCATCCGATCGTTTCGTGTCGCGCGGCGGCTTGAAAATGCTGGGCGCGCTGGAGTCGTCCGGCCTGGACCCGCGCGACGCGCTGGCGCTGGACGTGGGCCAGTCCACCGGCGGTTTCAGCGACTGCCTGCTGCAGCAGGGCGCGCGGCGAGTGGTGGGCGTGGACGTGGGGCACGATCAATTGCATCCGCGGCTGCGGACGGACGCGCGCCTGCGTTATTTCGAAGGGGTGAACGCCAGGGCGCTGGACCATGCGGCCCTGTTGGCGGCCAACGAGGGTTTGCCTTTCGACCTGATGGTGTGCGACGTGTCCTTCATTTCGCTGACCTTGGTGCTGCCCTCGGCGCTGCCCTTGATCCGTCCCGGCGGTCACCTGCTCAGCCTGGTGAAGCCGCAGTTCGAGGTGGGGCGCGAAGGTTTGGCCAGGGGCGGCATCGTACGCGACGAGAGCCTGTACCCGCGCGTGCGGGACAAGATCAGCGAAGCGGTGCGGGAGCAGGGCTTTGAGCTGCTGAAGTGGTTCGACAGTCCGATCACCGGCGGCGACGGCAACCGCGAGTTCTTCATCTACGCGCGCAAGCGCTGAGCGGCGCGAGGCGATGCCTTGTTATGATGAAGGCATCGCCAGGGCCGCGCGTCGCGGTTATTATTCCGCTTGGCCGAACTCGCTTTGCTCGCTGCGCAGAACCATGACGGGACAGTTGGCGCGGCGCAGCAGGTTCTGGGCGAAGCTGCCCAACAGCAGATGGGCGATGCCGCTGCGGCCATGGGTGCCGAGCACGACCAGGCCGGCTTTGTGGCTGTCCGCGTAGCGCACCAGCAGTTCCGCCATGTCGGCGCCGCCGTCCCAGCTTTCCGCCATGTGGATCTGCACCTGTTCCACGCCGGCTTCCACCGCCTGTTTGCGCGCCTGTTCCAGCACGCGGTTGCCGTCGCGGAAGGCTTGATCGTGCAGTTCGTGGGTGCCGAGCAGGCCGACGCCTTCCACCGCCAGATCGCGCAGGCTGGCGATGTGGAACAGGGTCAGGCTGGCTTTGCAGAACTTGGCGACGCGGATGGCTTCCAGCAGCGCCTTGTCCGAATTGCTGCTGCCATCCAGCGCGGCGATGATGTGTTGGTACATGTCCGATGTCCTTTATGGCTGGTGAGACAGGGGGATTATCGTGACAGCATATCGCGGCGGGCGGCCCAGGCCAAGCCGGCATGAACCGGGTTTGACCTGGCGCAAGGCGTTGACGGCGGGGCGAGGCGGTGTTTTACAATGACATCCTCAGTTAAAGGTTTGATTTGAAATGTTTGTTTTTCTATTGATCGTGGGCGCGTGTTTGCTGGCTTTGCTGGGGTGGATTGTGTACTCGCGCCGCGCGCCGCGCCAGGTCACGAGGACGCGCGCCGAGGACAAGGTGTACGCCTTGAATACCCAGATCCGCAGCGTGGAGCCGCCTGAGCATTCCACCGGAGCGGCCTTCGGCGTGTTGCTCAAGGCCGCGCGCGGCGACCGCGCCGCGGTGGAAAAGTGGATCGTGGCCGAGCAATACCGCGGCAGCGTGCCGGTCAGCCGCGAGGAGGCGATCGAACTGCTGGCGCGGCGGCTGCTGTTGAGCCGCAACTGAGGCGCTTGGCGCGAGACAATGCAAACAGGCCCGCATGAGCGGGCCTGTTTGCATTGGTCAATGGGTTCTCAGGCCAGCAGACCCAGGTATTGACGCTCCCACGGCGTGATCTGGCTGTGGTAGTGAGTCAGTTCCACCTCCTTCACCGCCAGATAGGCGGCGCTGAACTCCGCGCCGAACAGCTGCGCGGCGGCGTCGCCGCCGGCCATCGCCTCGCAGGCGGCGTCCAGGGTATTGGGCAGGCTGGCGCGTTCGCTCTTGAACACATTGCCGGTGGCGGGCTCGCTGGGCTGCAAGCGGCCTTCTATGCCCAGCAGGCCGGCGCCCAGGCTGGCCGCCAGCGACAGATAGGGGTTGGCGTCGCAGCCGGGCAGCCGGTTTTCCACGCGGCGGCCTTCCGGGCCGGACACCGGCACCCGCAGCCCCACCGAACGGTTGTCCAGGCCCCAGCTCAGATTGACCGGCGCGGCCATGCCTTTGACGAAGCGGCGGTAGGAATTGGGGCTGGGGCAGAACAAGGGCATCAGTTCCGGCAGATAACGCTGCAGGCCGGCGATGAAGCCGTAGAAGGTTTCCGAGGCTTCGCCGTCGGCGCGGCTGAAGACATTGTCGCCATGCTGGTCCACCACGCTTTGGTGCAAGTGCATCGAACTGCCCGGCTGGCCCGGCAGCGGCTTGGCCATGCACACCACGCTGAGGCCGTGGCGGTTGCCTATCTCCTTAAGCGCGGTCTTGAACAGGAAGGTTTGGTCGGCCAGCGCCAGCGCGTCGCCGTGTTTGAGGTTGATTTCAAACTGGCTGGGGCCCATTTCGTGGACGAAGGTGTCGGTGGCGATGCCCAGCATTTCGCAGGCGCGGTAGAGATCGTCGAAATAGGCTTCCAGATCGTTGAGGGAGGAGAAGCTGAAGGAGTCGAAGCCGGCTTCGCGGCGGCCGCTGCGCAGCGTGGGCGGCTGAAACGGCTGCTGCGGGTCCCCGTGGGCGGCGAAGATGTAGAACTCCAGCTCCGGCGCCACCACCGGTGTCCAGCCGAGCGCCGCGTAGCGCGCCAGCACTGCTTTCAGCGCCGAGCGCGGCGCCAGCGGCGCCAGGCTGCCGTCGTGGTCCACGCAGTCGCAGATCACGCTGGCGCGCGGGGTCTTGGCCCACGGCACCTGGCGCAGGGTGGCGAAATCCGGAACCAGGGTGACGTCCGGATCGTGCTCGCCGTAGTAGCGGTAGTCCGGGAATTCGCCGATGCAACTTTGGATGGGCACCGCACGCGCGATGCGCAGCGGCTGCCCCTTGATGAAGGCCTTGGCCGGCAAGGTTTTGCCGCGGGCAAAACCGTGCACGTCGGCGAAAGCCAGTTCTACGTCACGAACATTTTGTTGAATCAGCCATTCGGCCAAGTCCGCCGGGATGGTGGCCTGGGACATGAATCTCTCCCGATGCGCTTGCGCATTATTGTTTGCATGTTTGGGTCTGTCTGTCCGTGGCTTTGTTTTATTTTTGGAGCGTTTGCTCTGCGCACATTATGCCATCAGGCAGGGGCGGGAGGGCAAGCCCGGAATGAAGGCGGCAAAAAGCCCCGGCGGAGCGGGGCTTGGGGAAGGCTGGGAAGGGGTTTACGATCGCGAGCTAGGGCGAGACAAGGCGTTGCGGCCGAGAAAGCGGAACGTACTCGTGGCGCATGCGTATTTCGACCTTGTTTTCAACGCCGTATCGCCGCCAACAGGCTCTTAGAGGCGGAAACGGCCCACGGTCTGTTGCAGGGTGTCCGCCTGCTGATCGATGGCGCGAACCGCCCCCACCGCGTTGCTGACCGAATTCTGGGTTTCCTCCACCACGCCGGCCACCTGCTCGACGTTGCCGGCGATATTGGTGCCGGCCTGGCTCTGCTCGCCCATCGCCACCACCACATTGTGCACATGCTCCAGCGCCTGGCTGGCCTGCTTGCTGATGGCGTCCAGCGTCTGGGCCGCCTGCTGCACCTGCTCCACGCCGCCTTCCACCGCCGGGCGGATGTCGTCCATCTGGCTGGACACGCTGCCGGTTTCGCTGACCACCGCCTGCACAATGGTGGAGATCTCGTCGGTGGCGGAGGCGGTGCGCTCGGCCAGCTTGCGCACTTCGTCCGCCACCACCGCGAAGCCGCGGCCCATCTCGCCGGCGCGCGCCGCTTCGATCGCCGCGTTCAGCGCCAGCAGATTGGTCTGGTTGGCGATGTCGCGGATGGTTTCGGCGATGCCGCTGATGTTGCGGGTGCGTTCGGCCAGCTTGCCCACCATATCGCTGGCGCTATGCACTTGGCCGGCGATATTGCGGATGCCCTCGGCGGCCCGCGCCGCCAGCGCTTCGCCCTGGCGCGCCAGCTCCACGGTGTCGCGCGAGCCGGATTCGGTGTCGCGGGCGCTGGCGGTGACGTGGTCTATGCTCACCGACAGCTGCTCGATGGCGGCGGCGGCGGAACTGGTGGAGGAGCTGGCCACGCCGGAAACGTCGTGCACCTTGTCCATATCGCTGGATAGCTGACGGCTGGCCTGGTTGATATTGGTGGCGGCGAGGCTAATCTCCTCGATCATCTGGCGCAGTTTCAGCTGCATTTCGCGCATTGCCGCCAGCAGGCTGTGCGGCGGGCCCTGCACCACGATGTCGGTGCCCAGATCGCCGTCGGCGATGGCCTTGACCACCTGAGCCGCGTAGTTGGGATCGCCGCCCAGAGACTGCATGATGCTGCGCGAGACCAGCAGGATCAGGCCGGCCAGCGTGATCACGCCGATGGCGGCGATGATCAGCAGCGTGCGCGCCTGGCTCCAGAACAGCTGGTCGATGTCGTCGATGAAGATGCCGGTGCCCACCATCCAGCCCCAGGGCTCGAAGCGCACCACGCCGTTGAGTTTGGGAAACTCCTCCTTGCTGCCCTTGCGCGAGGTCTGGATGGTCACCAGGCCGTAATGCTCTTTCTGCAAGGCCTCTTCATAGACCGCCACCGTGGTGCGGCCGTCCGGCAGCGTGCTGCCCATGTCCACCTTGCCCACCCGGTCTTTGTTGGGGTGGAACATCACCACGTTTTGCGGATTGCGGCCGAAGAAGTAGATGTCGTCCACCTTGAGCGCGTTGAGGGCGGCGATGGCTTGTTTTTGAGCGTCGGCGCGCGGCAGGCCTTTTTCCTCCAGTTTTTGGAAGTGGCTCATGGTGCCTTCCGCCATGCGCAGCAGGTGGGTGATTTGCTCGCGCTTTTCCTGGCCCAGTGTGGCGCGGGTGGAGAGCAGCGCCACGGCCGCGATGCTGAGCAGCGCCAGCAGGCTGGCCGCCATGATGATGAACAGTCTGGTATTGACCCGCATGATGTTCGCTTTTCGAAGGTGGATGTCTGATTGTGGGCTGTCGGCCCTGTCTTTGCCGGCGGCAAGGACAGGGCCGGGATTATCGCCTGTTCTAGTATGGTTTTATGACATTACAAGCAACAAGATCAAGGGTTTGGTATTAATACGGAAGGATGAACGCCGCCGGCGGCGGCGTTGCGACGGGGTTTTCAGTCGTGGACTTGCAGCCGGCCGCTGGCGATGGCGGCCTTGAACACCTGGTAATCGGCTTCCACCTGGTCGGCGTAGGCCAGCGCGTAGCCGGCGATGGCCTGGTCCAGCTTGTCGCTGTCGCCCACATAGCCGGCCAGTTGGGCGGCTTGGCCGCCGGATTTGGAGTGCGCGCGCGCCAGCGCCCAGGCGCAGGCCTGGCCGTAGGCGGTCAGCGCTTCCGGCGTGGCGAAGGCTTCCAGCGACGGCGCCGCCTTCATGTCGCGCAACTGGCGCACGTAGAAGTGACGGCCGGCCGGGCCGGTGGTCCAGCCCAGGAACAGATCGCTGGCCGCCTGCATCAGGCGCTGGCCGAACACCACCCGCTTGCCCTGGTGGCCGTGCACGCAGGCCTGGGTGTAAGGCTCCAGCACCGAGGGGCGCGCCTCCTTCAATTGCAGGAACAGCGGCTGGTCGAAGTTGTCCTGCAACAGCATCACCAGACAGCGGGTGCCCACGCTGCCCACGCCCACCACCTTGAACGCGCAATCCACCAGCCGGAAGCGCTCCAGCAACTGACGGCGGTCTTCCTTCAAGGTGTCGATGTAGTTGTCCAGCATCGGCTTGACCAGAGCCTCGGCGTCGTCGGTGGACAGCCAGCTGTCGTCGTTGTCCAGCAGGGTGTTCTTGTCGTGTAGATGGAAGATCACCGGCGGGTTGTCGCGCAGCCGCAGGGTGCCGTCCTCCAGCTCCGTCATCTTGGGCAGCAGTTTTTCCTGGGTCTGGTGTCTGGCCTTGTCGGACAGCTTGAGCATTTGCTGGCGGATGGCGTCGGTGGGCGCGCGCTCCAGCAATTGTTCGAAGCCCACCTTGGTGTACCACAGCTCCAGTTGTCCCATGCGGGCGTATTCGTTGACGCGGCGGCGGTAGACCTCGCTGGCGCGGCACACCATGTCCCGCGCCTGGCTTTCGCTGAAGCCTTGGCCGCGAGCGGCCAGCACCAGGCTGACCGCCAACCGTTTCAGATCCCATTCCCACGGACCGTGGTGGGTTTCATCGAAGTCGTTGATGTCGAAGATCAGCTGCCGTTCAGGGGAGGCGAAGAAGCCGTAGTTCATCAGGTGGGCGTCGCCGCAGATCTGCAGCTTCAGGCCGCTGGAGGGATTGGCGGCCAGATCGGCGGCCTGGATCATGGCGAAGCCGCGGAAAAAGGTGAAGGGCGAAACCTGCATCCGGCTGTAGCGCAGCGGAATCAGGCCCTGCACCCGGCCCTGCGAGGTGTGCTCCACCATGGCGAGGATGTCGCGCGGCGCGCTGAGCCGGTTTTCGGCTTGCAGCGTGCGGGAGCAGGCTTGGCGCAGCGCCTTGCCGGCGGCGTAGTGCAGTTCGTACTTGGCGTGGTAATTGGACATGCGGGCTCCTGGACGAAGATCTCCTGTCCAGTGTAACCGCTGGAGAATTTTTGTCAGCGGGACTGGCTGTCAAACGCCGGCTCCGCTTATCCACAAACTTGTCCCCGTTTCATCCACATTACACACAGCGAGCCGCGGGTTTCAAAAGTTGTGCACAAGCGGAAAAGGCAAGCGGACGCAATCAAACCGGGGGTCTGCCGGAGGCTTTTTAATGTTATCCACAGTTTTGTGCACAGTTTGCGCACACTTTCCACAGCCGCGGAGCCGCGGCCGGCGCTGTCCACAGCCCGGCCGGGGAGGGGCTCAGGCGCGCTGAGCGCAGTCCGTGACCAGTTTGCGCCATGCCTTGCTGTAACTGAGGCCATGGGTGTTCACCGTCAGCTTGCTGGCGTCGCCGTCCGGGCGGATGAGGATTTCCAGCCCGTCTTTCTGGGTGGCCGGATTGGTCAGACGCACGGTCTCGCCGCCGTCTCGGCCGCGTTCGCGTTCGATGTATTCGCTGGGAATGCGCAGCTTGCGCATGCGTTCGTCCAGGCAGCTGGCCACGGCGGGCGGCGAGGCCTTGGCCTTCAGCGTGGCGACGGGGTCGCTCAGGTTGGCGAGAGCAGGCATGACCGCGCAGCTCAGGGCGACGCCCAGCGCGGTTTGAAGCAATAGGGATTTGCAGTGTTCGATCAGAATGGGCATGGCGTTCTTGCGTCGGGACGGGATATGGGGTTGGAAGCCCGGCGCCGCGCGCAAGTTCGAGTTAGGCCGGTTGCAGGTGTTAAGGAGTTTGAGACGGCGGAGCCGCGGCGGGCTGGGCGCCGCTTATTCAGCCATGCAGCGCGGCGGATTCGCCGACGATGGCGAGCAGCAGCCAGATTTGCCAATAACTGCTGCGCGCCAGCGAGTCGGCGCCGCGCAGTTCCAGACTGCGCTGGATGCGCAGCTGGCTTTGCCAGCGCATCAGGCCGCGCGAAGCGCGGACTTCCAGCAGCAGCAGCGGGGCCAGGGTCAGCAGTTTGAGCATGAACAACGGTTGTTGCAGCCGGGCGGGGTCCAGCGAGAGCAGGCCCAGGCCGCTGACGGTCCACAGCGTCAGCGCCAGCAGCCACCAGCGGTGGCAGCGAAACAGCTGCGGGGTTTGATTGGGGAATTGCTGCTGGCGCAGCAGGCCGGCTCGGCTCCAGAGGGCGGCCAGGCCGGCGCCCAGAGCCAGTAGATGCAAGCTTGCCAGCAACCAATGCCACAACATGGTCCGACTCCCGCCCCCAAGAGATGCCCTACACGGTAAACAGGGGCGAGGCGGCTGGCAAGCTTATTCGGCTAGCCGTTTGACCGGCGCCGGGCTCAGCCGTCGAAGCGCTGGCCGGCTTGAGCGCGGCGCAGGAAATCCAGCATCGCCGGCACGCGCTCGGAACCCTCGACCGGGGACCAGGCGGCCAGGTTCTGGTCCTGCAGCGGCAGATACGGGCCGTGCTTGACTTCGAACACCACGCTGCCCGGTTGCAGCGACACCACCGAGTGCCAGGTGTTGGCCGGCATTTCGAAGACGCGCGCGCCGTCCGCGCCCAAGCGATGGCGGCCTTGCACCACGCCGGCCTCGTCGAAAACGATCACTTCAAAGGCGCCGCTGAGCGCGATCAGCATCTCCCAGCTGTGGTCGTGGCGGTGTGGGCGGACATAGGTGTCCGGCTCCATGGCGATGGCCAGGCGCTGGATCGGGTCTTCCAGCTGGACGTGGAAATTCTGATTGGCGCGCAGGCGCGGCGCACAGGCGGCTTTGGCCGACAGCGCGGCCAAGTCTTGTTGGTTCAGGGTCAGCATGGAATCGCCCGGTATGGAAGCAAAGCAGCGATTATCAATGAAAACGCCGCCGGCAGCGAGGCCGGCGGCATAGCGAAAGCCGCTCAAGCAAGCGGCCTTCGATGCGGCGGGATCAGGAACGGATATGGCCGTCGCCCAGCACGATCCACTTCTGGCTGGTCAGACCGGTCAGGCCCACCGGGCCGCGCGCGTGGATCTTGTCGGTGGAAATGCCGATTTCCGCGCCCAGCCCGTATTCAAAGCCGTCGGCGAAGCGGGTGGAGGCGTTGACCATCACGCTGGCGGAGTCCACCTCGCGCAGGAAGCGGCGGGTGCGGCCGTAGTCTTCGGACACGATGGCGTCGGTATGGTGGCTGCCCCAGTGGTTGATATGTTCGATGGCTTCGTCCAGATCCTTGACCACCTTGACGGCCAGGATGGGCGCCAGGTATTCGCTGGCCCAGTCGTCTTCCCCGGCTGGACGAACCTTGTCGCCCAGGATGGCGCGGGTGCGTTCGCAGCCGCGCAGCTCCACGCCTTTTTCCCAATAGGCCGCAGCCAGGCGCGGCAGGATGAATTCCGCGAAGGCGGTGTGCACCAACAGAGTTTCCATGGTGTTGCACGTGCCGTAGCGATGGGTCTTGGCGTTCAGCGCGATGTCGAAAGCCTTGTCCGGGCTGGCGGTGTCGTCGATATAGACATGGCAGTTGCCGTCCAGATGCTTGATTACCGGCACCCGCGCCTCGGCGCTGATGCGGGTGATCAGGCCCTTGCCGCCGCGCGGCACGATCACGTCCACGTATTGCGGCATGGTGATCATCTCGCCCACTGCGGCGCGGTCGGTGGTGGCCAGCACCTGCACCGCCTCGGCCGGCAGGCCGGCTTCGCGCAGGCCCTCGTGCACGCAGGCGGCGATGGCCTGATTGCTGTGGAAAGCCTCGGAGCCGCCGCGCAGCAGCGCGGCGTTGCCGGATTTCAGGCACAGGCCGGCGGCGTCGGCGGTGACGTTGGGGCGGGCCTCGTAAATGATGCCCACCACGCCCAAGGGCACTCGCATCTTGCCCAGCTGGATGCCGGAAGGACGGTAGGCCATCTCGCTGACCTCGCCCACCGGGTCCGGCAGCGCGGCGATTTGGCGCAGGCCTTCGGCCATGCCGGCGACGGTATTCTCGTTCAAGGCCAGGCGGTCCAGCAGCGCCGGCTCCAGGCCGGCCTTGCGCGCAGCCTCCATGTCCAGGGCGTTGGCGGCCAGCAGCTGCGCCTGCTCGCGCAGGATGGCGTCCGCCATCGCCAGCAGCGCGCGGTTCTTCTGCGCGGTGTCGGCGCGGGCCAGTTCGCGGCTGGCTTTGCGGGCGGCCTTGCCCGCCTGTTGCATATAGTCTTTGACGTTCATCGTGGAAACTTCCGAGAGCCAGAATAGAGGATTGACTCTGAGAGTAAACCAAAGCGGAGAGGGCGGCCAGAGCGGTGCGCGCGCCGCTGGAGCGCGCGGGAATGCGAAGAGGGTGGGGCGGGCTTGTTAGATGATTGAGGGATAAGAGTATTTCACAATATTATTTATGGATATAACAGTCCTTGGGTATAGTCGGGAACATCTCGGGAACATCGCCGATCATCCATTCAGAAAAGGTCTGTCCATGAAGCTCCGTCTCGCCCTGGCCGCCCTGTTGCTGGCCTCGTCAGGCTCCGCGCTGGCCGACGCCACATTGCTCAACGTGTCCTACGACGTGATGCGCGACTTCTACAAGGACTACAACCCGGCCTTCCAGAAAGCCTATAAGGCCAAGACCGGCGAAACCGTCACCCTGCAGCAGTCGCACGGCGGCTCCAGCAAGCAGGCGCTGGCGGTGGCCAACGGCCTGGCCGCCGACGTGATCACCATGAACCAGGCCACCGATATCGACCTGCTGGCGGGCAAGGGCCTGGTGCCGTCCAACTGGGCCAGCCGCCTGCCCAACCACGCGGTGCCGTTCACCTCCACCATCGTGTTCCTGGTGCGCAAGGGCAATCCGCAGCAAGTGCGCGACTGGAGCGATCTGGCCAAGCCGGGCCTGAAAGTGGTGATCCCCAATCCCAAGACTTCCGGCAACGGCCGCTACAGCTATCTGGCGGCCTGGGGCTATGCGCTGAAACAGCCGGGCGGCAACGAGGCCAAGGCCCAGGATCTGGTGGGCCGCATCTTCAAGAACGTGCCGGTGCTGGACGGCGGCGGCCGCGCCGCCACCACCACCTTCATGCAGCGCCAGATTGGCGACGTGCTGGTGACCTTTGAGAACGAGGCGGAAATGATCGCCCGCGAATTCGGCCGAGGCGGCTTTGAACTGGTTTACCCCAGCGTGTCCGTGCTGGCCGAGAACCCGGTGTCCGTGGTGGACAAGGTGGTGGACCGCAAGGGCAGCCGCAAGCAGGCGGAAGCCTATCTGCAATACCTGTGGAGCCCGGAAGGCCAGAAACTGGCCGCCGACAACTACCTGCGGCCGCAAGACCCGGCGGTGGCCAAGCAGTTCGCTTCCCGCTTCCCGGCGGTGAAAACCTTCACCGTGGCCAGCGTGTTCGGCTCCTGGACCGCGGTCAATCAGAAGCACTTCGCCGACGGCGGCAGCTTCGACCAGATCTTCAGCAAGAAATGAGCGCGTGATGGCGGCCAGCGGCTTCAATCTGATCAATAAGCGCCACTCGGTGCTGCCCGGCTTCGGCCTGTCTTTCGGCATCACCCTGTTCTGGCTGGGCCTGATCGTGCTGCTGCCCTTCGCCGCGCTGCTGTGGTCGGCGCACGGCATGGGCTGGGCGGCCTTCGTCGACGCGGTGGCCCATGAGCGCGTGGCCGCCGCCATCCGCCTGTCCTTTGTTTCCGCCGGCATCGCCGCGCTGATCAATCTGCTGTTCGGTTTTCTGGTGGCCTGGGTGCTGGTGCGCTACCGCTTTCCCGGCAAGCGGCTGATAGACGCATTGGTGGACCTGCCGTTCGCGCTGCCCACCGCGGTGGCCGGCATCGCGCTGACCACGCTGTACGCGCCCAACGGCTGGATAGGCCAATACCTGGAGCCGCTGGGCCTGAAAGTGTCGTTCACCCCGCTGGGCATCATTGTGGCGCTGACCTTCATCGGCCTGCCCTTCGTGGTGCGCACGGTGCAGCCGGTGCTGGAAGACCTGGAGCGCGAGCTGGAAGAAGCCGCCACCTGTCTGGGCGCCGGGCGCTGGGATATTTTCCGGCGCGTGATCTTCCCGGCGGCGTTGCCGGCCTTGATCACCGGCGGCGCGATGGCCTTCGCCCGCGCCACCGGCGAATACGGCTCGGTGATCTTCATCGCCGGCAATATCCCGATGGTGTCGGAAATCGCCCCGCTGATCATCGCCGCCAAGCTGGACCAGTTCGATCAAAACGGCGCGGTGGCGGTGGCGCTGGTGATGCTGGCCATCTCCTTCCTGTTCCTGTTCGCCATCAATCTCATCCAATGGTGGGCCGCGCGCCGCCACGGCGCGGGTAAATGATATGCAAAGCCTGACCACTGAATCGCGCACGGTGCGCTATCTGCTGACCGGCCTGGCACTGGCCTTCTTGTTCCTGTTCCTGCTGGTGCCGCTGCTGGCGGTGTTCTGGGAAGCCTTCCGCAAGGGCTGGGACTTGTACCTGGCCGCGCTGGTGGAGCCGGACGCATGGGCGGCCATCAAGCTGACGCTGACCGCCGCCGTCATCGCCGTGCCGCTGAACCTGGTGTTCGGCGTGGCGGCGGCCTGGGCCATCGCCCGTTTCGAATTCCGCGGCAAGAGCTTCCTGACCACGCTGATCGACCTGCCGTTCGCGGTGTCGCCGGTGGTGGCCGGCCTGATGTACGTGCTCTTGTTCGGCGTCAACACCGCGCTGGGCGGCTGGTTGCAGCAGCACGGCCTGCAAGTGATCTTCGCCGTGCCCGGCATCGTGCTGGCCACCGTCTTCGTCACCTTCCCCTTCGTGGCCCGCGAGCTGATCCCGCTGATGCAGGCCCAGGGCGCGGACGAGGAGCAGGCGGCGCTGGTCTTGGGCGCTTCCGGCTGGCAGACCTTCTGGCGCGTGACCCTGCCCAATGTCAAATGGGGCCTGCTCTACGGCGTGATCCTGACCAATGCCCGCGCGATGGGGGAATTCGGCGCGGTCAGCGTCGTGTCCGGCCATATCCGCGGCCAAACCAATACCATTCCGCTGCATGTGGAAATCCTGTACAACGAGTACAACTTCGTCGGCGCCTTCGCCTGCGCTTCGCTATTGGCCTTCCTCGCCCTGGTCACCCTGGGCGTCAAGAGCCTGGTGGAGTGGCGGATGGCGCGACAGAGCGACGCCGCCGCGGAACGCAGCTCGGCCGCTCGCCTGGCCGCCGCCGGCCGCGCCATAGCCAAGGACCAGCCCGCATGAGCATAGAAATCCGCAATATCCGCAAACAGTTCGGCGACTTCGTCGCGCTGGACAATGTCAGCCTCAACGTGGAAGCCGGCGAACTGCTGGCGCTGCTGGGGCCGTCCGGCTGCGGCAAGACCACCTTGCTGCGCATCATCGCCGGCCTGGAACAGCCGGACGCCGGGCAAGTGCTGTTTTCCGGCGCCGACGCCACCCACACCCATGTGGCCGAGCGCGAAGTGGGCTTCGTGTTCCAGCATTACGCGCTGTTCCGCCACATGACAGTATTCGACAACGTGGCCTTCGGCCTCAGCGTCAAGCCGCGCAAGAGCCGGCCCGGCAAAGACGAAATCCGCGACAAAGTGATGCAGCTGCTGAAAATGGTGCAGCTGGACTGGCTGGTGGACGCCTATCCCGGCCAGCTGTCCGGCGGCCAGCGTCAGCGCATCGCGCTGGCGCGCTCGCTGGCGGTGGAACCCAAGGTGCTGCTGCTGGACGAGCCCTTCGGCGCGCTGGACGCCAAGGTGCGCAAGGACCTGCGCCGCTGGCTGCGCGATCTGCACAACGATATGCACATCACCAGCGTATTCGTCACTCACGATCAGGAAGAGGCGCTGGAAGTGTCGGACCGGGTGGTGGTAATGGACCACGGCCACATCGAGCAAGTGGGCCGTCCGGACGATATCTACGAAAACCCGGCCACCCCCTTCGTCACCCAGTTCCTGGGCGATGTGAATTTGTTTCACGGCCGCATCGAGCGCGGTCAGCTGCAGATCGGCGGCTACGCTCATGCATTGGAAGGGCTGACGCTGGCCAGCGGCGACGAAGCGGTGGCCTATGTGCGCCCGCATGATCTGGACCTGTCGCGCCAGGCCGACGGCGCGCTGGCGCAGGGCACGGTGGAGCATATCCACGCGGTGGGGCCCATTGTGCGGGTGGAGCTGGTGCAGGCCGACGGCCGGAGCATTGAGGCGGCGGTGAGCAAGGAGCGTTACCGCGAGTTGGGCGTCTTGCCTGGCGACAGCCTGTATGTGACGCCGAAGAAGCTGTCGGTGTTCGCCAAGCAGGAAGGTCAGGATTACGTGATTTGAGTGTTGCGGGCAGCGTTGGCGCTGAGTCTGTTTCGTTGGAAAGAGAAAAGCACCGTTCGTCCCGATAAGGGGGAACGGTGTTTTTTTATGGTCTTTGCTAAGAACCTGTTTACGATCTGCTGCGCGTCGGCGATACGGTGTTGAAACCAAGCTCAAAATGCTCATGTACCATGAGTACATTCCGCTTTTTCGCTCGTTTTCGCCTTGTCTCGCCCTAACTCGCGAGATCGTAAACAGGTTCTAAGTGGCGCCGGTATTTCAGTCTAGGCTTTCGATTTGACTAATGTACCAAAATTGGTACCATTCAAGTATGAATGCCCCCATCCTGGATGTTCGTTTCTACCAGACGGCAAGCGGTACGGAACCCGTGCGTGATTGGTTGAAAGCGCTGGAGGCTCCGGACCGAAAAGTCATAGGCGCAGCCATCAAGACGGTCCAGTTTGGCTGGCCGCTTGGCATGCCCTTGGTGCGGAAAATGGCTAAGGATTTATGGGAGGTCCGCATCCATCTGCCTGGGCGTATCGCCAGAGTGATGTTCACCGTGGTCGCGGAGGCGATGGTTCTGCTGCATGGTTTCATCAAGAAGTCGCAGGCCACCGCGAAGGAAGATTTGGGGCTGGCGCTTGCGCGGCTTAAACAGCTAGGGAATACATGATGAACAAAGAGCATATCGGCAGCTGCTTCGATGACTTTCTGGCCGAAGAGGGCATGCTGGAAGAAGCCACGGCAATTGCCGTGAAGCGGGTGATCGCCTGGCAGATTCAGCAGGAAATGAAGGCGCAGAAGCTGAATAAGACGGCTATGGCAAAGAAAATGCATACCAGCCGCGCGGCCTTGAACCGCTTGCTGGATGACACGGATACCAGCTTGACGCTGGCTACGCTGGCAGGCGCCGCGACGGCGCTTGGCAAGAAAATCAAGGTGGAGCTCGTTCCCGCCTGAAGCGTGTTCTTGATCCAATACGAGCAAAAAGCACCGTTCCCCATCAGGAAAACGGTGCTTTTTTTATGATGGTAGCTGTGTTGATGGCTAAATCCGTCGGCCGGGTTTAATGCCGGCGTCGCGTGTGCCGCGCCTCCAGCCAAGCGCGCAGGATTTGCGCGTCGTGCAGCTGGTGTTGGCTGTCGAGATGGCGGTAGACCCTAACCCGGCGCGCGCCCAGCCACAGCATGTGTTCCAGATAGTTGAAGAAGCCCATCCAGTGGCCGCGCTGGCTGCGGTCGCCGAAGTCGATGTCGCGGGCGACGCGGCTGAGCAGGCCGGAGCCGACGTAGTCCGGATTGTCCTTCAGCCATTGAAGCAGATGGGCGGCGCATTCGCGGCCGTAAGCGCAGGCGATGTCGTAGTTCTCGGAGGCAGCGGGCATTTGCCAGTAGTGGGGATAGTCGCGGGAAGGCAGGTAGCGAACGAAGGGGAGCAGGGTTGCCTGCTGTTCGCGGGCGGCTAGTTTGTAGCGGCGGCGGGAAGGTAGGGTGTAAGACATGGTGTTTCTCCTGCTGTGACACAAGATAAACCACCTGCCGGGTGAGGCTGAGGTATTAGGCAGGCGCGTGAGCGGATTGGCGTACCGGGTGAGCTTTCAAGCCGGTGAGTGCATAGCACTCTCCTCCCACGCACCTGCCAAATGGCGCTGCAATGGAAAAACAACCTACGCAGCATGCTGCGTAGGTTTGCTAAAGCTCACAACGGGACGCCAATCCCGGTGCCGCATGTGGGCGGCAACGGGGGGATTGTTCCTGAGGGAGTGCTTGGGGTCAAGGCGGGGTGGTTGCTTTGATTGAGCGTGGCTTAGTTGTTGAGTGATCTGGATTTTGAATCCGCTGCGCGGATGATGATTTTGATTGCCGGGGCTGCCCGGCGAGCAGGGAGAGGATATTTGCTTGGCCAAATATCCTCTCCACTCCTAAAGGCCACCCTGCAAGCCTGGCCTACGGCTTCCCGCCCCTCCCCGTCTTATGCCCTCACAACGCTGCGCTTGCCTCGCTTGGTCAGCGCGGAAAGCGGCACCCAAATCATCATCCGCAAAGCGGATGCAATAACCCCCTCACGCAAACGCCAAAGCCCCGGTCAAATCCCCCGGCGGCTGCGCGCCGCGCGCGCGGAAGGCCGCATTGCGCGCGCTCACCCCCTCCAGCTCCGGCAAATCGTGCAGCCGGCTGATGAAACGGATGATGGACGTGGTGTCATAAAAGGTGTGATCCACATGCCCGCGCTTGGCGAACGGCGAGACGATGATCGCCGGAATCCGCGAGCCCGGCCCCCAGCGGTCCCCCTGCGGCGGCGCCACATGGTCCCACCAGCCGCCGTTCTCATCGTGGGTGATCACCACCAGCATATGCTTCCACTGCGGCCCGCTCATCAAATGCTGCAACACATTGGCCACATGACGGTCGCCGGACTCCACGTCGGAATAACCGGCGTGCATGTTCAGATTGCCCTGCGGCTTGTAGAAGGCCACCGCGGGCAGTTTGCCGGCCACAGCATCGGCGATGAAGCGGTTGGAAATCGGGCTGTCGCCCAGGCCTCCGTCCAGCAGATGGCGCTCGCGGGCGGCGCTGCCGGGCGCGAACTGGCGGAAGTAGTTGAAGGGCTGGTGGTGGTACTGGAAGTTGGGCGCGTCGCCGCCGCCCTTGCCGTCCAGCGCCGCCTGCCAGCTGCCGCCGTACCAGGCCCAGTCTATGTGCTTCTCGGACAAGAGGTCGCCTATGGTGCGGTAGCTTTGCGGCGGCAGGGTGCTGGGGTCTTGCGGGTCGGCGTAGCGCTTGTCGCCGCCTTCCGCTGGCCGTACAAAGCTGGGCTGGTAGGGCGGGGCCATGGTGTTGACCGCGTAGCCGTCCGGGGTGATGGCGCCGTTGTTGACGAATTTGGGCGGGCCGTCCAGCGCGGAGGCCGGGGATTTGGGGTCCAGCGCCAACTGGTGGCCGGTGGGCCCGTCGGCCAGTACGGCGATTTTCTTCTTGGCCGGGGTCTGGGCGGCGTTGAAGTATTCCGGGGTGCGCGCGGAGATCAGGAATTGGTGGTTGAGGTAGGAGCCACCGAAGGCCGCCATGAAGAAGTTGTCGCACAGGGTGAAGCGGCGGGCGATCTGCCATTGGTTGAGCGTGCGAGCAGTGTCCGGGTAGTGGCCCATCACCAGCGCGCCGGAATCGGCCCAGGCGACGAACTGGTCGTTGCGGCCGTCGTTGATCTGCATCTGGTTGTGATAGAACAGATGACAGAGATCGCGGGTGATCACCGCTTCCGGCAGCGGCTGGCCTTCGGCGTCCCTCAGCGGAAACGGCGCGTTGGGCAGGCCGTGGATGTCTTTTTCTTCGATGAAGTAGCGCTTGCCGGCCACGGTCTGGCCGGTGGGCACCAGGCCGCCCCAGATCTTGGGCAGGCCGGACAGCGGCTGGCCGTCGCGGTCGCGTTGCTGCGCCTGTTCCGGCTTGACCGCGCTCAGCGGCTGGGCCACGCCGGGGAAGTTGCCGTAGAGGTTGTTGAAGCTACGGTTTTCCAGGTAGATCACCACCACGTTCTTGATATTGGCCTTGAGCAGCGCGTCCAGCCTGCCGCGGCGCGGGTGGCTGCTGGGCGCGGCGGCGGCGGGCAAGGCGCAACTGGCGCCGATGGCGGCCAGGCCTTCGAACAGGCGGCGGCGGGAGGGGTCTTGCGGGGCGTCCGTTTCGGCTGGCAACGAGCTGTCCTGTTCATCGGCGGCGGTCATGATGTGTCCTTGTCTGAGAGCATGCGGTGTGGTCCATCATCCCGCCGCCGCGTTGCGGCAGGATGTCGGCGTTTAGTCGGCGCGCAGCGCGGCGGCGCGCGCTTCCGCCAACGGCTGGCGAATTTCCTCCGGCAGGAATTCGCGGAACAGCGTGTCCGCCGGCGGCTGATCGCGTAGCAGTTCTATCGGGTCGCGGCCGTCTATGCTGCCGAGATTGGGCGCATGAACGAAGTAGCCCAGCAGCCTTTGCAGCCGCGGCGGCAGCGTGCGGGCCAGTTCGTGGGAAACGGCGAGATATTGGTTTTCCGCCTGGCGCAGCCAGCCCAGGTTGTAGCTGATGACCACGCCGGTGCGCGCTTGGTCGCTGTGGTTGGCACCGCCGCAGTGGGTCAGCGAGCCCAGGTAGATCAGCACCGAGCCGGCGGGCATGGCGGCGCTGATGACTTCTTCCGGGCGGGCTTCGCGCGGCTCGGGCCAGCGGTGGCTGCCGGGCACGACGCAGGTGGCGCCGTTCTGTTCGGTGAAGTCGTCCAGCGCGTACATGCAGTTGATCATTTTTTCCGATCCGGGCGCGGTGCCGGGGAACATCAGATCGTCGCTGTGCAGGAATTGGCGCGGTTCGCCGGGGCCGATGCTGATGGCCTGGGTCAGATTGAGCTGGTATTCGCGGCAGCCGCGCAGCAGGAAGGCGTCCATCACTTGCAGGATCAGCGGATGGGCGGCGAGTTCTCGGGTGACGGGCACGCGTTCGATCAGACCGCTGATCCTGCGCGTGGCGTAGCCGTAGAAATCGCCCTGACAGGGGGCGGAGCGGTCCAGCAACGGTTGCAGTTGGGCGCGGAACTGGGCCAGGCTTTCCGGGGTCAACAGCTGTTCTATCACGATGCCGCCGTCTTGTTCTAACGCGGCGATCAGGGTTTCCGGCGCGGTGTCCGGGCGGAAGCGTTGCAGGCTGGGCATGTGGTGGATTCCATCGTTTTATCTAATGAACCGGCGGCCGGGCCGCGGCGGTGTGGATGTCGAGCGATGTTATCTTCCGGATAGTCGTCGTGTTTGTGGAGCCGGCCTTTAGATCAGGTGGCGGACTATCTACGTAGTGAATGTATTTATTAATGTGAATGGGCGCTTGCCGCGGCTTGTGCGCGGCGGAGCGTCACCTTACCCTGGGCCTTCTCCGCCACCTAAGTTTTGGAGTCCACATGAGTGTGTCTTTGTTGAGCCGTTACGCTTTCTTCTCCTGTTGCCTGTTGTTCACCTTGTTCAGCCTGCCTTTCGTCCATTACGAGTGGTTGTGGCCGTTCACGCTGGCGGCGGCCGCGCTGACGCTGCTGGGGGTGTTCGATCTGCTGCAAACCCGTCACGCGGTGCGGCGCAATTACCCGATCCTGGGCAATATCCGTTACCTGGTGGAAAGCATCCGTCCGGAAATCCGCCAGTATTTGCTGGAGTCCGACCGCGAGCAGCTGCCGTTTTCGCGCGCGCAGCGCTCCCTGGTGTACGCGCGGGCCAAGAACGAGGGCGCGGACAAGCCGTTCGGCACCTTGATCGATGTGTACCAGCCGGGCTTCGAGTTCATCAGCCATTCGATGCGGCCGGCGCCGCTGAGCGATCCGGCCGGTTTCCGCGTGGAGATCGGCGGCCCGCAGTGCGCGCAGCCGTATTCGGCGTCTCTGTTCAATGTGTCGGCAATGAGTTTCGGCGCGCTCAGCGCCAACGCCATCCGCGCCTTGAACCAGGGTGCGCAACGCGGCGACTTCTATCACGACACCGGCGAGGGCAGCATCAGCCCTTACCACTTGGAACATGGCGGCGCGCTGGTGTGGGAGCTGGGCAGCGGCTATTTCGGCTGCCGCGACGCGGCCGGCGGTTTCGACGCGGAGCGCTTCGCCGAGCAGGCGCGCAATCCGCAGGTGAAAATGATTGAGATCAAGCTGAGCCAGGGCGCCAAGCCCGGCCACGGCGGCATTCTGCCCAAGCACAAGGTGACGCCGGAAATCGCCGCCACCCGCGGCGTGCCGCTGGGGCAGGATTGCGTGTCGCCGTCGCGCCACAGCGCGTTTTCCACGCCGATCGAACTGATGCGCTTCATCGCCCGGCTGCGAGAGCTGTCCGGCGGCAAGCCGGTGGGCTTCAAGTTCTGCCTGGGTCACCCGTGGGAGTTCATGGGCATCGCCAAGGCGATGCTGGAAACGGGGGTTCTGCCGGATTTCATCGTGGTGGACGGCAAGGAGGGCGGCACCGGCGCGGCGCCGCTGGAGTTCACCGACCACATCGGCGTGCCGCTGCGCGAGGGCCTGCTGTTTGTCCACAATGTGCTGGTGGGGTTGAATCTGCGCGACAAGATCAAGATAGGCGCCAGCGGCAAGCTGGTCAGCGCCTTCGACATCGCCAGCGTGCTGGCGATAGGCGCGGACTGGGCCAATTCCGCGCGCGGCTTCATGTTCGCCATCGGCTGCATCCAGAGCCAGAGCTGCCACACCAACCGCTGTCCCACCGGGGTGGCGACGCAGGACGCGCTGCGCCAGCGCGCGCTGGTGGTGCCGGACAAGGCGGACCGGGTGTTTCATTTCCACCGCAACACCATGAAGGCGCTGGCGGAGATGCTGGCCTCAGCCGGGCTGGAACATCCGTCGCAGCTGCGGCCGCACCACTTGGTGCGCCGCGTCAGCGATACCGAGATCCGCCTGTTTTCTCAGCTGCACGTCTTTTTGCAGCCGGGCGAGTTGTTGGAGCCGGAGATCAAGGCGGCCTTTTACGGCCGCATGTGGCAGATGGCGCGGGCGGACAGCTTCGAGGCCCAGCCGGCCTGAGCCTATTGCGGGGCGGAGGCGGCGCCGCTTTCTTCGTCGTCCGCGTCCTTGGGCGGCGGCACGATGCGCCATTGGCCGTCCTGGCGGCTGAAGCGCATCCGTTGTTCGCGCTCCACCGGCTTGCCGGTGAGCTTGCGGGCCTGATAGCTGACTTCGCAGTCCAGCGTGGCGTTTTCCTCGTCGTTCTGGCAGTCGTTCACCGCGGTGACGCGCAGGTCTTTGAGCGTGGACTCCACCATGGAGCGCATCAGCAGGGTGTGGGTGGATTCCGGCTTGGAATCGAATGAGGCGAGCGCCTGGGCCTTGAAAGCGGCTTCCGCCTCGGCGGGCGTCGGCTGTTCCGTCGGCGCGGCTTGGGCGAAGCCGGCGGCGAGACCGGCGATCAATATGATGATGTGTTGTTTCATGCCGCGACTTTAAGCCGGTTTGGCCGGCGGCGGCAAGCTGGGCGGCGGTCCCGGTCTTTACTTGCGGTGGTGGGCGATCAGCTTGGCCAGCGCGGCGCTGACCAGTGGATTGCTGACGCTGGCGGCGGCTTCTTCCATGCCGTCCAACGCGTTCTGGCTGATTTTCAGCTTTTTTTCACGCGGCTTGCGCGCCAGGCGGACATCCACCTTGACCCGGGTCTTGCCGGCGATAAAACCTTGCTTGGCCAATTGCGGCAACAGGCCGGGGGCCAGCATGCGCAAGCGGGCGGCGATGATGCCGGTGTCGGTGTAAATCACCAGCTCGTCGTCGCGGATGCGCACGGCGCGGCAGCTGCCGACCAAGAGCGGCGGCAGCAGTTTCTGAAAGGCGCGGTCCAGCTTCATCAGCTCTTTGGCCTCGGCGGTGAGCCGGGTCAGGGTGCTGTCTTTGCTGGCGATGTCGTTGAATTGGCGTCCGAACATGGCGGGCAGTCTAGTGAAAACAGTCCATTGTAGCCGCTGAGGGGGGCGCTTGGGGAGCCTTGGGCCGGCGGCGCCCCCAAGTCTTACTGTCCGCCTTCCACATCCTCCAGACTGAAGGTTTCGCTGTGGTCGTTGTAGGAGAAGATTTCCGCGTAGCGCCCCCAGCTGATCACGGTGTCCAGCGTCTCTTCGGCGGTTTCGTCGGACAGCGAGTCTTCCAGCTCCTGGGCGAAGCGCAGCCGCGGCGCGCGCTGGCCCGGACGTTCCTGCAGCACTTTGCGGATGTGGGCGGCCATGGGAACGTGGCGCAGCAGGTGTTCGGCGAACTGCACTTTGCGTTCCTGGGTGCCGTAGTCGGCGAACAGCTTGCCGGCGGCGGTGAGCAGGATGTCGCCGTCCTTCAGTTCGGCGAAGCCCAGGTGTTCCAGGATTTCCGCCACCGGGAACAACTCATCCACTTCCAGCCGCAGCTTTTCCGCGATTTCCGGCATGTCCGCCTTGCCGTGATACGGCGCTTGCGCCACTTCCTCGATCAGGCCGGCCATCAGGTTGGTGGAGACCTCGCTCAACTGGCTGCCGATTTCCAGCGGCAGCTTGTGCAGGGTGTGGGCGCTGCGGCGCGCGGTCATCAGCGCGTAGATGTCGTCCACCATTTTGCGGAAGGCCGGGTCCAGCCGATTGCGGCGGTGCGGGAAGGGCACTTTGATTTCCGCCACCACGCGGCCGGGATTGGACGACAGCACCAGGATGCGGTCGCACATGAACACGGCTTCTTCGATATTGTGGGTGACGATGAGCACGGACTGGATGGGCAACTGGCCTTCGCTCCACAGATCCAGCATATCGGTGCGCAGCGTTTCGGCGGTGAGCACGTCCAGCGCGGAGAAGGGCTCGTCCATCAAGAGCAGGGTGGGGTTGACCACCAGGCCGCGGGCGAAGCCGACGCGCTGGCGCATGCCGCCGGACAGCTCGCGCGGGTAGGCGTTTTCAAAGCCGTCCAGGCCGATCAGGTCGATGGCGGCCAGCGCGCGGCGGCGGCGTTCCTTGGCTTCCACGCCCAGCGCTTCCAGGCCGGCCTCCACGTTTTGCAGCACGGTCAGCCAGGGGAAGAGCGCGAAGGTCTGGAACACCATGGCCACGCCTTCGGCTGGGCCGGTCAAGGGCTTGTCGTGGTAGCGGACGTCGCCGCTGCTGGGCTTGATCAGGCCGGCGATGATGCGCAGCAAGGTGGATTTGCCGGAGCCGGAACGGCCCAGCAGGCCGACGATCTCGCCTTCGCGCAGCGTCAGGTTGACGTCGTCCAGCACCTGGATTTCGTCATTGCCCTTGTTGAAGCCGCGGCAGACATTTTTCAGCTGGAAGATTTCCCGTCCCGGGGTGGTGGTGTCTAGTGTCATGGTTGCCCCCTTAGCTGAGACGGAGTTTGTTTTCGGCGATGGCGTACAGCGGACGCCACAGCAGGCGGTTGAACAGAACGACGAAGATGGACATCACGGCGATGCCGAGCAGGATCTTGGGGTAGTCGCCGGCGGCGGTGGTCTGGGCGATATAGGCGCCCAGGCCGTGGGCGGCCAGTTTGTCGTCGCCCCAGGACACGTATTCGGACACGATGCTGGCGTTCCA
Organism: Chromobacterium sp. S0633; assembly: GCF_024158805.1. NCBI lineage: Bacteria > Pseudomonadati > Pseudomonadota > Betaproteobacteria > Neisseriales > Chromobacteriaceae > Chromobacterium > Chromobacterium sp. S0633. The sequence continues at coordinate 58,999 of NZ_JAMZGH010000001.1, read as the reverse complement.
GGCTCCGCCCGACGCCGTTATCGCACCGGTGACGTAGTAGGGGAAGATGCCGGGCAGCATCACTTGCCGCCACCATTGCCAGCCGCGGATGCGGAAATTGGCCGCGGCTTCGCGAAAATCGTTGGGGAAGGCGCTGGCGCCGGCCACCACGTTGAACAGGATATACCACTGGGTGCCCAGCACGATCAGCGGCGACAGCCAGATGTCCGGATTGAGCTTGAAGTGGACGATGAAGACCACGAACACCGGGAACAGCAGATTGGCCGGGAAGGCGGCGAGGAACTGGGCCAGCGGCTGGATTTTTTCCGCCAGCGCCGGGCGCAGGCCGATGTGCACGCCCAGCGGCACCCAGATCAGCGAGGCCAGCAGGATCAGCAAGGTGACCCGCAGCAGGGTGATCAGGCCCAGGCCCAGCACGCGCAGCACTTCGGCCGGGCCCACTTCGGTATGGATGAAGGTCAGCAGCTTCCAGCTGGCCAGCAGGCCCAGCGCCGCCACCAGCAGCCACCAGACCACGTCGATGCCGCGCGACACCGGCGTTTGCGCCTCCGAATGCAGGCCTTGCGGCAGGCTGTAGTTGAGGCGCAGCCGGGCGGTTTTGCGCAGCAGTTTGCCAAAGGGTTTGAGCAGCAGCTGGATGGCGCGGGTGCGCTGGATCAGCTTGAGCACCCAGGACTCCGGTGCGGATTGGCTGGAGGTGTCTTCCAGGCGGAATTTGTCGGCCCAAGCCACCATGGGGCGGAACAGGAACTGGTCGTAGACGACGATGACCACGGTCATGGTCAGGATCACCCAGCCCACCGCGGCCAGATCCTTGTGCTGGATGGCCATGGCCAGATAGGAGCCGACGCCGGGCAGGGTGACGGTCTTGTCGCCGACGGTGATGGCTTCCGAGGCCACCACGAAGAACCAGCCGCCGGACATGCTCATCATCATGTTCCAGATCATGCCGGGCATGGAGAACGGCACTTCCAGCTTCCAGAACTTCTGCCACGGCGTCAGCCGCAGATTGACGGAGACTTCCTCCAGATCGCGCGGCACGGTGCGCAGCGATTGGTAGAAGCTGAAGGTCATGTTCCAGGCCTGGCTGGTGAAGATGGCGAAGATGGCGGCGAACTCCGCGCCCAGCACCCGGCCGGGGAAGAGAGCCAGGAAGAAGGTGACGGTGAAGGAGATGTAGCCCAGCACCGGCACCGATTGCAGGATGTCCAGCATGGGCACCAGCAGCAGGCCGGCGCGGCGGCTCTTGGCCGCCAGCGTGCCGTAAATCAGGGTGAAGACCAGTGCGGCGGCCATCGCGGCCAGCATGCGCAGCGTGGTGCGCAATGCGTATTCCGGCAGATTGGCCGGGTCCAGCGTGATGGGAACGGTTTGCAGCGCGGTCAGCGGCGCCCAGGTTTCGCGGATGCCGGTGGTGGCCATCAGCAGGAAGCCGAGCAGGAGCGGAAACGCGATCAGGTCCCAGCGGTTGGGAATCAGCCGCTTGGCCGTGGCGGGCATGAAATGGCGGACAACGGCTGTCATCGGGCCTCTCCGGTTTATCGCCGCCGACGCCGGCGGTGTGTAGTCTGTTTTGTCCGGGCGGAGTTGCGGCGGAAAGCCGGCCCGACGATCTGGGGTTGCGGCGCGACGCGCGGCCGGGATCGGCCCGCCTGCCTTCACAGCATAGGCCAGCATCAGGGACGGCGGGCTGTCGCGGAGGCTGGTTTGTGGCGGGAAAATGCGCGTGGCGTAGGCGCTGGATACTAGCAGAGTTGCGTGGACGGGAATGTTACCGGCGCCGCAGATTTGTTGGGCTTTTGTGACGGATTGTACTGTTTGAAACTGAGTGGCGTTTCGCCACCCGCTCCCGGCGTTCCGAGCGGGCGGCGGCGCCAATGCTTACAAGACGTTGACGGCGGGGCTGCCGGCCGCCACTTCCACGGTTTTGACGCTGGCGGTGGCCGGGCTGGGCGCCGCGCCGCCGTTCAGCGCGCCCACCTTGTGGAAGGCGCAGCTGAGTTTGGCCGGCGTCAGCGTGACCAAGGCGTAACCCTGGGCGTCGCTGTCCACGTATTTGAGCCAGCTGTTGAAGCTTTGCAGGGTGTTGGTGAAGGTGTTGACCACCTGGCCGCTGACCGTGGTGTAGATCAGCGGTTTGGCCTTGGAGAAGGCCGGCACGGTGTCCACCACGTTTTTGAAATAGCTGAACAGCGAGTTGCTGGACACGCCGGCGGTGACCAGGTCCACCATCACCGGTGCGGGGCTGGCGGCGTCGTAGTCGTCCATCACCGGGCCGGCGAAGAAGGCGTGGATGTCGCCGGTGAGCGCCACCACATTGGCGATGCCCTGGGCTTTCAGATAGGCCATCAGCGCTTTGCGTTCGGCGTTGTAGCCGTCCCATTGATCGGCGTTGAGGATGAATTTATCGAAGAACATCGACGGTGGCAGGCTGGCGTCCAGGCCGGGCTTGATGGCGGCGTTGAACACGCCGGCGGAGATCGCGCCGCCGCTGAGGGTGTTCAACAGCGGCTGGGTATTGGTGTAGCTGACCACGGGCGTGGAGCCGCTGGTGTTGGCGGCGGCCAGGTCCAGATAGAGCGCGCCTTGCAGCTGGGCGATCTGCGGCTGGGTCAGAGTCAGGCCCATGCCGGCCAGCTGCGGCGCCAGGCCCTGGGTCAGCAGCGAGGCCACCGCGACGGTGCCGTCAAAGCCCATGCGCAGCAGCGAGACTTCATTGCCCCACAGCTTCCAGGTGGTGGCGGCGGACTTCATCTGAGTCTGCCACCAGGCGCGCTGCGTCTCGCCCAGGATGGAGACATTGAGCAGATTGCCGCCGGTGGAGGCCATCTTGGCGGCCTCCACCTGGGCCAGGGTGTTTTTCTGCACGAAGTAGCGGCTGCCGATTTCGCCGCCGGCCTGGGTCTCCGGGATGATGTGGTCGCTGCGGTACAGGCGCTCGTCGGTCATCACCAGGGTGGCCAGGTCGCCGAAGGTGAAGCTGCGGTAGATCTGGATGTTCTGGAACGAGGGGTTGTTCAAGTCCAGCCGTACGTCGGCCGGCATGTTTTCGAACCAGGCCTGGCTGGCGCTGCGGCGGCGTGCGGTTTGCGGCGAGCTGTCGTCGGTGGCGGTGTATTCCTGGCGGTCCTGCCAGCAGTCGTCGGAAAACTCGTGGTCGTCCCAGATCGCAATCATCGGGAAGCTGGCGTGCAGTTTCTGCAGGCGGGCGTCGTTGCGGTAGGACTTGTACAGCGCGCGATAGTCCGCCAGCGTGGTGGCGTAGCGGGCGCCGTCGGCGCGCAGGGTGCCGTTGGGCAGGCTCAGCGCCGGGTGGCGGGTTTCGTTGCCGCCGCTCTGGAAGCCGGCGCCGACGGTTTCGTAGATGTAGTCGCCCAGGTGGACGATGAAGTCCAGATCCTGATTGGCCAATTCCTCGAAAGCGCCCCAGTGGTTGACGCTCCAGTCCTGACAGGAAATGAAGGCGAACTTGAGCTGGGACAGCGGCGCGCCGGCGGCCGGCGCGGTCTTGGTGCGGCCGGTCATGCTGACCGCCGGGCCGGTGAGGAAGCGGTAGTAGTAGGTGGCGGCGCTGCCAAGGCCGGTGACCTTGTGGCGTATGGTGTAGTCCCAGTCAGGCTGGGCGCTGAGCGCCACGTTCACCAGCAGGGTGGAGAAGTCCGCGCGGTCGGACAATTGCAGCGTGACTTTGACGTTCTGGCCGCCGTCGCCGCCGTCGACACGGGTCCACAACACGATGCTGTCCGGCTTGGGGTCGCCGGAGGCCACGCCCTGGCTAAAGCCGCTGCCGTTGACGCCGATCGCGGCGCCGGAACCCCCGGGCAGGCTGCCCGCGCCCCCGCCGCCGCATGCGCTCAAGCCGCCGGCGGCGACGGAGGCGGTCAAGAAGCCGCTCCACTTCAGAAACTGCCTGCGATCCATCGATGTCTCCCCTCTATTGTCCTGCGTGCTTGTGTCTGAATCGGGCCGTGGGCGGCCCTTGTCGGAAAGGCGCTATTGTTTGAGGGGATTATTAAAGTGGCATGACAGCGGGTGTCAATTTAATTGAGTGTTTGCTCGAATTTGCCCGGAAAACGTGGGTTAAAACCAACACTTGTTTGAGTTTGATCCGCTTCCGCCCGCCAGCGCCGCGCCGGGGCCGCGCGCTTTGGGACGCGGCCGCGCCGCGGCGGGCGGTTTTCGCGCGCGCATCCGGCGGCGGCCGGGCGCGGAGGAAAATAAAGGCCGCGCGCAGCGCCTGCCCCCTTGATACAGCGCAAGCGCGCCCCCATAAAATAAGACTGCTAATGTGCTACACTTTCAGGCATTTTTGCGGACACCTTACCTAAACAGCCCGCTGGTCTCTGGATTCGATTACATGATTTCTTCTTTGCTTAAAAAAGTATTCGGCAGCCGCAATGACCGGCTTCTGAAGCAATTCCACCAGACGGTGGTGCGCATCAATGCTCTGGAAGAGGGCTTGAAAGCGTTGTCCGACGAGGCTTTGGCGGCCAAAACCGATGAGTTCAAGCAACGTCTGGCCAAGGGCGAGACGGTGGACGGCCTGTTGCCGGAAGCCTTCGCGGTGTGCCGCGAAGCCTCGCGCCGGGTACTGGGCATGCGCCATTTCGACGTGCAGCTGATCGGCGGCATGGTGTTGCACTACGGCAAGATCGCCGAGATGCGCACCGGCGAGGGCAAGACCCTGGTGGCCACGCTGCCGTCCTATCTGAACGCGCTGACCGGCGACGGCGTGCACGTCGTCACCGTCAACGACTACCTGGCCAGCCGCGACGCCGGCATCATGGCCAAGCTGTATAACTTCCTCGGCCTTTCCGTGGGCGTCAACCTGTCCCAGATGCCGCACGACGAGAAGCAGAGCGCCTACGCCTGCGACATTACTTACGGCACCAACAACGAATTTGGCTTCGACTATCTGCGCGACAATATGGTGTTCAGCGTGGAAGAGAAGGTGCAGCGTAAGCTGGCCTACGCGGTGATCGACGAGGTGGACTCCATCCTGATCGACGAAGCGCGCACTCCGCTGATCATCTCCGGCCCGGCCGACGATAATATCGACATGTACCAGCGCATGAACGCGGTGCCGCCGATGCTGAAGCGCCAGGAAACCGAAGAGGGCGAGGGCGATTACTGGGTGGACGAGAAAGCCAACTCGGTGATGATGTCCGAAGCGGGCCACGAGCACAGCGAAGAAATCCTGACCCGTCTGGGCCTGCTGAAGGAAGGCGACAGCCTGTATTCCGCCACCAACATCACGCTGATGCACCATCTGATGGCCGCTCTGCGCGCCCACTCGCTGTTCCACAAGGACCAGCACTATGTGGTGCAGGACGGCGAAGTGGTGATCGTGGACGAATTCACCGGCCGCCTGATGTCCGGCCGCCGCTGGTCCGAAGGCCTGCACCAGGCGGTGGAAGCCAAGGAAGGCGTGGAGATCAACCGCGAGAACCAGACGCTGGCCTCGATCACCTTCCAGAACTACTTCCGTCTGTACGGCAAGCTGGCCGGCATGACCGGCACCGCCGACACCGAAGCTTACGAATTCCAGAGCATTTACGGCCTGGAAACCGTGGTGATCCCGACCAACCGGCCCATGGTCCGCAAGGACGCGCAGGACAAGGTCTACCGCTCCGCCAAGGAGAAGTACGACGCCATCCTGGCCGACATCAAGGACTGCCACGAGCGCGGCCAGCCGGTGCTGGTGGGCACCACCAGCATTGAAAACTCCGAACTGATCGCCAATCTGCTGCAAAAGGCCAAGCTGCCGCACAATGTGCTGAACGCCAAGGAACACGCGCGCGAAGCCGACATCGTGGTGCAGGCCGGCAGCCCCGGCGTGATCACCGTGGCCACCAATATGGCCGGCCGCGGCACCGACATCGTGCTGGGCGGCAATCCGGAGCCGGAGATCAAGGGCGTCGAATCCGACGACAGCTTGTCCACCGAGGAGAAGCGCGCGCGCATCGAGAAGATCCGCGCCGATTGGCAAGTGGTGCACGATCAGGTGCTGGCCGCCGGCGGCCTGCACATCGTGGGCACCGAGCGCCATGAATCGCGCCGTATCGACAACCAGCTGCGCGGCCGTTCCGGCCGTCAGGGCGACCCGGGCTCCTCCCGTTTCTACCTGTGCCTGGAAGATCCGCTGCTGCGCATCTTCGCTTCCGACCGCGTCGCCGCGATCATGGACCGCCTGAAAATGCCGGAAGGCGAGGCGATCGAGCACCCGTGGGTGTCCCGCTCCATCGAGAACGCCCAGCGCAAGGTGGAAGGCCGCAACTTCGACATCCGCAAGCAATTGCTGGAATACGACGACGTCGCCAACGACCAGCGCAAGGTGATCTACCAGCAACGCAATGAAATCCTGGTGGAAAGCGATGTGTCCGACGTGGTGGTCAATATGCGCGAAGGCGTGTTGTCCGACCTGGTGGACCTGCACCTGCCGCCGGAATCCATGGAAGAACAGTGGGATCTGCCGGGCCTGGAGAAAACGCTGGAAGCCGAATTCCTGCTGCCGATCAAGGTCAGTGAATGGCTGAAGGCCGAGCCGGCGCTGGACATCGAAAGCATCCGCGAACGCATCATCGAGCAAGCCGCCGAGACCTATCAGGCCAAGGTGGAGCTGGCCGGCGACGGCGTGATGCGCCAGTTCGAGCGCAGCCTGGTGCTGCAGATGCTGGACAATCACTGGCGCGAACATCTGGCGGCGATGGATCACCTGCGCCAGGGCATCCACCTGCGCGGTTACGCGCAGAAGAACCCTAAGCAGGAATACAAGCGCGAAGCCTTCGAGCTGTTCGCCGACATGCTGGAGCGCATCAAGCGCAGCGTGGTCAATGTGCTGATGACGGTGCAGATCCGCAGCCAGGAAGACGTGGACGCAGTGGAGCCGCATCAGGTGGGCGAGTACGAAATGCAGCACGCCGCGCCGGGTTCGGCGCTGGGCGAGGACGAGGACAATCCGCTGTCCCCGGACGCGCTGGCGGCGCAGGGCCTGCGCATCGGCCGCAACGACGCCTGCCCATGCGGCAGCGGCAAGAAGTACAAGCAGTGCCACGGCCGCCTGGAGTGATCCGGTAGCCGCAGGGCCAAAAGCCGACGCGCGAGCGTCGGCTTTTTTCATGCCCGCGCGCTTTGCAAGCGGACGGCGCGGTGTTAGCATCGTCGCGGGTCAACAGTTCACCCAGGCGTCGCCGGTGCCCTCACCACGCTAAACCTGTCTTGGCTAGATTCATCCCGCTTGGCTCGAACCCGTGCCAGGCCGTAACGGCGACCGCGGCAGTCCCTCCCGACCTTGGCACGACGACAGGATTCGAACCATGTCTCGTACGCTTTATCCCTTTTATTGCAGCGACATCTCCGCGCTGGCGCGTTCGCTCAAACAGCAATGGGCGCAGGAAAGCGCCCCGCCCAGCCATGTGCACATCCTCAATATGCTGGCGCGTTCCGCCGGCTTCCAGAACTTCCAGCACTGGCGGGCGGAATGCGAACGTCCGGCGCCGCCGGTCGGCCTGTCCGCGGCGACGACGCGGCTGTTGCGTCATTACGACGCCGAGGGGCGCTTGACGCGCTGGCCTAAGAAATTCAGCGAACAGCGCGTCTGCCTGTGGGTCTTGTGGGCCAGCCTGCCGGGCGGGGAGCAGTGGTCCGAGCCGGAGGCGAACGCCTTGATCCGCGCCGAAGAAGCCTTTGGCGACCATGTGTTGCTGCGGCGCGAGCTGGTGGAGCAGGGTTTGTTGGGGCGGACGCCGGATTGCCGGCGTTATTGGCATGTGGCGCAGGCCTTGCCGGCGGAGGCCGAGGCCTTGGCGGCGGAAGTGAGCCGGCGTAGAGCCGGCCGCTGAGGAGGCTTGGGCGGCGGCCGGCGTCAATGGCCGTCGCCGAGCGGTTTACAACTGGGCTTTGATCGCCGCTTCCAGTTTTTTCTCGTCCAAGAGGCCGGTGAGCTTGGCGGCGATCTTGCCCTTGCGGTCCAGGATCAGGGTGTAAGGCAGGCCGCCGGTGGCGTTGCCTAGGCTGCGCATCAGGTTCAGCGTGTCGCTGTCGCCCAGCAGGATGGGATAGCTTATCTTCAGCTGGCCGACGAAGGCGCTGACTTCTTCCTTATTGTCCAGCGCCACGCCCACCACTTCCACGCCCTTGGGCGCCAGCTTGGCGCGCAGGCGGTTCAGCATAGGCATTTCCTCGCGGCAAGGCCCGCACCAGGTGGCCCAGAAATTCAGCACCGTGACCTTGCCCTTATAGGCGGCGATGGTGGCGTCGCCGCCTTGCAGCTTGGTGAAATGGGTTTGTTCCAGCGTGGGCGCGGCCATGGCGGAGAGCGGTAGCAGCGCGATCAGCGCGGGGGCGAGCAGTCGTTTCAGCATCTTGTTGAGCTTCCGGTAGGTGTTTGAAGTGTATTGGATATCCGACAAGGTCAAAGTTCTCGACGTGAACCAAACAAATGTTTCATGTTAAAATGGTCGATTGACCTTTTTGCGGAGTGGGCATGTCTATCCTCGTCTGCGGGGCCCTCGCATACGATACCCTGTTCTCGTTTCATGGCCGTTTTGACAGCCAGATCCTGCCGGATCAGCTGCACAAAATTTCCACGACCTTCCTGGCCCCGACCATGCGCCGCGAATTCGGCGGCATGGCCGGCAATATCGCCTACAGCCTGTGTCTGTTGGGCGAAACCCCCATCGTCATGGGCGTGGTGGGTGAGGATTTCGAGCCGTATCGCCAACATCTGAAACGCGCCGGCGTGGACGACCGCTTCATTCGCTTGATCCGCAAGCAGTATACCTCGCAGTGCTTCGGCATCGCCGACAAGGATGGCAATCAATTGATGGCCTTCCATCCCGGCGCCATGGATTTTGCCACCGAAAACCACATATCGGATATTCCGGGGCCGATCGAGCTGGCGATTCTGTCGCCCGGCGGCTACAGCGCCTTCCTGCAGCATTCCAAGGAATTGGCCGCGGCCGGCATTCCCTTCATCTTCGATCCGGGCCAGGAGCTGCCGCTACTGTCGCGCGACGAGATCCACGAGATCGTCGAACTGGCCAGCTATGTGGCCATCAACGACTACGAGAGCGAGCTGATGCGCGAACGTGCCGGCCTGTCGGTGGAGGACTTGCGCAAAAAGGTGGAGGCGCTGATCGTCACCCGCGGCTCCAAGGGCGCGGAGATTTACGTCGGCGACACCGTGCACCTGATCCCGCGCGTGCAAATGCCGATCAAGCCGGTGGACCCGATGGGCTGCGGCGACGCTTTCCGCGCCGGCCTGCTCTACGGCATCAGCCGCGGCCTGGACTGGAAGATCACCGGCCGTCTGGCCAATGTGATCGGCGCGATCAAGGTCACCACGCCGGGCTGCCAGAATCACTTCTTCGACTGGGACTCGCTGAAGGACTTGTATCAGCAGGCTTACGGCGAACCCTGGCCGTTGTGACGATGCGGCCCGCGGGCCAAACCGACAAGGACGCGCAAGCGTCCTGACGGTCCCAACACAACAAGTCTTGAATTCATCCCGCGCCACCCCCACCATTAGCGAATTCAATTCGAAAACCCAAGGGGATTCCATGCCGCCCGTTCCGCATCTGGCAACCGCACTGACCGGCCCGCTTTACGAACTGGAAAGCCGCATCCTGACTGCCCAGCCTCAGATCGAACACTGGTTCCGCAGTCAGTGGCATAACCACGCGGCGCCGTTCTACGGCTCGGTGGACCTGCGCAACAGCGGTTTCAAGCTGGCGCCGGTGGACATGAACCTGTTTCCCGGCGGCCACAACAACCTGAACCGCGACTTTCTGCCGCTGGCGGTCCACGCCGCGCAAAGCGCGGTGGAAAAAGTGTGTCCGGAAGCGCGCAGCGTGCTGCTGATACCGGAAAACCACACCCGCAACACCTTCTACCTGCAGAACATCGCCGCGCTGGTGCATATTTTCGAGCAGGCCGGCCTCAAGGTGCGCCTGGGCTCGCTGAACCCGGAAATCACCGAGCCGACCGAGCTGCAATCGGCCAACGGCGACATCGTGCGCTTGGAGCCCATCGAACGCCGCGGCAACCGCCTGGTGCTGGCGGACGGCTTCAACCCCTGCGTGGTCCTGCTCAACAACGATTTGTCCGGCGGCATTCCCGACCTGCTCAAAGGCCTGGAGCAGAATCTGCTGCCGCCGCTGCACGCCGGCTGGGCGGTGCGCCGCAAGAGCAACCACTTCGCCGCCTACGACAAGGTGTGCGAGGACTTCGCGCGTTTGATCTCCATCGATCCCTGGACCATCAATCCCTATTTCGCCAGCTGTAGCGGCCTGGATTTCCACGCCCGTACCGGCGAGGAGCAATTGGCGGACGAGGTGTCGCGGATGCTGGACAAGATTCGCGTCAAATACCGCGAATACGGCATAGACAACGATCCCTTCGTCATCGTCAAGGCGGACGCCGGCACCTACGGCATGGGCGTGATGAGCGTGAAGAGCCCGGACGAGGTGCTGGGTCTCAACCGCAAGGCGCGCAACAAGATGTCGGTGGTCAAGGAAGGCCTGGAGGTGTCCGAGGTCATCGTGCAAGAGGGCGTGTACACCTTCGAAACGGTGGAGGATGCGGTGGCCGAGCCGGTGGTCTACATGATGGACCGCTACGTGACCGGCGGTTTCTACCGCGTGCACACCGGCCGCGGCATCGATGAAAACCTGAACGCGCCGGGCATGCACTTCGTGCCGCTGTCGTTCGAAACCGCCTGCCTGCCGGACAAGCAGGGCACGCCGGACTGCGCGCCCAACCGTTTCTACGCCTACGGCGTGATTTCGCGGCTGGCGCTGCTGGCCGCCTCGCTGGAGCTGGAAGCCACCGATCCGGACGCGGACGAATGAAAGCCTGGCTGAGCCTGGCGTTGTTGGCGGCGACGGCCTCGGCGGCCGCCGACGAAGCCTTGACGCCGCAGGCGTTGGAGGAACTGGTGCAGTGCGCGTCGTTCGAGCGCTACCAGGCCTTGCAGCCGGCCTTGCTGGACGTGGTGTTCGACAAGGGGCCGGACTGGATACGCAAGAACGAGCAGGCCAGCACGCTGGGCGTTTACGCCTATGATCTGAAACGGCCGATCCGGGTGTTCGGCGCGGAGACGACGCGGCTGGCGTTGCACAAGGAGTTCGTGTCGGTGCCGCTGCCGTCCGCTTGGACAATGGCCGAAGCCGCGTCCCGGCTGCGGCTCAAACGCGCGCCGATCCGGGCGATGGAGCAGTATTACCGCTTCGTCGGCGCGGAAGGGCCGATGCTGTCCGTCTACGAGATGTCCGCCAATCCCTTGGCGGCGCTGCTGGGCGCGCCGCAGCAGGGCGAAGCGCTGCGCTACCTCGGCTGCTCCTATAATGGGGCCGACGAGCCCACTTTCCTTTCCGTCGCCGCACAGGCCGACGAGATGATGCAAACGGCGCGCAGCGGCATGGAACGCATGCTGCGCGACGCCGCCAAGCCAAGCGAGGACCGATAATCATGCGCATCCTGTTCATTGCCGATCCGCTGGATCACTTCAAGCTTTACAAGGACACCACCTTCGCGATGATGCAGGAGGCCGCCGCGCGCGGCCATGCCCTGAGCTTCGCCCAGGCCCATCAATTGTCGGTGGAGGGCGGCCGCGTGCTGGTGGATGCGCGCGATCTGAGCCTGACCGGCCAGTACGAGGGCGAGCATCCGGCCTGGTTCAAGCTGGGCGAAGTGCATCGCCAGCCCTTGCAGTCCTTCAGCGCCACCGTGATGCGCAAGGATCCGCCCTTCGACATGGAATACCTGTACGCCTCTCAGCTGTTTACGCTGGCGGAGGCGCAGGGGGCCAAGGTGTTCACCAGCGGCCAGGCGCTGCGCGATTTCAACGAGAAGCTGGCCATTTTGCAGTTCCCGGAGCTGACCGCGCCCACGCTGATCACCGGCGAGGCGCACCGCCTGCGCGCCTTTATCAACCAGCATCAGGACGTGATCCTGAAGCCGCTGGACAGCATGGGCGGCGACAGCATTTTCCGGCTGCGCCCGGACGACGCCAACCTGTCTGTGATCATTGAAACCATCACGCTGCGCGGCAAGCGCACGGTGATGGCGCAGCGCTACATTCCGGAGATCCGCGACGGCGACAAGCGCATTCTGGTGATAGACGGCGAGCCGGTGGAGTGGTGCCTGGCGCGCATTCCGGCGGCGGGGGAGACCCGGGGCAATCTGGCCGCCGGCGGTCGCGGCGAGGCGCGGCCGCTGACCGAGCGCGATCGCGAAATCGCCAGGACGGTGGGACCGGAGCTGAAAAAGCGCGGCATCCTGCTGGCCGGGCTGGACGTGATCGGCAACTATCTGACCGAGGTTAACGTCACCAGTCCCACCTGCTTCCGCGAAATCATGGACCAGACCGAGATCAAGGTCGCCGGCCTGTACATCGACGCCTTGGAGCGGCGTTGCCAGCCGCACTGACACGGTTTGCGACGACTTTATAAACACGGCCGGCGGCAACGTCGGCCGTTTTGATTTTTATTGTCGTCATCTTGAGCTGGCATGCTGGAGCGCCGGCCGCCATTCGATGCCGTTTCCGACGACCCAACCGCATGGATCTAGCAATGAAAGAAAGCCCGTTCAAAGGCAAAACCGGGATCACCCGCCTGATCAACGCCTTCGGCTACTCGCTGGACGGCCTCAAGGCGGCGTTCCGGCATGAGGACGCCTTCCGCCAGCTGGTGCTGCTGGCGGTGGTGCTGATCCCGCTGGCCTTCGTCATCCATGCCCAGCCGCTGGAGCGCGCCTTGCTGGTGGCCAGCTCGCTGGCGACGCTAATCATCGAATTGCTGAACTCCGCGATCGAGGCTGCGGTGGACCACACCTCGCTGGAGCGGCATCCGCTGGCCAAGCGCGCCAAGGACATGGGCAGCGCCGCTCAATTGCTGGGCCTGATCAATCTGACCGTGGTGTGGTGCCTGGTGTTGTTTGCCTGAAGCGGGTAAGGTGACGGCTGCCTGAACCAAGAGGGAGCCGTCCGATGATGTCGCCAGTGGAATCCGGAGTCGAGGAGTGGGTGTTGAACATCGTGCTCTGGCTCAAGTTGGGCGTGGAAGCGCTGGGCGCGCTGGTGATAGGCGTCGGCATCCTGGCCCTGGGCGTCCGCTATGTTCGCCGCTGCCTCAGCGCCAACCATGACGATTACAACCAGGTGCGGCTCAGCTTCGCCCGCTTCCTGGCGCTGGCGCTGGAGTTGCAATTGGCGGCCGACATCCTGTCCACAGCGGTGGCGCCCAGTTGGGACCAGATCGGCAAGTTGGGCGCCATCGCGGTGCTGCGCACCGCGCTCAATTACTTTTTGGGCAGGGAAATTCGCGAAGCCGAGGCGGCGCGTCAGTCTAGTGATCTCCCTATCCACTGAGTCAATCCCGGTTTGGTGGCGCCTGCTGCGTGCCTGGCGCTTCTGCTTCTCCCTAATGCCTTTCCTGATCGTTTGGTCAGTTTGATCTAAGCGCAGTCAATTCTTGCTGGTGATATGTGGCGTAAGGTATATGCTTATGCCATACAAGAGCGAGGTCAAGGATGCCGCGGCTGGCTGGCGTGGTGAATCTACTTTTCCCGCGTGCCATGCCTGTTATCGGGTGAGTGTTTTCTCTTAAATCCGTGTGAATAGGAGTTTAACTCATGAACGATAAAGTAAACGAGGCAATAGTTTCTCCCGCCAAAATTGTTGATATGGATACGCTGTGGCAGACGGCGATCCACTATCGCCTGACTGGAATCAATGATATTCAGGCGATGGAGAATATCTATGAGGCACTGCCTGCAAGTTTGGGGTTTCAGGAAATTGCAAACGTCTTCAGCGGTGTTTACTGTGACACCTATTGGGAAACTGATCGTGAGAAACCGCTAATTCTTGCTCAGCATATGACCCAGGCTTTGGCTATTCCCCTGACTTCATCCACGCAATACGCAAATAAAGCGATGCAACAGTGGCGAGGTGTTTTGTGCCGTAAGAACTTTGGCGATAATGGTGTGATTCCAACTATCGGAGCTTATACCGACTCCCCAGATATTGTTTGCAACCAAGATGTGGAGTTGTCGCCGGCAATGTTGATTGATAATTGGAATTCTGAATTCTGGAAAGTGCCCAAGGTTGGGAAAAACTATATTTATACTCGCTGTCAGAATAAGTCGTTTTTCGGCAAGATTAATGATGCCAAGGTAAGAATGTACTACGTCAATGGGGGATTCAACCAGCCGCCGTCTTCTTGGATGCAGTGCTATACGGTGAATGGCAAGAACAAGGATGGTAAGGTTTTGAATCGGGAGGGCAAGAATGCGCTCCTGACTGTGGGCGAGCGCGCAGTCTCTGAAGCCTTCATGCTGGATTTGAAATCTCAGCAGCATGTTTGCCTGATAGCCACCGTTGCCTATCCCTTCTTCACTGAAAATAATCCCTTGCAATTTTCCGAGGGTAACTGGAATTCCGTGCAATGGATTCTTTATAACGGCGCCGGGGCATGGCGTAATGTGACACCTGTATCCAAGAGCGGGGGAGAGGAATCCCTGACGTTCCATAACCAGGATTCCACGCCTGAGCAGTTCAGCTTCAGCATGAGGTGTCGCCGGGTGCCGGAAGGCTCCACCTTGCGGATGTATTCCGACGACCCCGCCGCCGCTTTCGACACCCGGCGCGTGAAAGTACTGAGAAGCAGCCAGGAGCTCAATATTGCGGTTCAACTGCCGCCGCACTACGCCGGTCACATCAAGGTGCAGCTGGAGGGGCCGGACGGCAAGCCTTTGCCCAGCAGCGCTGCGGTGCAGATTTGCATGCATTGGTGCGTGCCGCATTCGAGTCCCCATTATCTGCGGGCGGCGGCGATGTTGGGGGCCTTGGAGGCGGTGCCGACCTTGCAGAGCCTGCAGTTGCCGGTGGGATACTTCACGTTTGTCGGCGCAGGAGACTAGACTCGCGCAATAAACAACAGCCCTGCACGGAAAACCGTGCAGGGCTGTTGTCGCAAGCGCGGGCCGTGTTAGCCCGGCTCGGCTTCCTTGCCTTCCGGCGGCGCGATCACCTCGCTATAGCCGCATTCCTTCTGCGGGCAGACTTTCTCGGTGCCGCGGCGCTTGGTGGTCTTGATGGTCAGGATCGGCCAATTGCACTTCGGGCACGGTTCGGCCACCGGCGGGTTCCAGGTGGCGTACTTGCACTTGGGATAGGTGTTGCAGCTGTAGAACAGCTTGCCGTAGCGGCTCTTGCGCTCGATCAGCTGGCCGGCCTTGCATTCCGGGCATTCCACGCCGGTTTCGCGCGGCTTTTCCAGCGGCTCGATGTGCTTGCACTTCGGGTAGTTGGCGCAGCCGATAAACTTGCCGTAGCGGCCCTTCTTGATGTGCAGCTCGCCGCCGCACTCCGGGCAGCTGCGGCCTTCGATCACCGTCGGCGCTTCCGCCTCTTCCGCAGCTTGTTCGGCGGTTTCGCCCATATTGCGGGTGTAATCGCAGTCCGGATAACCGGTGCAGGCGATGAAGCGGCCGCGCTTGCCGAACTTGATGGACAAGGGCTTGCTGCATTTTGGACAGGCTTCGTCCAGGCTCTCGGTGGTGACCTCGGCGCGGGAGATGCTTTCCTTCTCCGCGATTTGCTTGGAGAAGTTCTTCCAGAAGCTGTCCATCACCGGCACCCATTCGCGCTGGCCGTTGGCCACTTCATCCAGCTGGTTTTCCAGCTTGGCGGTGAAGTTGTAGTCCACGTATTGCGCGAAGTGCTCGGTCAGGAATTTGTTGACGATGTCGCCGGTGTCGGTGGGCAGGAAGCGCTTCTTGTCCAGCACCACGTATTCGCGGTCTTTCAGCGTGGAGATGATGCTGGCGTAAGTGGACGGCCGGCCGATGCCGAATTCTTCCAGGGCCTTCACCAGCGAGGCTTCCGAATAACGCGGCGGCGGCTGGGTGAAGTGCTGGGTGCCGTAGAGCTTGTCCACCGGCAGGGTCTCGCCCTCGTCCAGCAGCGGCAGCTTGGCGTTGTCCTCGTCCTCGGCGTCGTCCACGTCTTCTTCATACACGGCGAGGAAGCCGGCGAAGGTCTGCACCTGGCCGGTGGCGCGGAAAACGCCTTCGCCGACGGCGATGTCTATGCTGGTGGTGTCGAACTTGGCCGGCGCCATCTGGCAAGCCAGCGTCCGCTTCCAGACCATGTCGTAGAGCTTGAACTGATCCGAGGTCAGGAAGGGCTTGACCATGTCCGGGGTGCGCAGGATGGACGTGGGGCGGATCGCCTCGTGCGCTTCCTGGGCGTTCTTGGACTTGTTCTTGTAGGCCACCGGGTTCTTGGGCAGGTAGTCGCCGTCGAATTTCAGGCCGATATAGCCGCGGATTTCCTCCACCGCCTCGCCCGCCAGCGCCACCGAGTCGGTACGCATATAGGTGATCAGACCGACGGTGCCCTGGCCGATGTCTATGCCCTCGTACAGCTGCTGCGCGGTGCGCATGGTGCGGTCGGTGGTCATGCCCAGCTTGCGCACGGCTTCCTGCTGCAGCGTGGAGGTGGTGAACGGGGCGGCGGGGCTGCGAGATTTCTTTTTCTTCTCGATGCTGCTGACCACCGCCGGGTGGCCTTCCAGCCGCGCCAGTATGCTGGCTTGCTCGGCCTCGTTGGGGATGTCGAACTGTTCCAGCTTCTTGCCGGCCATCGAGGTCAGCTTGGCGCCGAACTTGGTGCGGCCCTTGTGGCTGTCCAGATGCACAGACCAGTATTCCTGCTCGACGAAGGCGCGGATTTCGTTCTCGCGCTCGCAGATCAGCCGCAGCGCGGGGCTTTGAACCCGGCCGGCGGACAGGCCGCGGCGGATCTTCTTCCACAGCAGCGGAGACAGGTTGAAGCCCACCAGATAGTCCAGCGCGCGGCGGGTCTGCTGTGCGTCCACCAGGTTCTGCGCGATTTCGCGCGGGTTCTGGATCGCTTCCAGCACCGCGTTCTTGGTGATCTCGTGGAAGACCACGCGCTGGGCGGTCTTGTTCTTCAGCAGCTTCTTGCCGTTGAGGATCTGCACCAGATGCCAGGAAATGGCCTCGCCTTCGCGGTCCGGGTCAGTCGCCAGATAGATGTGTTCGGCGTCGCCCACCGCTTTGACGATGGCGTCGACGTGTTTGCTGTTGCGCGCGATCAGCTGGTATTTCATCGCGAACCCTTTTTCAGGGTCCACTGCGCCGTTCTTGGGCACCAGATCGCGCACATGGCCGTAGGAGGCCAGGACTTCAAAGTCAGGGCCTAGATATTTCTTCAGCGTTTTCGCCTTGGAAGGCGATTCGACGATCAAGAGACTGGTGGGCATATTATCTTTTCTATGTGCAATCGCCGGCATGCCGGCCGATCCGTCCGGACCGGGCGTTTCTGCCGCGCGGCAGAAGGGCGCCAGGCCCGTGCGTGGGCTGCTGCGTTCCCGTCGACAAGGAGGATGAAGGCTTCACCCTGAAAATTTCGCGTCGACAGAAAATATATTCGTCAAATAAAACAAGAGCGCAAGAGCGCTCTTGGATCGGCCGCCGGAACCGGCAGCCAAGGGCGGCATGTTAAGCCCGCTCCATGAGGCTGACAAGTCATTGCATGGTGGGTTCGCCATGCACGGCATCCAACAGCGCCTCGCCCAGCAGAATGGGCAGTTCCGCCTGTTGCGCCCACAACACCATCAAGGCCACCAGCTTGGCGCTGCCGACGTTGATGTCGTCGCCGTGCAGTTCCATCAGGCGGTCGATGACCATTTCGCGCTGCGCGGGCGTCAAGGCGCCGTGATCCTCCAGGAACTGCAGCAGGCCGCGCACGTCGGCGGGCAGGTGCTCCAGCTCGTCTTCGGCGTAAACGCGCATGCCGCTGGCTTCGTTGGCGCCGACGTAGCCGCTGTCGTCCAGACCGCTGATGCCGTCCAGCCAATCCAGCGCGTCGTTGATCTCCTCGTCCTCGAAACCGGCGGCCTCCAATTGGCGCATCAGCGCGCCGCGGTCGCCGAAAGCGTCCGGATCGCGGAATTGTTCAAACAGGAAGGCGAGTACGTCAAACATCAATCTATCTTCTTAAAGTGCGGGTTAGCGCGGTTCAGCCCGGTTTCAGGCGCTGAAAAAGCCCGCCGGGATGGCTGGCCACCAGGCCGGCCAGCTCAAGTTCGAGCAGCATCGCGTAAAGCTCCCCCACAGTCAACCCGAGCGTGGTCGAAAGCGCATCCATACTGATGGGGTCGAATCCCATGGCTTCAAGCAGCGGCGATTCCGCCGCGGGGGCCGCCGGCTTGGCGCTGGGGCGTTTGCGTTGCAGCCTGCCCACTTCGTCCAGCACGTCGTCCACGGTTTCCACCAGTTTGGCGCCGTCCTTGATCAGCCGGTGACAGCCGCGAGACTGCGGATTGTGGATGGAACCGGGGATGGCCATCACTTCGCGGTTGTTCTCCATCGCCAGCCGCGCGGTGATCAGCGAGCCGGAGCCGATATTGGCCTCCGCCACCAGACAGCCGCGGCTGAGGCCGGCGATGATGCGGTTGCGGCGCGGGAAATGGCCGGCCAGCGGTCCCATGCCCAGCGCGAACTCGGACAGGATCAGGCCTTCCTCGGCGATGCGGTGCGCCAGCTGGCGGTTGCTGGCCGGGTAGACGCGGTCTATGCCGGTGCCGACCACGGCGACGGTGGCGGGCGGCTGTCCGAGCGCGCCGTGGTGGGCGGCGGCGTCGATGCCGCTGGCCAGGCCGCTGACGATGCAATAGCCGTGTTCGGCCAGTTCGCGGGAAAAGCTTTCCGCGTTCTGCCTGCCCTGCGGCGTGGCGACGCGGCTGCCCACGATGGCGAGCATGGGCTGGGTCAGCAGCTCGCGCCGGCCGCGGGCGAACAGCAGCGGCGGCGGCGAGTTGGATTCGGCCAGCTGCGGCGGGTAGTCGTCGTCCAGCAGCGACAGCAATTGGCAGCCCGGCGTTTGCGCCCATTCCAGCGCCGCCTCGGCGGAGGCGGCGGCCTCGCGCCGCTGCAAGGCCTCGGCCGCTTCTTTGCCGATCAAGGGTTCGGTCTGGCGGCTGTTGGCGTTCAAGGCGGCGTCGGCGCCGCCGAAGGCGTCGATCAGCCGTAAAAAGCCGGCTGGACCGATGCCGGGGGTCAGCGCCAGCAACAGCCAGTCATGCGGCGGAGCCTTCATTCTTGCTCGGGGCTGGCCACGCCGTCGCCCACGTAGATCGGGCCGCGGCTGTCCAGAACCAGCGCGTAGGACACCTTGTCGAACACACGGTAGACGAAGGCGTTGCCGGCGCGCTCCGCCGGCAGCGTCACCGTGCGCTTACCCTGCTCATCCTTGATTTCCAGCGGGCGGCCTTTTTTGAACAGGCCGAACACATGACCGTTTTCGACGCCCTGCGACTGGCCCAGATTGAGTACAATAGTGGAGTATTGGGCCGCGCCGTCCACGCCGTTGTAGACTGAGACCACCTTGCCGCTCAGATGGGCGTCGGCCGGATGCGGGGCGTAGTTGTTGAAGTTTTGCTGCGGCGCGCGCATCAGATGGTCGCCCACCAGGATTTCCTCGCTGACGTTTCTGACTTTCAGCGTCTGAACGTCGCCTTGGGGCTTGTCTGCGGTCAGGTCGCCGCTGTAGGTCGCTTCTACGCCCAGCACCTTCTTGGTGTCCGGGTCCAGCAGCGGCTTGCCCAGCCGGTAAGCCTGCCAGGTGCCGGCCTCGTTGACGCCGGTGGCGTAGACGCGGTCCCCGGTGGCGACGGTGAGGTGTTCTTCCGGTCCGGCGATCAGCTTGGGCGATTGCAGGAACTGCGCCATGTCCACCACCAGCGGCCGTTTGAGGAAGGGCTCGATCGCCGAAGCGGGAATGCTGGCCACCGCCTGATCCAGCGTCTCGACGCGGGCCTGCGGCGAGAGTTTGACTTCGCGCTGCGCGCCTCGCGCCAGCGACAGCCGCGGCTGGCCGTCCACATAGTCCAGCGCCAGCACGTCGCCCGGGTAGATCCAGTGCGGATTCTTGATTTCGCCCTGGTTCATCCGCCACAGACGCGGCCATTTCCAGGGGCTGCTCAGATAGCGTCCGGAAATGCTCCACAGCGTGTCGCCGCGCTTCACGGTGTAGCGGCTGGGCGCGTCAGCCTTCAACTGGAGATCGGCGGCGAAGGCGGGCGCGGCGAGCCCGAGGGCCAAGGCGAAGGATATAATGCTTTTACGCATGGGAAATGCCCCAATATGAAGGTGGACGGACACCTGCGGGGGTGGCCCGCATACAAGGAATCGCGTTTCGAACATGTCTATTATCGGCGTGCCGATCGCGATACGACAACTTGATGAGTGAATGAAACGACGGGGAGTCATTAAATCCGATGGCATTGTTGAATATTTTGCATTACCCGGATGAACGGCTGCACACCGTGGCCAAGCCGGTGGAGGTCTTCGACGAGGCCTTGCAGATCCAGATCGATAATATGTTCGAGACCATGTACGAGGCCAAAGGCATCGGCCTGGCCGCGACTCAGGTCGATTTCCACCACCGCCTGGTGGTGATGGACATTTCCGAGGAACGGAACGAACGCCGCGTGTTCATCAACCCGGAAATCCTGAGCAAGGATGGCGAGACGGAATATGAAGAAGGCTGTCTGTCCGTGCCCGGCATTTACGACAAAGTGACTCGCGCCGAGCGCGTCAAGGTGCGCGCGCTGGATCGCAACGGCAAGCCGTTCGAACTGGAGGCCGACGGCCTGCTGGCGATCTGCATCCAGCACGAGATCGACCATCTGGACGGCAAGGTATTCGTAGAATATCTGTCGCAGATGAAGCAGACCCGCATCAAGACCAAGCTGAAAAAGCGTGAAAAACAGAATATGTGACCGTGGCGCCGTGGGCGCCCCGTCCGGAATGGTTTGAATGAAATTGATCTTTGCCGGTACGCCGGAGTTTGCCGCCGCCGCGCTGCGCGAGTTGATCGCCGCCGGCCATGAAATCGCCCTGGTGCTGACCCAGCCGGACCGTCCGGCCGGCCGCGGCATGAAATTGAAGCCCAGCCCGGTCAAGGCGGTCGCGCTGGAGCACGGCCTGCGTGTGGAGCAGCCGGCGTCCTTGCGCAACGACGAAGCGCAGCAGATGCTGCGCGACATCGGCGCCGACTTGATGGTGGTGGCCGCCTACGGGCTGATCCTGCCGCAGGCGGTGCTGGATATTCCGACGCGCGGCTGTCTGAACATCCACGCCTCGCTGCTGCCGCGCTGGCGCGGCGCGGCGCCGATACAGCGTGCCATCCTGGCCGGCGACGCCGAAACCGGCATCACCATCATGCAGATGGACGTGGGCCTGGACACCGGCGACATGCTGTCCATCCATCCTGTGGCCATCGCAGACGACGAAACCGCCGCCACGCTGCACGACAAGCTGGCCGTGGAAGGCGCGCGCGCCATCGTCTCCACGCTGGCCGGACTGGACGGGATCGCCCCGCTCAAGCAGCCGGAAGCGGGCGTCACTTACGCGCAGAAGCTGAGCAAGGCCGAGGCCTTGGTGGACTGGAGCCTGCCGGCGGAAGAAGTGGCCCGGGCGATCCGCGCCTACAACCCGGCGCCCGGCGCGCATACCTTGCTGGCCGGCGAAGCGCTGAAACTGTGGATGGCCGGCGCGGAGGCCGGCCAGGCCGAGCCGGGCGTGATCGTCGCTGCGGACGCGGACGGCGTGCTGGTGGGCTGCGGCTCCGGCCTGGTGCGCTTGAGCGTGCTGCAGGCGGCCGGCGGCAAGCGGCTGGCCGCGCGGGACTTCGTCGCCGGCAGAAGCCAGCTGGCGGGCACGCGGCTGGGCGTGTGAGCGGATAGACTGAGGCGAGAGGAAAGGGGGCGGCAATGACGGACAACTGGTTCAAGACCACCTTGCTGATGGCGGCGATTCTGGCGCTGTTCGCCGTGATCGGCGGCATGATAGGCGGCAAAAGCGGCATGATTCTGGCCTTGCTGTTCGGCGGGGCGATGAATGTGTACGCTTGGTGGAATTCCGACCAGATGGTGCTGCGCATGTACAACGCGCAGGAGGTGGACGCCCAGAGCGCGCCGGAATTCTACGGCATGGTGGCGGAACTGGCGCAGCGCGCCGGCCTGCCTATGCCGCGCGTCTACGTGATTCACGAAGAGCAGCCCAACGCCTTCGCCACCGGCCGCAGTCCCGAGCACGCGGCGGTGGCCGCCACCAGCGGCATCATGCGCATGTTGGACTATCGCGAGCTGCGCGGGGTGATGGCGCACGAACTGGCCCACGTCCAGCACCGCGACACCTTGATCTCCACTATTTCCGCCACCATGGCCGGCGCGATATCCGCGCTGGCCAACTTCGCCATGTTCTTTGGCGGCCGCGACGAAAACGGCCAGCCGGTGGGCTGGCTGCCGCGTCTGGCCATCGCCCTGCTGGCGCCGCTGGCGGCCAGCCTGATACAGATGGCGATTTCCCGCGCGCGTGAATTCGAGGCCGACCGCGGCGGCGCCGAGATTTCCGGCGACCCGCTGGCCTTGGCCTCCGCCTTGCAGAAGATCGAGTACTATGCGCAGGGCATTGTGATGCCCACCGCCGAGGCGCACCCGGAAACCGCGCAGATGATGATCATCAATCCCTTGTCCGGCGGCGGCGGGATGGGCGATCTGTTCCGCACCCATCCGCAGACCGCGGACCGCATCGAACGGCTGCAAGCGATGGCGCGCGGCGTATATTAATTGAAGAGCGTCGGGCGGCCGTGCGCCGCCTTGATCGCGCAAGGCCAATGCCGGAGGGCATTGGCCTGTTTGTTATGGTTTGATAGAAAGCACCCATGCATCATATTCAGCAATTGGCCGCCAATATTCTGTTGCGCGTCGAATCCGGAACCAATCTGACCGAGGCCTTGGCCGAGGCTCAACGCAAGGCGCCGGAGTTGACGCCGTCCGAGCGCGGCGCTTTGCAGGATCTGGCCTACGGCAGCCTGCGCCACTTGGCGCGGCTGCGTTTCTACCTGCGCCAACTGGTGGCCAAGCCCTTGCCCGAGCCGGTGCTGGAGCGGGTGCTGATCGTGGCCTTCTATCAGCTCTCGCACACCCGCGCCGCCGAGTACGCGGTGGTGAACGAGGCGGTGACCCTGGCCAGCCGGCTGGCCAAGGGCAATTTCAAGGGCTTGGTCAACGGGGTGCTGCGCAACTTCCTGCGCCAGCGCGCCGCCTTGGAACGCGCGGCGGAAAAGGACATCGAGGCCAGCTTCAACCACCCGCTATGGTGGATCAAGGGCTTGCAGCGCGCCTATCCGGACGCCTGGCAAGCCGTGCTGGACGCCGACAACGGCCATCCGCCGATGACTTTGCGCGTCAATCGCCGCCATGGCGACGCCGCGGCCTATCTGGAGCGGCTGCGCGCCGCCGGGCTGGACGGCGAGGCTTTGGACGACGGCTCGATCACGCTGGCGCGGCCGGTCAATGTGCGAGACCTGCCGGGCTTCGCCGACGGCGAAGTCTCGGTGCAGGATTGGGGCGCGCAGCAGGCCGCGCACTGGCTGGACCTGCGCGCCGGCCAAAGGGTGCTGGACGCTTGCGCGGCGCCGGGCGGCAAGACCGGCCATATTCTGGAGAGCGCCGATGTCGAAGTGACCGCGCTGGACATCGACGAACAGCGGCTGCAGCGCGTGGCCAACAATCTGGAGCGCATCGGCGCGACCGCGCGGCTGCATGCGGCCGACGCCGGCCAGCCGGACGGCTGGTGGGACGGCCGGCCCTTCGACCGCATCCTCGCCGACGTGCCCTGTTCCGCCAGCGGCGTGGTGCGTCGCCATCCGGACATCAAGTGGCTGCGCCGCCCGGGCGATTTCGCCGCGCTGGGCGTGCAGCAGGCCGCCATGGCCGACGCGCTGTGGCCTTTGCTCGCCTCGGGCGGCAAAATGCTTTACGCTACGTGCTCCATTTTCCCCGAAGAGAATCAGCAACAGCTAGACTCCTTTCTGAATCGCCATGCGGATGCCGCGTGCCTGAGACAGGAGCAGTTGCTTCCTTGTGAGCGTCATGACGGCTTTTATTACGCGTTGCTTGAAAAACGTTAGCCTGCTGCTGTGCTTGCTGGCCGGTCTCGCCATGGCGGCGCAGGCCGAAACCATCAGCTCGCGTCGGGCTGAGGCCGAGGTGACGGCGGACGGCCAGTTGTCCGTCAGCACCCGGTTTCAGACGCGCTTGACGCCCAGTCTCAGCGACGCGCTGGAACAGGGCGTGGTGCTGCCGTTCCGGCTGGAGTTCCAGCTGACCAAGCCGCGTTTGACCGCTTACTATCTGAATTTCAGCGAGTGGTTCGATCCGCATGCCCAGTTGGGCTTCAAGCTGTCCTATCAGTCCTTGACCAATCGCTACC
Source organism: Chromobacterium sp. S0633 (assembly GCF_024158805.1). Taxonomy (NCBI): domain Bacteria; kingdom Pseudomonadati; phylum Pseudomonadota; class Betaproteobacteria; order Neisseriales; family Chromobacteriaceae; genus Chromobacterium; species Chromobacterium sp. S0633. The sequence continues at coordinate 34,690 of NZ_JAMZGH010000001.1, read as the reverse complement.
GCGTCACCATCGGCAATCTCTCCAACTACTACCCCACCCTGCGCGAAGCGCTGGGCGCGGTGGGCGCTATCCAGGGCTGGCGCGTGCTCAACTCCGGCACCCTGGACCCGCGGGCCTCGGGGCGCGTGGCCGGCCAGGTGCGGCTGTTGCTGGACATCGGCGAACTGCCCAAGCCCTTCCAATTGAACGCGCTGGGCTCGTCGGACTGGTCGCTGTCCTCCGACTGGGTCAAGCTGGACGTGAAGGACGGCGGCTGATGCGTTACGCGGTGATTGCGCTGGCGACGCTGGGCGCCATCCTGCTTTATCTGCTGGCCTTGGCCACCGGCAACGCATCCAAACTCAACGAATACTACTGGTGGGTGTTCGGCCTGAACGGCCTCCTGCTCGCCACGCTGCTGGGTGTGGTGGCGCGGCAGCTGCTGCGCCTGCGTCAGCGGGTGCGGCAACGGGTGTTCGGCGCCAAGCTGACCCAGAAGCTGGTGATGATGTTCGCGGTGGTGGCCTTGGTGCCGGGCATCCTGGTGTTCACCGTTTCCGCACAGTTCCTGACCCGCAGCATCGAAAGCTGGTTCGACGTCCGCGTCGAGTCGGCGCTGGACCGCAGCCTGGGCTTGGCGCGCAACTCGCTGCAGTACGTGCAGGAAGACCTGGGGCGCCGCACGCGTTCGGTGCAGGACGATATCGAGTCCTTGCCGGAAGGCCTGCTGCCGGCGCGGCTGGAGCGCTTGCGCGAGCAACTGGGATTGCGCGAGCTTGCTGTCTATAGCCGCAGCGGTCAGCTGCTGGCCTTCGCCGGCGGACTCAGCGAGCGAGTGCCTCCTCCGCTGTCGCGCGAGAGCATAGGCAAGCTCAAACCGCGCCAGACGCTGGACAGCTTCGAGAACGACGGCGGCAGCGGCCTGGTGCTGAAGTCGCTGCTGATTTACCGCAATCTGGACAGCCAGCAACGCGTGTTGCAGGCCCTGCAATCCGCTCCCGGCCGTATCGCCCAGGACGCGGAGCAGATCGAGACCGCGCGCGCGGAGTACCGCCAGCTGCTTTTGGGCCGCGAGGGCCTGACCACCTTCTACATGCTGACGCTGGCGCTGTCCGCGCTGCTGGCGTTGACTGCGGCGCTGGCCTTCGCCTTATTCTTGTCCGAGCGCCTGTCGGCGCCCTTGTCGGAGCTGGCCGCCGGCACCCGGGCCGTGGCGCAGGGCGACTTTTCCAAACGCCACCCGGTATACCGGCGCGACGAGCTGGGCATGCTGACCACCTTGTTCAACCGGATGACGCAGCAGCTCGAGGACGCGCGCCACGCCGCGGACCTCAGCCGCAGCGAACTGGAAAGCAGCAAGCTTTACCTGGAAAGCATTCTGGCCAACCTGAGCGCCGGGGTGATCGCCTTCGGCGCCGATTGGCAGCTGCGCGCCGCCAATACCAGCGCCTCGCGCATTCTGGGCGTGGATTTCGCCGAGGTGTCGGATCAGGATTTCCCGCACTGGGCCACCTCGATTCCAGCGGTGGCGCCGCTGGTGGAGTGCGTGCTGGAGTACGCGTCCAAGAACAGCGACAGCGACTGGAAAACCCAGCTTAACTATTTGACGGTGCAGGGCGAGCGCACCTTGCTGGTGCGCGGCGCCCATCTGCCTGAGGCGTCTGCGGTGGGCTATGTGGTGGTGTTCGACGATATCACCGAACTGGCGCGCGCCCAGCGCGACGCGGCCTGGGGCGAGGTGGCCAAGCGGCTGGCGCATGAGATCCGCAACCCGTTGACGCCCATCCAGCTATCGGCGGAACGGCTGGCGATGAAGCTGCAGGACAAGCTGGCCGGCGCCGACGCCGACATGCTGCGACGCTCCACCGACACTATCATCAAGCAGGTGGGCGCGCTCAAGGCCATGGTGGACGCCTTCCGCGATTACGCGCGCGCGCCGCGCACCAAGTTGACCGAATTGGACCTGAATCAAGTGGTGCGGGAGGTGATGGCTCTTTACGAATCCAACTCTGCTGTTAAGATGGCGCTTGATGAAAGGCCGTTGATGATCATGGCGGATGCGGCATTGTTGCGGCAGGTTTTACATAACCTGATTCAGAACGCGCAAGATGCGGTCCTTGACGTTGACATCCCGATGATTCAAATTAGCAGCCGAAAAGAAGAAGGCTATGCGCTCGTTTGCGTGGAGGATAACGGTCCGGGCTTTGCTCCGGAGATCCTGCAACGCGTGTTCGAACCCTATGTGACCAGCAAGACCAAAGGTACCGGTCTTGGCCTGGCGGTGGTCAAGAAGATTCTTGAAGACCATCACGGGCAGATCAAAGTGGGTAATCTCGAACCGAATGGCGCGCGCATCCTTCTCTCCCTGCCATTGCTGGAGGCCTAATGCGTAGCAGCGATATTTTGATTGTTGACGACGAGATCGGTATCCGTGAATTGCTCTCCGAGATACTGCAGGATGAGGGGTACACCGTCGCGCTGGCGGAAAACGCCGAGGTAGCCAGACAGTTGCGCAACCAGACGCGTCCGGCGTTGGTGTTGCTGGACATTTGGATGCCGGATTGCGACGGCGTGACTTTGCTCAAGGAATGGGCCAAGTCCGGTCAGCTGAACATGCCGGTGGTGATGATGTCCGGTCACGCCAGCATAGACACCGCGGTGGAGGCGACTCGCATCGGCGCTTTCGACTTCCTGGAGAAGCCGATCGCGCTGCAAAAGCTGCTGACCACGGTGCAGCGGGCGCTGAAATACGGCGATATGCAGGCCAACACCTCGCTCAATCTGGACAAGCTCGGCCGCAGCGAGCCGATCCAGGAGCTGAAGCGGCAGCTGGAACGCGTGGCCAAGGTCAAGTCGCCGGTGCTGCTGACCGGCGAACCGGGCTCCGGCTTCGAGCTGGTGGCGCGCTTCTTCCATCAGGGCAACACCCCGTGGGTGACGCCGGCCAAGCAGGAGCAATTGGCGGACGCCCCGCTGGAGCTGCTGCAAAAAGCCAATAATGGCGTCTTGTTCCTGCCGGAGATCGGCCAGTACGGCCGCCGCGTGCAACAAGGGCTGCTGTTCCTGCTGTCCAAGCTGGACCGCTTCAATGTGCGGCTGCTGTGTTCCTGCAGCCGCCCGTTGCAGGAACTGCTGGTGGATCCCGAGTGCGACAACCGCCTGCTGACGGCCTTGTCCAGCGTGATCGTGCCGATTCCGCCGCTGCGCGAGCATTCCGAAGACATCATCTTCATCGCCGAGCAGATCCTGACCGAGCTGGTGGAGTCCAAGCAGGTGCCGGCCCGCAAGCTGACCACCGCCGCGCTCAACGCCTTGAGGCAGTACGATTGGCCGGGTAATCTGGAGCAGCTGCGCAGCATCATCAAGAGCCTGGCGCTGACGTCGGAGTCCGACGAGGTGGACGCCGGCGAAGTCAACAAGGTGCTGGCGCAGTTCCGCCATGAGAAGCCGGTGGAGGAGTCCGGTTTCGACTTCAATATGCCGCTGCGCGAACTGCGCGAGCAGTTGGAGCGGCGCTACTTCGAGTACCATATCTCGCTGGAGAACGGCAATATGAGCCGGGTGGCGCAGAAGGTGGGCCTGGAGCGCACCCATCTGTACCGCAAGCTCAAGCAGCTGGGCATCAAGTTCGCCCGCAAGACGGTGGAAGAATAAGTCCGCGTTTCCGTTAGAACCGTTCAAAGTCTCGCGAGCAAGAGCGAGACAAGGCGAAAATGGCTGAAGTAGCGGAATGTACATACGGTACATGAGCATTCTGAAGGTATTTTCAACGCCGTATAGCTGAAGCGCAGCAGACTTTGAGCATAAGGCCAGCCCGGATACGGCTGGCCTTATGCTTTGGGCGATGGCGCGGCGGCGGCGTTCGGATTAGGCTAGCAATCATGATTGAACTCAACGACGAGGCGCTATTGCGCTATAGCCGGCACATTCTGCTGCCGGAAATCGACATTGCCGGCCAACAGCGGCTAAACCGGGCGCGCGCGCTGATCGTCGGCGCCGGCGGATTGGGCTCGCCGGTGGCGCTGTACCTGGCCAGCGCCGGAGTAGGGCATATCAGCATCGCCGACGACGATGTGGTGGAGCTGTCCAATCTGCAGCGTCAGATCGTTCACGACAGCGATAGCCTGGGGCATTTGAAGGCCGAGTCCGCCGTCGAGAGAATGTGCCGCATCAACCCGGAGGTGGATGCGCGGCCGCTGGCGCGGCGGCTGGACCAGGCGGCCCTTGAGGAATTGGCGGCCGACCATGATCTGGTGCTGGACTGCAGCGACAATTTCGCCACCCGCCACGCGGTGAACCGCGCCTGCGTCACCGCCGGCACACCGCTGGTGTCCGGCGCCGCGGTGCGTTTCGCCGGCCAGCTGGTGGTGTTCGATCCGCGCGATGCCGCGTCGCCCTGCTATCACTGTCTGTTTCCGGACGAGGGCGAGGCCGGGGACGGGCCGTGCGCGACTTTCGGCGTGCTGTCGCCGCTGGTGGGGGTGATAGGCAGCTTGCAGGCAGTGGAGGCGGTCAAGCTCTTGGCCGGCATTGCGCCGCGTTTGGGCCGGCTGACTCTGTACGACGGGCTGAGCGGAGAGTTCCGCCAGATCAAGGTGCCGCGGGATCCCGCTTGCGCGGTGTGCGCCGCAGGATGAAAAACGCCCCGTTTGACCGGGGCGTTGGTTTTGCCGGGGCGAGCGGGCATCACAGATGCTGCTGCACCAGCTTGCGTACTTCCTTGAAGTCCATTACGCCGACGTAGCGCTTGATGATCTTGCCCTGTTTGTCGATCAGGAAGGTGGTCGGCGCCAATTGGATGTCGCCGAAGGCCTTGGCGATCTCGCCATTGCCGTCCAGCGCGACGAAGAAGGGCAGCTGGTATTTGTCCACGAAGCTCTTCACGTAATTGGGCGGATCGTAGCTCAGCGCCACCGCGATGGTTTCATAGCCCTTGCCGGCGAACTCCTGATGCATTTTCTTGATTTCCGGCATTTCCTCAACGCAGCCCGGGCAGCTGGTGGCCCAGAAATTGACCAGCACCACCTTGCCCTTCAGCGATTCGGTGCTGGCGGTCTGGCCGCTGAGCGAGGTGTAGTTGACCTGGGGTGCCGGCGAGCCGGCGAACAGCGTCATATAGGCGACGACGGCGACCAGCGCGATGCCCAGCAGCGCGAGCAGACCTTTCTTCATTTCCTTATCCTGCGGTAAGGTCCGGGCGCGGCCCGGACGGTTCATGCCATGGCGATCAAGCCTGTTCGGCCAGCATTTGTTCCAGTAGTTCCTTCAGCTTGCCGTCCAGCGCCACCGCCTTGCCTTGTTTGGCGTCAAACACTGCGAAAGTGACGTCGGCCTCGGCCACCAGCTTGCCGTTGCCGACCAGGGTGACGCGTTGATGCATCACCGCGCTGCGGGTGCCTATCGATTTGACGCCGGTGTCGATTTGCAGCTCGTCGCCCATGGTGGCCGGGTAGCGGTAATCGATATTGATGTTGACGACCACCAGCGCCAGGCCGGACTGCAGGAACCAAGGCAGGTCGCCGCGGCTCTCGAAGTAGTTCCAGCGCGCCTCCTCCAGAAACTCCAGATAGCGGGCGTTGTTGACATGGCCGTACAGGTCCAGATGATAGCCGCGCACTTTGATCTTGGTATTGTGCTGCATGATGGTGTTTTCCCCTTTGCTCGTGATGGCGCGCTGCGCCGCCATGGACGGCGACGCCGCGGCGCCCATGTTATTCGCCCAGTTCCAGCGGCACGAAGGCCTCGCGCTCCAGCGCCTCGTCCACCAGGTCGGTGACGATGGAATGGATTTCCAGCGAGAACCATTGCTGGAACAGTTCCAGCGACAGCTCTTCCGGCCACAGGCTGTCGTCGTCGCACCAGTCGGACAGCTCGGCTGCGAATAATTGCTGGTAACGCTCGAAAACAAAGGCTTGGGCGTCGGCGTAATCTTCCGCCGCCGGGATCAGCAGCGCGTTGCAGTCCTGGCCCAGGTGCTGCAGCGAGATTTCCTCGTCCAAGCCGCCGGGCAAGGATTGCAGCCAGGCGTGGAAGGGGGCGAGGGGGCGGATCAGGGCGATGCTGCGATTGACTTCGTACATGGAGATTCCTTGATGATGTGTCAGCGACTGGACAGTTGATTGTCGCGAGTGAAAACGAATTTCTGGCGGATGCGTTGCGAGCTGGATTGCTCCGCGAGCGAGGCCGGGAACGGCGCGTAGGGCGCGGCCAGTTCCACGATGCGGCGGGCGGCTTCGTCCAGCACGTCGAAGCCGGAGCTGCGCAGCACGCGCACGTCGCGCAGGCTGCCGTCGGCTGCAATCAGCACTTCCAGCGTCACGGCGCCGTGAATGTTCTGGCGGCGGGCGGCTTCCGGGTAATTGAGGTTGCCGATGCGCTCCACTTTCAGCCGCCAGTCTTCCTGGTAGCGGGCCCAGGGGTAGCCGCGGGCGCTTTCGGCCAGCTTGCCCTGTTTGCCGCCGCTTTCCTGCTCCTTGTCGGTCAGGCCGCTGTCGCCCAACTGCCGGCTCAAGTCGCCGACCTGGGCCAGCAGGCTGCCGGCGCTGACATGTCCGACCGTGCCGGACTGCGCGGCCGGCAGCGCCGGTTTTTTGCCGGCGTCAGGGGGCCGGGCCATGGTTTGTTGCCGCGGCGATGCGTCGGCGGGTTCGGGCGTGCCGGGCTCCTCCGGCGCGGCGACCGGCTTCGCGCGATGGCTAGCCAGCTTGTCGGTCTGAGCGCTATTGCCGGCCCCCAGATTGTTCTGCTCCGCCAGCCGGCGGGTTTTGGGCGTCTGGCGGCTGGGCGTCTGGTTCAACTGCACATTGATGATCTGGGCGGAGACGGGCGCGGGCGGGCTGGAGCGTGGACGAATCTCCAGGCTGAACAACAGCGCATGGACCAGCAGCGAAGCGAGCAGCGTCAAGCCCAGCGGCAGCATGGTGGCGCTGGAAGTCGAGGGCGAGAGCGGACTAGTGGACATGGATGGCTGTTGTGTTGGCTTTCACCGGGTAAGCGGAGTTCGCCGCAGGCGGAACCGGGCGCAGCTGAAAGTGTAGCACGGCGGCCAGTAAAAACGCCGCGCTGAGCGCGGCGTGGCGATGCATCAAGCGTGCGGGCGTATTATTTTTCCAGCAGGCTGCGCAGCATCCAGGCGGTTTTCTCGTGAACTTGCAGACGCTGGGTCAGCAGGTCGGCGCTGGGCTCGTCGGCGGCGCGTTCCACCACGGCGAAAATGCTGCGCGCGGTGCGACATACGGTTTCATGGCCGTCCACCAGCTGGCGGATCATCTCCTCGGCCTTGGGCGGGGCGCCGGCGGCTTCCTGGATCGCGGTCAGCTTGGCGTAGTCGGCATAACTGCCCGGCGCGTGGTGGCCCAGCGCGCGGATGCGTTCAGCCACGGCGTCCACCGCCAGCGCCAGTTCGTTGTACTGGGTTTCGAACATCAGGTGCAGGGTGTTGAACATCGGCCCGGTGACGTTCCAGTGGAAGTTGTGGGTTTTCAGATACAGGGTGTAGGTGTCGGCCAGCAGGCGGGACAAGCCATGAGCGATTTCCTGGCGGTCTTGTTCGTTGATTCCAATATCCATCGCGATATCCTCATAAGTGAAGGGAGAGCGGAAGCCTCCCGTCGGCTGACGCCGGCGCGGCGGCTTTTGGACTACACTCTCCCGTTTTGCGGGAAAAAATCATGAAACCTTGGCTGGACTGCCGCAACGGCGCTGTCCGTCTGACGCTGCATGTGCAGCCCGGCGCCAGGAAAACCGAGGCGGCGGGCGAACACGGCGACTGCCTGAAAATACGTTTGGCCGCGCCGCCGGTGGACGGCAAGGCCAATGCCGCGCTGTTGGCCTGGCTGGCGCAGCGCTTCGCCGTGGCCAAGCGCGACGTTCAACTGCTGTCCGGCGACAAGAGCCGGCACAAGGTGGTCTTGCTTCAGTGCGAGATCACCGAGGAAGACGCGCTGCGGCGGCTGGACTGTCAGTGAAGGCGCCGGTCGGGCGGCGTGGTTTTGTCCACCCGGGTATATTCTCCATCGATGATGTCGGGGTCGGCGGCGGCTCCGGGTCCGGTCGCCGCGCGAGCATTGACGGCAATGCTGGGGCCTTTGAAAGGCAGCAGCAATAGTACGGCGGCCAGGTCGCTGATGACGCCTGGTATCAGGAACAGCACGCCGGCCAGCAAATAACGCAGCGGCCAGAGCAAGGAATACAGCGATACGCGGTCGCCCTGGCGCATCACGCTGCCCAGGGTGAACAAGGCGCCGATCTGCTGGTTGCGCAACATCCACAAGCCCAGCAGCGAAGACAGCACGACGAAAACGAAGACGGCGAGCCCGCCGAAGTGGTCCGCCAGCGCCACCAGGGCGGCGATTTCAGCGAAGGGGTACAGCAACAGCAGGATGAGGAAGGTGCGCATGGGCAACTGAATCCGGTAAGTGGGTTTCGCGATCAGGCGGCGGACGCGTAAACCTGATCCCTTGTTGTACACATGGGTATGGCTTGGCGGCTTTCAAGGCCGGTCTGGAATTATCGTTCGGGCTTAGATGATATCGCGGCGCTTCGGTTCCCGTTTCAAGCGGGCTTTTCCGCCCGTGCTGCTGTCATTATCATGAAAAAAAATGCAAAAACCCGTTGACGACCCTGAACTGTTTCATTATAGTTGCGCTCTCTCTTGGGTCGTTAGCTCAGCTGGTAGAGCAGCGGACTTTTAATCCGTTGGTCGCAGGTTCGAATCCCGCACGACCCACCAGTTTCCGATACCGGAAATTGCCAAGAGTTTTGTTGGGGGTCGTTAGCTCAGCTGGTAGAGCAGCGGACTTTTAATCCGTTGGTCGCAGGTTCGAATCCCGCACGACCCACCACGACAAACTCTTAGCGCCCAGGATCGGGTCGTTAGCTCAGCTGGTAGAGCAGCGGACTTTTAATCCGTTGGTCGCAGGTTCGAATCCCGCACGACCCACCAAATATATAGCAATCAGGCCAGTTCGCGAGAACTGGCCTTTTTGTTTTTTCTCGCTTCCCTTGTTTCCCTCTGCTTTAGCGTTTGCCGGTTTTCCGGGGTCTTTCTCGCGGACATGTCTTTGTCGTGGTAAATTTGATAATGATTGTAAGAATCATTCGCATTATAATGGCGAGTTATTCGCCTCTTCCCGACGTCCGCGCCGCCGCGCGCAGGCGCCGGGATCGCATCAAACAGGAAACACAGAGCATGACTACCGTTGTCGAGAAAACCCGCACTCAGGACTTGAAGGCCCGCACCCACGAAACCCACGACGCGCTGGACCAGCGCATCATGGCGAATCAGCCGTTCGCCACCCGTGAAAACTATGCGCGCTTCCTGCTGGCGCAATACCGCTTCCTGCGCGACGCCGACGCGCTGTACGACAATCCCGAGCTGGCCCGCCTGTTCCCGGACCTGGCCGAGCGCCGCCGTTACGACAGCATCGCCGCCGATCTGCGGGATCTGGACCGCCCGCTGCCGGAATTGCGCGAAGCGCCGATCAGCAGCACGCTGGACGTGGCCAGCGCGATGGGTTGGCTCTACGTGGTGGAGGGCTCCAAGCTGGGCGCGGCCATTCTGTACAAGCTGGCCGGCAAACTGGGCCTGGACGAGCATTGCGGCGCCCGCCATCTGGCCGGCCACCCGGACGGCCGCGCCCGCCACTGGCGCGCGTTCACCGCGGCGCTGGACGGTCTGCAGCTGGACGAGGCGGCCGAGCAACGCGTCACCGCTGGCGCGGTGGCCGCTTTCGCCTGCATGAACAGCCATCTGGACCAGGTGTACGCTTGAGTCAGCGTTTGCGGCACCCCGCGGTGCGCTGGCTATACCTGTGCGCCGGCGTGGCGATGCTGGCCTTGGGCGTCATCGGCGCCTTGCTGCCGGTGATGCCGACCACGATTTTTCTGATTTTGGCCTTGGCTTGCTTCAGCAAGTCCTCTCCGCGGCTGGAGCAGCGGCTGCTCGCGCATCCGCGTTACGGGCCGGGCCTGCGCCGCTGGCGCGAGCACCGCGTGGTGCCGGTCAAGGCCAAGTGCTTCGCCGCCATGGGCATGGGCGCGGGTTTCGCCGCCTTGTTGCTGGCGCGGCCTCCGCACTGGGTGCCGTGGCTGGTGGGGGCGATCGAATTGAGTGTCTTGCTGTACTTGCTGTCGCGGCCTTCGCAGGCGATCGAACCGGCCGGGACGGCCGCGGCGCCCCAGCCGGATTTAGCCAAAACCCCGCCGCCGCGTTAAGCTTGCGCATCGACACCGAAAACGGGAGCTGTGTGATGAGGGTAAACGGAATCGTCGCGGCCTTGGCCGCCCTGGCCTTGCCTGCCTTGGCTGTGGCGCAGACGGCGGACGAACAGTTGCTGGCGGCGCAGATGTACTACCAGCAAGTGCGCGGCGCGCAGCAGAAGGCGGACGCGCGTTTGACGCAGGCCGAGTCCGACAAGCTCAAGGCGGAGCAGCGACTGAGCGAGGCTCAGGCGGGCTTGAGCGGCGCCACGGCGGAACTGGAGGCGGCCAAGTCGGCTCAGGCCGCAGCGGCGCAGACCAGCGAGGCGGCCACCAAGGCCTTGAATGAGGCTTGGCAGCGCAAGGACGGCGGGCAGTAGTTAGCCGCCGCGCAATTGCCGGTAGCGGTTGAGGTCGTTCTGAGTCTTTTGGCGGAAGGCGGCCAGCTCTTGCTGCTTGGCGGCGATTTGCCTGGCCAGTTCGGCTTGCTCCGCCTGTAACACGTTCAGATTGCGCTGACTGTTTTGCGGAGGGGCCTGTTTGTTGCGCCGGCTTTGCGCAATGTCTTGCTGAATGCCTTGAATTTGCAGCGTCAGGCCGCGAGAGCGCTGTTGCAGCGCGTCCAGCGCGCTTTGCAGCACAGCCTGCTGTTTGGCGCGCTCGGCCTGCAGTTGCTGCAGGTTGGCGTAGCTTTCCACCAGCGCGTTGTCGCGGCGGGTGTTTTCCAATTGCTGGGCGTCGCGTTGTTTTTGCGCGGCCTCGGCGGCTTCGCGCGCCTGGCGGGCGGCGGGGCTTTCCGCCGGTTTGGTGACGGCGCCCTGCTTGGACAGCTCGGCGACGCCCTGCTGCTGGCTTTGCAGCGGCGGGGAGTCGCTGTAATGCACCTTGCCGGATTCGTCCACCCACTTGTAGAGGCCGCCGGCGCAGGCGGCGGTTCCCAGTATCAGCAGCGCGAGTCCGGCAAGCGGTTTCATCAGTCGTTGACTCCGTATTGCGCCCGGTAGGCGCGCACCGCGTCCAGGTGCGCCGCCAGTTCCGGGCTGTGTTCCAGGAAGCCGAGCAAATCTTTCAGCGTGGCGATGGCGATGACCGGCAGGCCATGTTGCTGGGCCACTTCCTGCACCGCCGACAATTCGCCGCTGCCGCGTTCCATGCGGTCCAGCGCGATGGCCACCCCGGCCGGTTCGGCGCCGGCGGCGCGGATCAGCTGCACCGATTCGCGCACCGAGGTGCCGGCGGAGATCACATCGTCGATGATCAGGACCTTGCCTTGCAGCGGGGCGCCCACCAGGGTGCCGCCTTCGCCGTGGTCCTTGGCTTCCTTGCGGTTGTAGGCGAAGGGCACGTTGCGACCCTGTTCCGCCATCGCCATGCAGGCGCCGGCGGCCAGGATGATGCCTTTATAGGCCGGGCCGAACAACATGTCGAATTGCACGCCGCTTTCCAGTATCGACTTGGCGTAGAAGCGCGACAAGTGCAAAGTGGACAGACCGTCGTTGAACAGGCCGGCGTTGAAGAAGTAGGGAGACTTGCGGCCGGCCTTGGTGATGAACTCGCCAAACTTCAAAACCTGCTTGTCGAGCGCAAAACGAATAAAATCCTGACGGAAATCGCTCATCATTACTCCTTATTAACTGTTAACTGTTTGAACGGCTGAAAAAATTGCCGGCAAGCATATCACGGGAGAGTCCTTTGCTTCGAATCGTTTCCGCCAATCTGAACGGCATCCGCTCCGCCGATAAAAAAGGCTTTTTCGACTGGTTGGCCGGCATAGACGCCGACTTCGTCTGCGTGCAGGAACTAAAGGCCCAGGCCGGCGACCTGTCCGAGCGCATGCGCCAGCCGGACGGGATGACCGGCTATTTCCATTACGCGGAAAAAAAGGGCTACAGCGGCGTAGGCCTGTATACCCGTCATCAACCGGATGCGGTGGTGGAGGGGCTGGGCGTCGACTGGATCGACGCCGAAGGCCGCTTTTTGCAACTGGATTTCGGCAATCTCAGCGTGATTTCGCTGTATCTGCCGTCGGGCTCCAGCAGCGATGAACGCCAGCAAGTGAAATTCGATTTTCTCGACGTGTTCATGCCGCATCTGGAAACGCTGCGCGCGGCCGGCCGCGACATCGTGATCTGCGGCGACTGGAATATCGCCCACAACGAGATTGATCTGAAGAATTGGAAGGGCAATCTGAAGAACTCCGGTTTCCTGCCGGAAGAGCGCGCCTGGATGACGGACTTGCTGGGCCGCGTGGGTTGGTGCGACGCCTGGCGCCGCCTGTACCCGGACACGCCGGGCTACACCTGGTGGAGCAACCGCGGCCAGGCTTACGCCAAGGATGTGGGCTGGCGCATCGATTATCACATCGTGACCCCGTCGCTGATGGAGCTGGCGCGCAAGGCCTCGGTATACAAGGACGAGAAGTTTTCCGACCATGCGCCGCTGATCGTCGATTACGAACGGAGCCTGTGATGTTGGACGAGGACGACGTCACCTTGATCACGGTGCCGGGCTGGGGCAATTCCGGCGCTGAGCATTGGCAGACCAGTTGGGAGCGCTGCTACCCCTTGGCGCGCCGGGTGGAGCAGGACGATTGGCTGTACCCGGAGTGCGAGGCCTGGGTGGAAGGCATCCGGCGCACGCTGGAGCAGGTGCCGGGCCGCTGGATGCTGGCGGCGCACAGCCTGGGCTGCCATGCGGCGGCGGCCTGGCTGCGGACCTTGTCCTTGCGCGAACAGAAGCGGCTGCAAGGGCTGCTGCTGGTGGCGCCGCCGGCCTTGCCCATCAGCGAGGCGCGGGCGCGCGCCAGCGGCGAACTGCCGGAGGACGCGCCCTTGCCCGCTTTCGCCGGCTTCAACGCGCCGACGCTGCGCTTGCCGGCGCCGGCCTTGCTGGTGGCCAGCCGCGACGACTTGTTCTGCGACATGGCCGAGGCCGAGGCGATGGCGCAAGCCTGGGGCTGTCCCTTGGTGGACGCCGGCGCGCATGGACACCTGGGCAGCGCCGCGCGCCTTGGGCATTGGCGCTTCGGCCAGGATTTGCTGCAGGAACTGATGCTGGCCTGAGCCTAGCGCGCCACCGGCCGCGCCGGGTCGCTGCACCATTCGCTCCAGGAGCCTGGGTAGAGCCGGCTGCCTTCGAAGCCGGCGTGGCGCAGCGCCAGCAGATTGTGGCAGGCGGTGACGCCGGAGCCGCATTGATGAACGATGGACGCCGGATCGAGGTCGCCGAGCGCCGCTTGCCATTCGGCGCGCAGCTGTTCCGTCGGCTTGAAGCGGTTGTCGGCGTCGACGTTGAGCATGAAGAAGCGGTTGGCCGCGCCGGGAATATGGCCGCCCACCGGATCCAGCGTTTCGCCTTCGCCGCGGAAGCGCTCGGCGGAACGGGCGTCCACCACGGTGAAGGCCGGCTGCTCGATATTGCTCAGCACGGCGGCGGCGTCGACGGTGTCTTCCAGCGCGGGCTTGATCGAGAAACGGCAGGGACGGCGTTCCGCCGTTTGCTGGTCAAGGGCGCGGCCGGTCCGGGTCCAGGCCTGGACGCCGCCGTCCAGCACCGCGACCGCGGAGTGTCCCAGCCAGCGCAGCAGCCACCAGGCGCGGGCCGCGTATTGTCCGGCGGCGTCGTCGTAGGCGACCACCTGGGTGTCCGGAGTGATGCCGATCGCGCCGAGGTCCACCGCCAAGCGGCTGCCGTCGGGCAGCGGATGGCGGCCGTTGGCGCCGGTCTTGCTGCCGGAAAGATGGTAATCCAGGTTCAGGTAATGCGCGTTCGGCAGGTGGCCGGCCTCATAGGCGGTCAAGCCATAATCCGCTTGTTCCAGCCGGAAGCGGCAATCCAGAATCACAAGGCGTTCTGCCGGCAGGGCCGCTAGCTGTTCCGCGGAGATCAAGGTTTGGTGCATGGCATTCCTCTTTCTTGATGGATGGCCGAGGGCGGGCGCTTAGCGCAGCCGTCCAGCCTGATAAGGACGCGGGCAGGGCAGCAGCCGGTAGCTGCCGGGCTCCAGGCGCAGGCTGTCCACTTGTTTCGTGCCGTCCGGGCCGCAGCGGCGCAAGGCCAGCCAGTGCCGGCCGTCGGCGTCCACGCTGTCGACCGCCCAGCTCAGGCCGGATTCGGCGAAGAAGCGGTAGCAGGCCAGATCGGCGCCTTCCAGCCCGTCCGGAACCTGGTCCACCTGGATTTGATAGTCCAGCCAGCAATGAGTCTGGGCGGCGGCGAGCTGTCGGCGCAACTGCTCCGCCAGTTGCGGCCAGGCGCGCGGAGCGCTTTGGCGGCGGGCCGCGGCCCAGATCGGGGCGGGAAAATGAGCGTCGTCGGCGAAGCGGGGAATCACGTGCCAGTGCAGGTGGGGCACCATATTGCCGAGGCTGGCCAGGTTGATCTTGTCGGCTTGCATGCAGTGCAGCAGCGCGGCTTCCACGTAATGGACCCAGTCCAGCAGGTGCAGGCGGTCGCAGGCGGACAGGTCCGTCATTTCCTTGACGTGGGCCTTCCAGATCACGCGGCAGAAACCGGGGTAGCCTTCCTCGTCCACCAGCAGGACTTTGAGATGATCGTCTTCGTGCAATACTTGTCCGGCCGGGGCCTGGCACAATTCACAATCCATGATGGCGGCCTTTTGAAATGCGGAAACCTTATTGTAACGGTTGCCGCGGGCTTCGGCTAAAGCCCGGTTCGCTGCTATCATTACAGAAATTATGATTTGAACTATTTATCATGCCTTCTGCCGTATGCCGTCGCCTGTGCGGTGTTCAGGCGCTGCGGCGGGCACAATGGAGAGCTTGATGACGGATATGATGATTATTCTGGCGCTGATTCTGGCCAGCGCCTTTTTCTCGGTGTCGGAAATATCGCTGGCGGCTTCCCGCAAGATCCGCTTGCGTCAGATGATGGACGAGGGCAACGTCAATGCCGGCAAGGTGCTGGCTTTGCAGGAGCATCCGGGACATTTCTTCACCGTGGTGCAGATAGGCGTCAATGCGGTGGCCATCCTGGGCGGCATTGTCGGCGAGGCGGCGTTCACGCCCTTCTTCGCCCGCGTATTGGGGTTTTTCCTGTCTCCGGATCTGGCTCAGAGCCTGGGTTTTCTCTCGTCCTTCCTGCTGGTGACCAGCCTGTTCATCCTGTTCGCCGACTTGACGCCCAAACGTCTGGGCATGGTGGCCGCGGAGACGGTGGCGGTGCGCATTGTGCGGCCCATGCTGTTCATGGTGTTGCTGTTCAAGCCGCTGGTGTGGCTGTTCAATGAATTGTCCGGCCTGCTGCTGCGGCTGGTGGGCATGCCGACCAGCCCGCGCGACGAGATCACCAGCGACGACATCTCGGCGATGATGGACGCGGGCGCGGAAGCCGGCGTGCTGCACCGGCAGGAACATCAGGTGATTGAGAACGTGTTCGAGCTGGAAAGCCGGCTGGTGCCGTCGTCGATGACGCCGCGGGAGAGCATCATCTATTTCACGCTGGACGAAGCGGAGGACAGCATCAAGTCCAAGGTGGCCGAGCAGCCGCATTCCAAGTTCCTGGTCTGCGACAATGGCATCGACAATGTGGTCGGCTACGTCGATTCCAAGGATTTGCTGCGCCGGGTGCTGGCCGGCCGCGCGATCTCCTTGAAGGAGCCCGGCTTGTTGAAGACGGTGCTGTTGATTCCGGACTCCTTGACCTTGTCGGAGTCGCTGGATCAATTCAAGGGCACGCGCGAGGATTTCGCGGTGATCTTGAACGAATACGCTTTTGTCGTCGGCCTGATCACGCTCAATGACGTGATGTCCACGGTGATGGGCGATCTGGTGGGCCAGGGACAGGAGGAGCAAATCGTCAAACGCGATGAGAATTCCTGGCTGGTGGACGGCATCACCCCGGTGGAAGATGTGCTGCGGGTGTTGGAGATCGACGAATTGCCGGACGATCAGAACTACGAAACCGTGGCCGGCTTCATGATGTATATGCTGCGCAAGATTCCACGCCGCACCGATTGCGTGCAATACGCGGGCTACAAGTTCGAAGTGGTGGACATCGACAATCACAAGATCGATCAGATCCTGGTGACGCGGGTGGCGGCCAAGGAGCCGGCGCCGGTCTGAGAAGATTTGACTCCGCTCGCTTGGAGAGGCGCGGCGCTGAGGCCTTGTACGATCGGTTACATGATTTAACACAGGCCTCACAGACTGCGGCGAGGCGGCTTGCATATGATGAATTCAAGGACGCACCAGGACGGTGCCCTGACAACCGATAAGTCGCAGACTTGGAGAAACATCATGAAAAAGATCACCGCACTGATCCTGGCTTCCGTAATCGGCCTGACTTCCGCCGCCGCCTTCGCCGCCGACGCCTCCGGCCCGGCCGCCAAAGCCGCCGCTCCGGCGCACGCCAAGAAGCATCACGCCAAGAAACACCATCACAAGAAGCACGCCAAGAAAGCGGCTTCCGCTCCGGCCGCGCAGAAAGCCCAGGCCGCCAAGAAGCACGTTAAGAAGCATCACCACAAAAAAGCGCAGGTGAAAAAAGCGGCTTGATTCTGCGGCTACAGGCAGGGTATCGGGAGGAGGCCAAGGCCTCCTCTTTGCGTTTCTGGCCGGTTGCGGCATGCGTTTGGCCTGCGATTGAAAACGTAATGGTTTTGTAGTGGCATGGTTTTGTGAAGCCCATGCTTTTGCTGTGAAGTTTTGTCTCAAATTGCCAACAGGCATTTCTCCTGTGCTTAAGCGGCTTTCTCACTGAAGAAATAGACATCGCCAAGTGCGCTGTTTATCTCCTTTTCTTGGCTATTTGCGCGATAAATTCGCCTAAATTCGCGTAAACCTGAACTTTCCCGCATTTTTGAACCACAGCTGCGCCCTTGTCGGCGTAAGACAATCCTTTTGACCTGTTTTAACTGTTATTAAGGACAGGTTGGTGAAATTTGGGTTGGCAGCGGTGGAGTGATTGCTCGAATCTGATACCACTGTAATACCACATGTCCGAACTAAAACGCCGGCTTGCGGTGCTGCAGCGGGGACAGCATGACGCTGCCGTGATCACTGACAGAATTGAGGAGGTCCGAATGTCGAAACTTTCGTTGACGTTGTCGGCGCTGTTTGGGGGGGCTGGCTTGTTGTTGAGCAGCGCGGCGGCGTTCGCCGCGCCGGCCTGCAGTGCGTGGAGCAATGCGCAGACCTATAACGGCGGCGATTACGCCTTGTACGCCAACAAGACCTGGCGCGCCAAGTGGTGGACGCAGAACAATCAGCCGGGCGCGGATCAATGGGGGCCGTGGGAAGAGCGGCCTGCCGGCGAATGCACGCCGGGCGGCGGCGATCCCGGCCCCGGACCGGGCACCGGCGTGCCGCCGGAACCGACGCCGACCGTGGGCCGTCATGTCGGCTCTTATTTTGCGCAATGGAGCATTTACGGCCGCAATTACAAGCTGCGCAATCTGGTGGACGCCGGCGGCGACAAGAAGCTGACCTTCCTGAACTACGCCTTCGGCAACGTCTACGCCGACGGCAAGTGCGGCATGGTGACCCGTGCAGAGAACGGCAACGGCGACGGCGGCGACGCTTGGGCCGATTACCAGAAATCCTTCGGTGCCAATGAGTCGGTGGACGGCAAGGCAGATGCCTGGAGCGATCCGCTGCGCGGCAACTTCAATCAGCTGCGCAAGCTGAAGCTGGCGAATCCTTCGCTGAAAGTGCTGATTTCGCTGGGCGGCTGGACCTGGTCGAAGAATTTCGGCAAATTCGCCGCCACCGACGCCGGCCGCAAGACCATGGTCGCATCCTGCATCGATCTGTACCTGAAAGGCAATCTGCCGGTGGGCGAGAACGCCGGCGGCGCCGGCGCGGCCAAGGGCGTGTTCGACGGCATCGACATCGATTGGGAATACCCGGGCGGCGGCGGTCTGCCGACCAATAGCGTGGATCCCAACGATAAGCAGAACTTCACCTTGCTGATGGCGGAATTCCGCAGCCAGCTGGACGCGCTGACCGCGCAGAACAAGCGCCGCTACTACCTGACCGCGGCGATTGGCTCCGGCGTCGACAAGATCCGCCAGACCGAGCCGGCCAAGTACGCGGCCTATATGGACTGGATCAATGTGATGACTTACGACTTCAACGGCGGCTGGGACGCCAAGGGGCCGACCAACTTCCAGTCCAATCTGTTCCGCGATCCGGCGGCTCCGGTGACCGGCGACCGCGTCTACTACAACGTCGACGACTCGATCCAGACCCTGGTCAAGGGCGGCGTGCCCAAGGCCAAGCTGAACGTGGGCATCCCGTTCTATGGCCGCGGCTGGGCCGGCGTGGCCGCCGGACCCAAGGCCGATGGTCTGTACCAGGTGGCTACCGGCGCGGGCAAAGGCACTTACGAGGCCGGCATCGAGGATTACAAGGTGCTGAAGACGCGTTCCGCCAAGCAGTTCGTGCATCCGGTCAGCAAGCAGCTGTGGACTTACGACGGCAACGAGTTCTGGAGCTACGACGACCCCGCCACCATCCGCACCAAGTTGGATTACGTGCGTCAACAGCAGCTGGGCGGGGTGTTCAGCTGGTCCTTGGACGGCGACGACGCTCAGGGCACTTTGCTGAAGACCACCAGCGAAGTCCGTCAGGACGCCGCCGCGGCCAAGAAGAAGGCGGCCGCCAAGGCCTCGGCCGCATCGCCGTTGAAGTAAAACGGAAGCCGCAAAGAAAAACCGCCGGGCGTGCCCGGCGGTTTTTGTTTAGGCCGCGCCGCTTTCCAGTTCGGCGATGTTGCGCACGCGTAGGGGCTTGGGCGTTTCGTCCAGATTGGACCAGACCCAGTTGAAGTGATCGATCACCTGTTCCGCGTTCAGCCGCGGCCGCGGTTTGCAGGTGTGGGCGTCGGCGATCAGGGTGACGGCGTATTCCTGCGACATCGCCGAGCGCAGCGTGCTGTCCACGCAGAACTCGGTGGCGGAACCGGCCAGCCACAGCTCGTCGACATCGCCGCCGCGCAGCAGCTCGGTCAGCGCGGTGCGCTGGAAGCTGTCGCTGAAGCGTTTGTGCACCACGGCGTCGCCGTCCAGCCGCGCCAGCGCCGGATGCAGCTGCCAGGCCTCGCTGTCGCGCGCCAGATCGCTGCCGGGGCCGCTGTCGTGCTGGATGAAAATCACAGGCATGTCTTGGCGGCGCGCCAGCGCGATGGCGCGGTTGAGATTGGCCAGCACGGCGTCGGCGCGGCCGGCGCGGGGCTGGCCTTCGATCTGGCCGTATTGCACGTCGATGACGATCAACGCTTTGTTGCCCATGGATTGTCCTCCAACCTTAGAACGTGTTTACGATCTTGCGAGCTAAGGCGAGACAAGGCGGAAACGAGCGAAAAAGCGGAATGTACAGGTGGTACATGAGCACTGAGCTTGGTTTCAACGCCCATTTCTATCCATCCCGCCGACGCGCAGCAGATCGTAAACAGGTTCTTACAGCAGCACGCGTTCGATGCCGCCATCGCGCGCCTGATCCACATACTGTTTCAACCAGTTCGGCCCCAGCACATGCTTGGCGATTTCCACCACGATGTAGTCGGCCTCGGTGCTGGTGTCCGGGCCGTAGCGCGACAGGCCTTGCAGGCAGGACGGGCAGGAGGTCAGGATCTTCACCGGCTGCGCCGGCTTGGCGCCCCCGGTCAGCGCTTGCAGGTTCTTGTTGATTTCCTCTTCCTTGCGCGAGCGTACCTGGGTGGCGATGTCCGGCCGGCTGGCGGCGAAGGTGCCGGATTCGCCGCAGCAGCGGTCCGACAGCGCCACGCCGCCGCCCAAGAGCTCGTTGACCACCTTCATCGGCTGATAGGCCTTCATCGGCGTGTGGCAGGGGTCGTGGTACAGGTATTGCTGGCCGCCGACGCCGTCCAGCTTGACGCCTTTCTCCATCAGGTATTCGTGGATGTCGATGATGCGACAACCTGGGAAGATGTCCTCGAAGCGGTATTGCGACAATTGGTCGTAGCAGGTGCCGCAGCTGACCACCACGGTCTTGATGTCCAGGTAGTTCAGCGTGGTGGCCACGCGGTGGAACAGCACCCGGTTCTCGGTGGTGATGGCGTCGCCCTTGTCCTGATAGCCGGCGCTGGTCTGCGGATAGCCGCAGCACAGATAGCCGGGCGGCAGCACCGTCTGCGCGCCGACATGCCACAGCATGGCCTGGGTGGCGAGGCCGACCTGGCTGAACAGGCGCTCCGAGCCGCAGCCGGGGAAGTAGAACACCGCTTCCGCGTCTTCCGACAACTTGGGGTTGCGGATGATGGGCACGATGCTGGCGTCTTCCACGTCCAGCAGCGCGCGCGCGGTCTTCTTGGGCAGGCCGCCGGGCATGGGCTTGTTGATGAAGTGGATCACCTGCTCCTTGACCGGGGCCTTGCCGACGGTGGCTGGCGGTTGCCGGGTCTGGGAGCCTATCAGTCCCAGGCGCTTGCCCACCGCGTTGCCCAGCCGCTGCGCCTTGTAGGCGACGCCGACCAGGCCGGTGCGCAAGGCCTTGATGGTGGCCGGGTCCTTGGCGGTGAGAAAGGCCATGCCGACGGCGGTGCCGGGGTTGAAGCTCTTGTTGCCGGTCTTGCGCAGGAAGTTGCGCATCGCCACCGAAACATCGCCGAAGTCGATCTTGACCGGGCAGGGCTTGACGCAGCGGTGGCAGACCGTGCAATGGTCGGCGACGTCGGACAATTCCTCGAAATGCTTGAGGCTGACGCCGCGGCGGGTCTGCTCTTCGTAGAGGAAGGCCTCGGTCAGCAGGCCGACGCCGAGGATCTTGTTGCGCGGCGAGTACAGCAGATTGGCGCGCGGCACATGGGTGGAGCACACCGGTTTGCACTTGCCGCAGCGCAGGCAGTCCTTGATCGAATCGCTGATCGCGCCGATGTCGGATTGTTCCAGGATCAGCGACTCCGCGCCCAGCAAGGAGAAGGACGGCGTATAGGCCATGGCCAGGTCGGCGCCGGGCAGCAGCTTGCCGCGGTTGAAGTGGCCGTTGGGGTCCACTTGCTGCTTGTAGGCGCGGAAGGGGGCGATTTCTTCTTCGCTGAGGAATTCCAGCTTGGTGATGCCGATGCCGTGCTCGCCGGAGATCACGCCGCCCAGCGCGCGCGCCAGCGCCATGATGCGCTCCACCGCCTTGTGCGCGGTCTGCAGCATCTCGTAATCGTCGGAGTTGACCGGCAGGTTGGTGTGGACGTTGCCGTCGCCGGCGTGCATGTGCAGCGCGACGAAGACGCGGCTGCGCAGCACTTTTTGCTGGATGGCGCGGATAGCGGCCAGGATGGGGCCGTCGGTGTTGCCGGAGAACAGCTGCTCCAGCTCGGCCTGCATCTCGCGCTTCCAGCTGACGCGCACGATCAGGTCGCGCAGCGCGTGGAACACGGTGTCCGGAGCGGCGGCGGCGTCTTCCAGCGGCGCGTGCGGCCAGCGTTCGCGGTATTCGTGAAAGGGTCGGTCAAGGTGTTCCAACAGCCATTGCCAGCGGTCGCGGGTGATGGCGAGCTGAGACAGCGCCGAGGCGCGGCGGTCGCCGATCAGTTCTTCCGACGGCAGATTGGTATCCAGCTTGTCCACCGGCAGCCGGCCGTGGAAATATTCGGTCAGGGTGTCGAGCAGGCGCAGCTTGTTCTGGATCGACAGTTCGATATTGATGCGTTCGATGCCGTCGCTGTAATCGCCCAGCCGCGGCAGCGGGATCACCACGTCTTCGTTGATCTTGAAGGCGTTGGTGTGTTTGGCGATGGCGGCGGTGCGGCTGCGGTCCAGCCAGAAGCGCTTGCGCGTTTCCGGGGTGATGGCGATGAAGCCTTCGCCGTGACGCGCGTTGGCCAGCCGCACCACCTGGCTGGCGGCTTCCGCCGCCGCGTCCTCGTGGTCCGACACCAGATCGGCGATCAGCACCATCTTGGGCCGGCCCTTGCTCTTGGCCTTGGTCACATAGGACACCGCGCGCACATAGCGCCAGTCCAGGTGTTCTAGGCCGGCCAGCTGCACGCCGGCGGCGAGGCCGGCGCCGCCGGGTTTGAACAGGTCGGTGATTTCGACGATGGCCGGCGTGGCCTCGGCCACGGTGCCGAAGAATTCCAGACAGACGGTGCGGATGTGCTTGGGCATGCGGTGCAGCACGAAGCGGGCGCTGGTGATGATGCCGTCGCAGCCTTCCTTCTGCACGCCGGGCAGGCCGGCCAGGAATTTGTCGGTGACGTCCTTGCCCAGGCCCACTTTGCGGAAGGCGCTGCCGGGGATGTCCAGCTGACGGCTGGACACCACGGTCTGGCCATCGTCCTTGAGTTGGCTGACGCGGAAGCGGGCGACGTCGACGTCGTGGATCTTGCCGTAGTTGTGGCCCAGGCGTTCGATGAACTGCCATTGGCCGTCGGCGTCCACCATTTTCCAGCTGGCGAGGTTGTCCAGCGTGGTGCCCCACAGCACCGCCTTCTTGCCGCCGGCGTTCATCGCGATATTGCCGCCGATACAGGAGGCCTCGGCCGAGGTGGGGTCCACGGCGAACACCAGGCCGGCCGCCGCCGCGGCCTCGGCGACGCGGGCGGTGACCACGCCGGCGCCGCATTGTATGGTGGCGCGGGGGCCGTCCAGGCCGGGTAGTTCCACCTGTTCGACGCCGAGATGGCGGTCCAGCTTCTCGGTGTTGATCACCGCGCTCATGCGGTCCAGCGGCACCGCGCCGCCGGTGTAGCCGGTGCCGCCGCCGCGCGGAATGATGGTCAGGCCCAGCTCGATACAGGCGCGCACCAGCGGCGCGATTTCGGCCTCGCCGTCCGGGCTGAGCACCACGAAGGGGTATTCGACGCGCCAGTCGGTGGCGTCGGTGACGTGGGCGACGCGGGACAGACCGTCGAACTGGATATTGTCGCGGCGGGTGAGCCGGGACAGCTTCTTCAGAATCTTGGCGCGCAGTTCGCGGGTATCCTCGAACTGCTCGGCGAAGCGCTCGACGGCGGCGCGGGCCGCCGTCAGCATCTTGCCCACCTTGTCGTTGCCTTCGCGGCGTTTTTCCACTTCGGCCAGCCGGTGGCGCATCGCGTCCACCAAGGCGGCCAGCCGCTTGGGATTGTCCAGCAGGTCGTCGACCAGATAGGGGTTGCGGTCCACCACCCAGATATCGCCCAAGACCTCGAACAGCATGCGGGCGGAGCGGCCGGTCTTGCGTTCGGCGCGCAGTTCTTCCAGCAGCTTCCACATCGGCGCGCCCAGCAGGCGGATGAAGATTTCGCGGTCGGAATACGAGGTGTAGTTGTACGGGATCTCCCGCACACGGGCTTGGGTGGTGGTGGTCATTGTCCGTGCAGCTGTCATTATTGGAAAAACGTCCACCAGTGTAGCCCAATTGTTGCGTTGCGAAAAACCCGTATTCACTAGGGATTTCCCTCTTTACTTCAAGATATTGGCGCGAATTGCATATTGTTGGGCAAGGCGAGCCGGGGGCGGAGCGCGCCGGTCTTGCCGGTCTGGCCGCGCAGGGGAGGGAATGGTGCGCGCTATTCCATAGGCGGGGCGAAAACTGCTGGTTTTATGCTTTTTATGGGTAAACTGAAGCTCGAACGCGTTGCGCTGATCGGGATGGCGCGGCCACGACGGGAATGGAGAACAGGATGATGTGGAAGAAGTGGGCGATGGCTTTGTTATTGGCGGCGTCGCTGAGCGGCTGCGGTTACAACGCGATGCAGACTCAGGACGAGGCGGCCAACGCGGCCTGGTCCGAGGTGATCAATCAATACCAGCGGCGCGCGGATCTGATTCCCAATCTGGTCAAGACGGTGCAAGGCTACGCCAAGCATGAAAAAGAGGTGCTGACCCAAGTCACCGCCGCGCGGGCGCGGGTGGGCAGCATCCAGATGGATGCGTCGATGGCGACGGACGAGAAAAAGCTCAATGATTTCGCCGCGGCGCAGAATCAGCTGGGTTCGGCCTTGTCCCGCTTGCTGGTGGTGTCGGAAAACTATCCGCAGTTGAAGGCGGATCAATCCTTCCGCGATCTGCAGGCGCAGCTGGAAGGCACCGAGAACCGCATCGCCTTGGCGCGCAAGCGTTATATCGATTCGGTGCAGGCGTACAACAGCACGGTGCGGACCTTTCCCAATAATCTGACCGCGATGATGTTCAGCCTGAAGACCCGGCCGAATTTCACCGTGGAGAACGAGAAGGCCATTTCCACCGCGCCGCAGGTCAACTTCGGCGAGCCGGAGGCGAGCAAATAAGATGAGGGCGCTATGGCGTTGCTTGGGCATCGCGTTGCTGCTGTGCGCGCAGCTGGCGCGGGCGGAACTGGCGGTGCCGCCGCCCAGTTCGCCGGTGGTGGATCTGGCCGGTTTTTTATCGGCGGACGAGCGCGGGCAATTGGAACGGCAATTGCTGAGCTTTCATCAGCGCAAAGGCAGTCAGCTGGCGGTCTTGATCGTGCCGTCGGTGGAGCCGGAAACGCCTTTTGACTACGGCACCCGGGTGATGGACGCCTGGAAGCTGGGGCGCAAGGGGGTGGACGACGGCGTGCTGCTGCTGATCGTGGCGGATCAGCACAAGACCCAGTTGTTGGTGGGCCGCGGCCTGGAGGGCGCGATTCCCGACATCTACGCCAAGCGCATTCTGCAGGACACGCTGAGGCCTCTGTTCAAGCAGGGTTTGCGCTTTCAGGGCATTCAAGCGGCGGCGTCGCAGCTGGAAGGTCTGATCGACGGCGAAAAGCTGCCCCCGCCGACGCGGACTCAGCAGCAGGGCTGGGAAGACAGTTGGCCGGCGCTGGCGTTCGCGGTCTTGTTCGGCGCCGGCGTCGTCAGCCGCCTGTTCGGACGCTTGATCGGCAGCCTCATCATGGGCGGCCTGGGCGTCGCCGCGGCCTTGCTGCTGGGCGCAGGCGTCGTGTTCGCCTTGCTGGCCGGGGCGGTGGCGGCGCTCCTGTGCCTGGTGATCGGCGCCCACGGCTTGTCGTTCGGCGGCGGAGACGGCGGGAGTTGGCGCGGCGGAAGCAGCGGCGGCCGCGGAGGCGGCTGGTCCGGCGGCGGCGGGGGATTTGGCGGCGGCGGCGCTTCGGGAGATTGGTGATGTGGAAATCATGGCATAGAGCGCTGCGTCATCTGGCCAGCACCGGCTACTTGGCGCGACGGCGTTTTCCCGCCGCGGAACTGGCGCGTTTGCAGCAAGGCATCGCGGCTTCGGAACGCGAACACGCCGGTCAGCTGCGCTTTGTGGTGGAGTCGGCGCTGGATTGGCGCGACGCCTGGCGCGGCATGAGCGCTCGAGAACGAGCGCTGGAGTGGTTCGGCCTGCTGAGGGTATGGGACACCGAGGAGAACACCGGCGTGCTGGTGTATGTGTTGCTGGCGGAGCGCCGCATTGAAATCGTCGCCGATCGCGGCATAGACCGGCGGGTGCCGTCGCGGGCCTGGGAGGAGATTTGCGCCGAAGTCGGACGCGCGATGGCGGAAGGCAAGCGAGTGGCCGGCCTGGAGGCCGGCTTGTGGCGGATACACGCTTTGTTGATCGAGCATGCGCCGCTCCGAGGCGGGCCCAGCGTCAACGAGTTGCCGGACGAGGTGATCGTCCGCTGAGTCAGTTCGCGGCGGAGGCGGCCAGTTGCGCCGCCAGCTGCACGGCCTCGAACAGACTGCCCGGGTGGGCCTGACCGCTGCCGGCCAGATCCAGCGCGGTGCCGTGGTCGACCGAGGTACGGACGATGGGCAGGCCCAGGGTGATGTTGATGCCGGCGCCGAAGCTGGCGTGCTTGAGCACCGGCAAGCCTTGATCGTGATACATCGCCAGCACCGCGTCGCAGCGCCGCAGCTTGTCGGGGTTGAACAGGGTGTCGGCCGGCAAGGGGCCGATCAGGTCCATGCCCTCGCCGCGCAGCCGCGCCAGCAGCGGTTCGATGACCTCGATTTCCTCGCGCCCCAGATGGCCGCCTTCGCCCGCGTGCGGATTCAGGCCCGCCACCAGCACGCGCGGCGCGGCGATGCCGAACTTGGCGCGCAGATCCCCGTGCAGGATGCGGATGACCTGCTCCAGGCTGTCCGCGGTGATGGCGTCGGCGACGTCCCGCAGCGGCAGATGGGTGGTGGCCAGCGCCACGCGCATGCCGCCGCCGGCCAACATCATCACCACCTTGGGCGTGTGCGTGCGTTCGGCCAGGTATTCGGTGTGGCCGGAGAAGGCGACGCCGCCGTCGTTGATGACGCCCTTGTGCACCGGCGCGGTCACCATGGCGGCGAATTCGCCGCTAAGGCAGCCGTCGATGGCGCGGTCCAGCGTCGCCAGCACATAGCCGGCGTTGGCCGGGTCCAGCCGGCCGGGAACGGCCGGAACCGCCAGCGGCACATGGCAAACTTCCAGCCCTTGCGCCGGCGCGGGCGTGTCCGGCGCGTAATCGTACAGCGAAAGCGAGAGGCCCAACTGCCGCGCGCGCGCGGCTAGCAAGGTCTTGTCGCCGATCAGCACGCAGCGCGCGCCGACGCCGGCCTCCGTCAGCCGCAGCGCCAGATCCGGCCCCACGCCGGCCGGCTCTCCGGTGGTGACGGCCAATACGGGGACGCTCATCTTACTTCTCGTCCAGCCGTTCTTCGACGAAGGCGGAGTCGCGCAGCTGACGCACCCAGTCGGCGTACGCCTGTTCGATCTTGCGGGAGCGGATCTGTTGTTTGACCGCCAGCCGCTCGCGGTCGCCGGACACGTCTTGATTGCGCTTGCCTTCCACCAGGATCAAATGCCAGCCGAAGGGCGTGCGCACCGCCGGCGACAATTGGCCGATAGGCAGTTGCGTCATCGCGCTCTCAAAATCTGGCACCAGATCGCCCAGATTGACCCAGCCCAGATCGCCGCCCTTGGCGTTGCTGCCGTCTTCGGAGTAGAGCTTGGCCATGTCGGCGAACTTGGCGCCGCGCTGGATGCGGTCGCGCACCTGTTCGATGCGGGTTTTGGCGTCGTTGGCCGACACCGCCTCGTTGGTGCGGATCAGAATGTGGCGCACATGGTATTGCTCCACCATCATCGGCGCGCCGCTGTCGCGTTTGTCCTGCAATTGGAAGATGAAGAAGCCTTGCTGGGTGCGGATCACATTGGTGTGCTGGCCGGTTTTCAGCTGTTCCAGCATCTGCACGAACTCAACCGGCAGCGACACCGCGCTGCGCCAGCCCATGTCGCCGCCTTTCAGCGCATTGGGGGCGTCGGAGTAGCTGGCCGATACCTTGGCGAAGGCTTGGCCGGCCTCCAGCTCCGTCAGCGCTTTCTCGGCCTTCTTCGACAGCGCGTCGATCTGCTTGGCGTCGGCGCGTTCCGGCACGTTGATCAGGATGCTGGCCAGGTGGTATTCGGCGCGGTTGCCGCTCTGTGCGCTTTTCAGCACCTGATCGACTTCGGTCTCGTTGACGTTGACCTTGGCGGCGACTTCGCTGTCGCGCAGGCGCGCGATGGTCAGTTCCTTGCGCACTTCGGCGCGCAGCTTGTCGAAGGCCAGGCCTTCCTTGGCCAGCTGGGCTTTCAGGCCGGCCACGTCCATCTTGTTCTGCTTGGCCAGATTGGCCACCGCCTGATCCACCGCGGCGTCGTCGATGCGCAGGCCGCCGCTGGCGGCGTACTGCAGCTGAACCTCCTCGGTGATCATCTGTTCCAGCATCTGTTTTTCCAGCACGGCGCGCGCCGGCGGCGTCACTTTCTGCGCTTGCAGCTGTTTGATGGCTTCGTCGACGCGGGATTGCAGATCCAGCCAGGTGATCACGTTCTTGTTGACCACCGCGACGATGCGGTCCACTTCTTTGACCGGGGCGGCGGGAGCGGCGACGGCGCCTTGCAGGGCGCCGGCCAGCAGCAGGGCGAGCAGAGTCTGTTTCATGATCATCGCTTATAAATCGTTAGTCTTGCTATAGCCGGGAATCGCCAGCTTCAGCGTGTTGAGCGGATTGTTGCCGAAGCCGCCAAGGCCCTTGAATTCCAGCTGGAAATAAATGGCGTTCTTGGTGGTGGTCAGGTCGCTGACATAGCGCTGACCGACCAGGCGCGCCGACCAGCAACCGTCGTTGTACTCGAATCCGGCCAGTTGTTCCAGCGGCTTGCGGTCGGCCAGCGAATAGTTGTAGCGGCCCAGCGCATACCATTTCTTGGCGATAGGCCATTGAGCGCCGATGTCGACCTGGCGCAAGGGGCCGTACTTTGATGAGTTGTCCTGCTGTTCGTAGCGACCGTAGCGATAACGGGCGCTGAGCACCTTGCCAGGCGCCGGGTTGTAGCGCAGCTGGGCATTGTAGCGTTCGGTGGTTTTCAGCGCCTCGTTCCACTCATAGGAGCTGTCCAAGCGCCAGCCTTGGGCCAGATCGCCGCTGGCGCCCAGCAGCAGATTGGAGCCGCTGACAGTGCGCTGTTGCGGTACGCCGGTCAGGGAGATGTCGTCCTGATTGAAATAATAGCGCTTGCCCACGGTCAGCCGGATCCGTTCCAGGCCGTTTTGCTGGCTGATCAGGCGGCTGGTCAGCGCCGTGGTCAGCTGATTGGCGCCGTTGATGCGGTCGGAGCCGGAGAAGCGGTTTTCGGTGAACAACTGCGCAAAATTGAAATCGTTCTCCGAGGTATCGAAGTTGGGCAGATTGTTCTGGCTGCGGGTCGGGATATTGACGTAGAACAGCCGAGGTTCCAGCGTCAGCAGATGATCCTGGCCCAGAAACTCGGTATCGCGGTCGAAGTAGAGGCCGGCGTCGGTGCTGAATATGGGCAGGCTGCGCGACACCGAACGGCTTTGCTGGCCGGGCAGCGCGTCCAGATTATATTCGGTCAGGTGCAGGCCAAGCTTGGGACGCAGAAAGCCCCAGCTTTTGTCCAGGCTCCACGTCAGGCTGGGATAGGCGACCAGGCGGTCGCCGGTTTGCAGAGTCGGATGGGAGAAGCGGGTCAGCTCGCTTTGCAGATTGGCGCTGAAGCCCTGTGGCAATTGCTGGCTGGCGCTGAACGTCAGCTGCGGTAGCCGCGCATAGGGAATGTCCCCTGGTGAGGGGTTTGCCAGCAGGGTCTGGTAGCGCTGAGCGCGCAAGGTGGCGTTGGCCGAGCCGCCCTGCCAGCCGAAGCCGTAGCTGAGCCAGGCCTCGCGCACCAGGTTGACGTTGGTGGCGATGCTGAGACGGTCGCCGAAATCCTTGAAATAGTTGGGGTCGGAGACGTAGTTGGCGTTGTAGCCGAAAGTCAGGCCCGGTGCCAGCGTCTGGCCATGGGTCGCATACCAGGCGTAGCGATTCTTGTCGGTGACCTTGTCCTTGGGCAATTGTTCGGTGTAGATCGAGCCGGCGTAATTGGGCTGCAGATAGCGGAATTCCGCGCCCAGCATGGTGCCGTGCTTGTCGTTGAAATGCGGGGTGATGGTCGCGTCGTAGTTGGGCGCGATATTCCAGTAATAGGGCAGCGCGACTTCGGTGCCGTTGCTGCCGGTCTTGAAGGTGGGCGGCAGGAAACCGCTCTTGCGGTTGCCGTTGAGCGGGAAGTCCATCCACGGTGTGTACAGGATGGGCACGCCGTAGAAATTCAGCCGCGCGTTGCGGGCGGTGCCGACGCCATTGTTGTAGTCGAGGTCCAGCAAGGAGGAGTTCAGATACCAGGAGTCGTCGCCGGGTTCGCAGCTATTGATGCGGCTGTTGTAGACCCGGTACTCGTTCTGGCCGCGGAAATCCACTTGCTGGCCGTCGCCGCGCATCGGCACCGTGCTCATCGGACGGGTGGTGGCCGGTGCGCCCTTGGCGGCGGGCGCCGGCTTGCCCATGGCGAACACCGGGTTCATGCCGGTGCCGCTGTAGTTGGCGACGTTGTAATCCAGCGTGGTGCCGGTGACCACGTCGACGCCGCGCGTCATCTTGAAGCGGTCGCCGGCCTTGACCCGGTCCTTGTTCTGGTAATAGTCCAGCCAGTCGGACTCCAGTTTCTGGTCGTCGCGGGTGACCACCACATTGCCGCGGGCTTTCAGCTCCACATTCATCTCGCCGTCCATATCGTCGGCGGTGACGTGGGTCTGGCCTTCGGCCTTGGGCGGGGTGGGCAGGGCGATAGGGGCGTCTTCATCGGCCAGCGCCAGCGCCGGCTGTAGTGAGAACGCGGCCGCCAGCGCCAGGGCCAGCGGATTGGGTTTGATTCTGGGCATGCACAAAGCCATATCTAAGGGGCGGCGGGGCAGTATAAAATCAGCCAATTCTATCAGCACCAAGACGAAGCGACATGCATAGACAGGAACTCATCAAAAAATGGCTGGCAGATTTGTACCCGGGACAGGACATCGGGCTTGAATTCGCTGCCGCGGATGCCGACTTCCGGCGCTACTTCCGTGCGACCTGGCCGGACGGCGCGAGTTGCATCGTGATGGATGCGCCGCCGGAAAAAATGAGCACCGACGCCTATGTGCAAGTGCGCGACGTTTTCGCCATGGTCAATGTTCCCAAGCTGCTGGCGCGGGATAGAGAGCAGGGTCTGCTGCTGCTGGAGGACCTGGGCCGGGTCACCTATCTGGCCGCCTTGGAGCATGATGGGCGCGAACAGGTGCGGCGCCATCTATTGCTGGAGGCGCTGGACACCCTGGTGGAGATCCAGTCCGCCAGTCAGCCGGGAGTGTTGCCGGAATACGACGAAGCGCTGCTGACGCGCGAGTTGAACCTGTTTCCGGAGTGGTTCTGCGCCAAGGAATTGGGCCGGCCGCTGGATTTCGCGCAACGCCAGCTGTGGGACGCCGGGGTCAAGGCCTTGCTGCCGGTGTTGCTGGCCCAGTCCAAGGTGTTCGTGCACAGGGATTTCATCGTGCGTAATCTGATGCTGACGCCGGGCAAGCCCGGGGTGTTGGATTTTCAGGATGCGGTGTACGGTCCGGTCAGCTACGACATCGTCAGCCTGCTGCGCGACGCTTTCATCGAGTGGGACGAGCCCTTCGTGCTCGATATCGCGATCCGCTACTGGGAAAAGGCGCGCGCCGCCGGCCTGCCGGTGCCGGCCGAATTCGACGTCTTCTATCGTGATTTCGAATGGATGGGCGTGCAGCGCCACCTGAAAGTGGCTGGCATCTTCGCGCGTCTGTTCCATCGCGACGGCAAGGACAAGTACCGCGCCGAGATTCCGCGTTTCATCAAGTATCTGAAACGAACCACCCGCCGTTACCAGGAACTGGCGCCGCTCTATCAGCTGTTGCTGCAGTTGGTGGGCAAGGACCAGACCGATGACGAGCTGCAATCGACCTACCCGGCCTTGAGCTACAAGGGATGAGCATGCCGATAGCCATGATTTTGGCGGCCGGCCGCGGCGAGCGGATGCGGCCGCTGACCGACCATGCGCCCAAGCCCTTGCTGGAGGTGGGCGGCAAGCCCCTGATCGTCTGGCAGATCGAGCGCCTGGTGGCGGCCGGTTTCGCCGACATCGTGATCAATCACGCCTGGCTGGGCGCGCAGATAGAACAGGTGCTGGGAGACGGCGGCCGCTTTGGCGCGCGCATCGCCTATTCCGCCGAGGGCGAGCCCTTGGAAACCGCAGGCGGCATCGCCAAGGCCTTGCCCAGCTTGCGGGCGGGACGGGAGCGCGCTTTTCTGTGCGTGGCGGCGGACATTTATACCGATTACGACTACGCAAGCCTGCTGCCGCGGCTGGACGCGCTGGAGGGGCTTGAGGAACCGGGCATGCACCTGGTGATGACGGACAATCCGGCTTTCCACGCGGGCGGGGATTTCGCCTTGGAGCCGGACGGCGGCCTGCGCGCCGACGGCGAGCGCAAGCTGACCTTCTCCAGCATCGGCCTTTACGATACCCGCATGTTCGCCGGCCTTTCCGCAGGCCGCTTCGCGCCGATGCGTCCGTTTTACGACGCCGCGATCGCGGCCGGACGGGCCAGCGGCGAGTATTTCAACGGCGTCTGGCACAATGTGGGCACGCCGCAGCAATTGCGGCAGTTGGATGCGCAATTGCGCGCCGTCCCGGGCTGAGGCGATGTCGGCTCAGCTTCTTCCCGGCGCGCGCCGCATCCTCGGCATCGACCCCGGCAGCCGCATCACCGGCTTCGGGGTGATCGATCTGGTCGGCCAGCAACGCCATTACGTGGCCTCCGGCTGCATCCGCACGCCGCCGGGTGCGCCTTTGAGCGATCGCATCCGCGTGATCGTCGACGGCCTGTTCGGCGTGATCGATACCTACCAACCACAGGCGGCGGCGATCGAGCAAGTGTTCGTCAACGTCAATCCGGCGGCCACGCTGATGCTGGGTCAGGCGCGCGGCGCCTGCATCAGCGCGCTGGTGTTGCGGGACCTGCCGGTGGCGGAATACACCGCGCTGCAGGTCAAGCAGTCCGTCGCCGGTCACGGCAAGGCCGCCAAGGAGCAGGTGCAGCACATGGTGGTGCGGATGCTTAATTTGTCCGGCACGCCCCAGGCCGACGCCGCCGACGCGCTGGCGGTGGCCTTGGCGCACGCCAATCTCAGCGCCGGCGCCTTGGGCCAGCTGGCGCAGAGCGGCCTGAAAATTCGCGGCGGCCGGCTGGTCTAGCCGACGCGCCTGTAATCGCTTGAAGAAAGAACCGGAACATGATTGGACGCCTGAGCGGCAATCTCATCGAAAAACTGCCCCCGCAAGTGGTGCTGGACGTCAACGGGGTCGGCTATGAAGTCGATGTGCCGATGACCACTTTTTATCAATTACCGGCCTTGGGTCAGAAAACCACGCTGTTCACCCATCTGGTGGTGCGGGAAGACGCCCATCTGCTGTTCGGCTTCGCCAGCAAGGAGGATAGACAGACCTTCCGGCAACTGGTCAAGGTGACCGGCATCGGCGCCAAGATCGCCCTGGCCATCCTGTCCGGCATGACCACCGATGAACTGGCGGTGGCGGTGGCCAGCGAAGACATCAAGCGCTTGTCCGCGGTGCCGGGCATAGGCAAGAAGACCGCCGAGCGCCTGGTGCTGGAGCTGCGCGGCAAATTGGCCACCGGCAGCACGCTGACCGCGCCGGGGGGCCTGGCTTTCGCCGCCACGCCGGATGAGAAGGGCGACATCGTCAACGCCTTGCTGGCCTTGGGTTACAACGAGAAGGAGGCCGCGGCCGCCACCAAGGGCCTGCCGGCCGAGGTGACGGTGAGCGAGGGCGTGCGTCTCGCCCTGAAGAGCCTGATGAAGTTCTGAAAACGCGAGCCGGCTCTTAAAGCCGGCGGCGCTTTGCCTATAGTGGGGAGTGCCGTGCGCTGGGCATGGCGATGAATCCGGCATGGCCGGGAGGCGTACCCACCGTGAAAACAGGACTGGCGCGAGCATGTCTGTTGCTGGCGGCCTGCTGGGCTGGCGGCGCTCATGGCGGCGTGTCGTGTCCGCAGCGGCCGATCCGTTTCGCTTTTTACGAGATCGGCCAGTTCTACAGCGCCGGCCGCGGCTTGGATCGAGACGTGGCGGAGGAATTGCGGCGGCGCAGCGGTTGCGAGTTCGAGTTCGTGGTGATGCCGCGGGCTCGCATCTGGCAGGAACTGGAGGCCGGCTCGTTGGATATGACCGGTTCCGCGATCGAGACTCCGGAACGCAGCAAAATCTATTGGTTTTTCAACTACATCCAGCTGCGTCAGTACGCGATTTTATCGATAGACGTGCCCGACTCCATCCGCTCGATGGAATCCTTCATCCAGGATGCTCCATCCAGGCGCTGGGCCATCGTGCGCAGTTACAGCACCAGCCGTTATTTCGATCCCTTGGTCTTGCAATTGGGCGTGCAGCGCCGTTTGGTGGAAGTGGCGGAGGAGGATGTCCTGTTCCGCATGCTGGACCAGCGCCGCGTTGCGGGCATTTTCTCCACGCCCATGGTGTATCGGCAGAAAATCAGACAACACGGTTTGGAGGACAGAGTGAAAGTGGCGGACTGGGAGAAGGACGACGCGCCCAGCCCGCGCAGCCTGGTGTTGACCAAGCGGGCTTTCCCCGACAGCGAAGCCAGGGCCTGGCGCCAGTTGGTTGACGGCAGGAACCGCGACGGCACCATGCTGCGTCTGATCAACCGCTATATGAGCAAGGACGAAGCCGCTGCAGCGGTGTGGGCCGGCGGAAAACGATAGCGCCCGCGAATAAAAAAAGGCCGCCCAGAAGGGCGGCGAATGGAGGCGGGCACACTTGCGTGCGTTCCTTGGGACGACTCCGGGTAAAGCGAGGGTCGGCGCTGCTGTACTCAGGGCAAGCGAGCCAGACGGGCAGCGCGCCGACGAACTAGAGGGGTTTAGCCTGCGGCTTTGAGGGTGACGTTGGTGCGAACCGCGGTCACGCCCGGCACGCGGGAGGCTTCTTCGGCTACGCGGCGCAGCGCTTCTTCGCTGGGCGCGGTGCCGCTCAGGGTGACTTCGCCGGCCTTCACGCTGGTCTGGATATTGGCACCAACCTGGGCTGCGGCTTTGGTCACGGCTTCCTGAACCGCCTGATTC
This sequence comes from Chromobacterium sp. S0633, assembly GCF_024158805.1. NCBI lineage: Bacteria > Pseudomonadati > Pseudomonadota > Betaproteobacteria > Neisseriales > Chromobacteriaceae > Chromobacterium > Chromobacterium sp. S0633. Next base: position 140 of record NZ_JAMZGH010000001.1, on the reverse strand, counting down.
AGGCCGGCGGCGGCGCTCGGCGCGGCTTCGGCGATCAGGGCTTCAGCCGCGCTGGCGTCGCCTTTGGCGGCGGTGGCGCGTTGAGCTTGTTCGGCCGGAGCGCTGGCATCGCCCTTGGCGGCGGTGGCGCGTTGAGCTTG